>NZ_JARESO010000197.1:0-2493 GCF_046030175.1 Paraburkholderia sp. RL17-373-BIF-A
TCTATCAGGACGCTCCCTTCCCGGTGGAGGGCTGGTCCTCGCATGGACTGGGGACCCTGCTCGACCATGCTCAAGCACAGCTGGGACAACCGGCACCCGCGGGATATGCGTGGGCTCGTGCGAACAGCTTCAGCCTGCTGCAGATGCTGGTTGCGGCCGAACAGCATGAAGAACTGCGGGACAAGGCAAAGCAGGTGCGCAAGACTTACCTGGAGGTACTTCCCGAGAACCTGATCCAGTTTGAGAAGGACAACACTGGTCTCATGGCTGCGCCGGAACTATCCTATTTTCCGTTGCTTGCCAGGGAAAAGGAGGTCTGCATCCCGATGACCGATGATGACCTTAAGAAGGCTATGAGGGCCCCTGGGGAACCGGGCGAAGAGTTCGGCCATGTATTCGTGGCTGCCGACTGGAGCCGCAAGCCTGATAAGGTAGAGCAGATCGCACGCTCGGAGTACTATCCCTTGTTCAATCAGGCGCACCTTGCCCAATTCCCCGTATTGCACTCCAAAAGTATCTCGCGACTATCGATTCACTCGCTGGAGAAGATCGCCAGATCGCTGCTTCCTCAGGCTTATGTCCAGGGATACATGCTGGGCGCCGCTAGCGGAGCGAAGGAGGATTGGACAACGCCGCAGATCCAGGCAGAGCTGAAGGGGTTTGTTCTGCCGCTGGTGGGGCATGCTCATGATGATTACGTCTCGTACGATGATTTCTCGGAAGCGCGTTTTTCGGAAGACCTGCTGAAACGGCTCTTTGCGGAGGCCGAAGCAGTACATGGTCCAATGAATGACGCTGAGAAGGCTTTTTTTCTAAGATCGCATGCGGCCTCACTGTCGTACGCGAGCAGTTCCAGAATGTTTGGCAGGGAGTTGGATTCGCCGGAAGGGCTGCGGGTGCTGGCGGTCGCCATGCTCAATCATGCGGATGAACTGGATCCTGGTGTCGAGGGCTTTTCAAAGGACAATCTGGCGGATTACAGGGGGAGACTCCTTGGGAAGGGGAACGCCTTCACGTGCACGGCGATCCTGTCCGGCATGCTGCAAGGTAAGCTGAAAGACCAGATGAAGAATGACAAACGGTTCGAGACGATCTATTACGCAGCGTTACCTGCGAGATGGAGCATGACCTGAGGGCCGATGCCCTGAGACAATTCGGTTTTGTCGCGATAAGAACGGGACGGCGAACCGAAGAGATATTGTTAGGATGCCTTATATGACCAAGGAATAGAACTGTTCAGCGGCTGACGGCGAGGTTCCCTTTGGCTTTGTTCGGAAGACCAAGCGCGACTAGGACACGTCTGATGGCGCAAGGGAAGGCGTGGGAGTAAAAGTGGTGTCGTGAAGAACGACGGGCTTCCCATGGCGGACAAGACGAAACTGCAGAGCGGCGAGGCGCGCGAGCGCGAGAAGCCGGGCTACCGTGTCACCAATGCGCGCGAATATAACCGCGGCCTGAAACGGCGCGGACAGATCAGCCTATATTGTCCGCGCGGCGACCTGAAGGCGCTGTTCATCAATGCCACACCCTGGCGTGGTTCAACCCGGCGTTACACTCGAATCCGCCAGTCCCTTCGCCAGAGGGGCTCGGCCAATTTCGGGTGTAACGGAGAAATAGCCCAAAATGAACCACGCCGGAAAACCCGCACGCGACTTTCCATCCCCAGCCCGCACGCTGAATGTGAGGCTGGCACCGTTCCGGCAAGCGTCGCCAGAACGGCGCGGCCTTCTTTTATGGGCCGTCAGCCCTCGCGCCCTCGCACTTTCCCCGTCGCGATTTTTCTAGTGCGCCACGGCGGGCTTGGTAGCCGCCGCCGTGTGCGTAGACTTGTGATGCAGCTTCTTTGCATGGCCGGCGGAGGTGGCTGACGTTGCGCGTTTCGGTGCCGCGGCTTTTGCAAAGGCGGCCGTTGCGAACAGTCCAGCGATTAGTATAACGAATATTTTCTTCATTTCGATTGTCCCCGTGCGAGTTGATGGTCGCGGAGAAGGTTCTTCGTGACCATGTCCACTAAACGGGCCGCGCAGCGATTCGGTTGACTCATGGCGTAGGCGGCCGAGAGCGGCGGGATGGTTGGACGGTTACAGTGGCAATAACAGTGTAGGCAACCAGTCGGACAGAGCGATGAAGCCATGATGCCGGTAGAAAGCCACTGTAAATAGTAATTCGCGTACCGGATACGCGGGTTCGTGAATCAGGCCACAGGCGGCATATCAGCAAGTCGGTGACTGCACGGCGTTGCCATTCATGTTTGCGGCGCGTTCGGTTCCCTAGGCGCGTATCAACGCGATCAGTTCGCCGGCGGTGATCTCGATGCAGTATTCACGTGGGATACCCGGTCGGCGCAAATCCAGATCGACCAGCAGCACACTGCGTCCGTCGTCGGCCGATTCGAGCCGGACATTGCGACGACCGACCTCAGTCGAGCCGTCGGCAAGGAGGCTGGCTACCGCTACGCAGTAGCGTCGGCACCTGATGCGATTATTCAGATCT
>NZ_JARESO010000198.1:0-2473 GCF_046030175.1 Paraburkholderia sp. RL17-373-BIF-A
CGGTGACTGAGATAGACACCAAAGTGATGCCCATCATTTCCGAACTGATGGGCATCACTTTGTCACAGTCTGAAGAGAAGAAGCCGGGTACCCGGATGGGCCGCCCGAATTACGCCCGGGAGCTTCGTGAGCGACTGGCGGCAGCGGCTTGCGAGCCCGGCGTATCAGTCGCGAAACTGGCGCGCGAGAACGGCATCAATGCGAACATGCTGTTCACCTGGCGGCGGCGATATCTGGCCGAGCAGCAAGCTCAGTCTGCTGGGCTCATCCCGGTCGTGCTGGTAAGCGACACGCCAGCGGAGGTCGCTGCATCATCTCTGGTAGAAGCTCGAGCGCAGGACACGAAGCCTGTAGCAACTGCCGGCACGATCGAGATCCGGATCGGTCGCGCGGTAGTCAAGGTGGACGGCCTGGTCGATGGCGATATCTTGCGGATCGTGCTGGGGAGTCTGCGGTCATGATTTCCCTCCCGGCAGGTACGCGAATCTGGATCGCTGCGGGCGTCACCGATATGCGCGCGGGGTTTCAGGGGCTAGCCGCAAAGGTGCAAACAGCGCTCGAAGAGAATCCGTTGGGCGGCAACGTCTACATCTTCCGGGGCCGTCGCGGCGATCTGGTGAAGATCCTTTGGGCAACCGAGGACGGAATCTGGCTTCTCGCAAAGCGGCTTGAACGAGGCCGCTTTATCTGGCCCCAGGCCGACAGTGGCAAGGTCCATCTGAGCTCTGCACAACTGTCGATGCTTCTTGAGGGCATCGATTGGAGACAGCCCCGTCGCACCGTCGCGTTATCGATGTTGTAAACCGCGCGGTAGACTCGTAAACTAAGGCGCATGTCGAACGGCGCCGATCTTCCTGACGATGTCGAACTCCTGAAGGCCCTGCTGGTCGAGGCCCGTAGCATGCTTGCCGAACGGGATGTCGAGATCGAGCAGCTCAAGGCACAGATCGACAAGCTCAGGCGCATGCAGTTCGGTCGCAAGTCCGAGCAGTTGCAGCGGCAGATCGAGACGCTCGAGACTCAACTCGAGGATCTGGCTGCCGGGCGCGGCGTAGCGGATGTGCAGCGCGCGCAGGCCCACGGTGCAAACGCGTGCGCCTCAAGTGCGGCGACGAGCGTTGCGGCATCAAGACAAGCGCTTCCTGCGCATCTGCCGCGCGAGGATCACGTACTCGAGTACGAGTCGAGTTGCCCGGACTGCGGTCAACCGATGCAGACGCTTGGCGAGGATGTGTCCGAACAACTCGGCCGCGTCGCAGCGGCGTTCAGGGTCATTCGCACGATCCGGCGCAAACTGGTTTGCCCATGCTGCAGCACCATCACACAGCCGCCCATGCCGGGCCTGCCGATCGGGCGGAGCATCGCGCATCCGAGCCTGCTGGCGGACATTCTGGTCGCGAAGTACGCAGACCACCAGCCCTTGTATCGGCAATCGGCGATCGCGGCGCGCGACGGCGTGGCGCTGGACCGGGCCAGCACGGGCCGCTGGGTCGGCCAGTGCGAGGCGTTGTTCGAGCCTCTGATAGAGGCGCTGCGCCGCTATACGACGGCCGCCACAAAGCTGCATGCGGACGACACGCCGATCCCGGTGCTTGCACCGGGCAACAGGAAAACGCGTACCGGCCGGCTGTGGGTCTACGTGCGAGACGATCACCGCTCGGGTTTAATGGAACCGGCCTCAGTCTGGTTCGCTTACTCGCCCAATCGGCAAGGTATCCACCCTCAAACCCATCTCGCCGGCTTCAAGGGGATCCTGCAGGCAGACGCCTACGCGGGGTTCGACGAGTTGTTCTGCGGTGGCCATATACGTGAGGCGGCGTGTCATGCCCACGCCAGGAGAAAGTTCTACGACATTCACGTGCGCACGCCGTCTGACACGACGCAAAAGGCGCTCAACTATATCGGCGAGCTGTACAGCATCGAAGCCACCATACGCGGCAAGCCGGCGGCCGAACGGCGGCGAATACGGCAGGAGAAAGCCAGGCCACTGCTTCAAGCCTATGAAGCGTGGCTCAGGGCGAAGCTCAACACGCTGTCGTCGAAGTCCGATACAGCCAAAGCGATCAACTACTCGCTCAATCAGTGGGCCGCACTGACGTTGTATTGCGAAGACGGTACGCTCGAGATCGACAACAACATCGCCGAAAATGCGCTGCGTTGTGTGAGCCTGGGTCGGAAGAATTTTTTATTTGCTGGCTCCGACAGTGGCGGCGAACGGGCAGCCGCGATGTACTCGCTGATCGGCACTTGCACATTGAATGACATCGATCCGCGTGCCTACCTGGACTATGTGCTAACTCACATCGCTGACCACAAAATCAATCGTATTGACGAACTCCTGCCTTGGCGTGTGACCGACAAGCTGCGCAAGCCAGCAAGTCCACCGGCTCCCGCTACCTGACCGGGCAGGTCCTGATGACCATCATGCCTCACGCGGAAGCGAATGGACGAATGGCCCAGGCGAGCCGCTTAC
>NZ_JARESO010000199.1:0-2471 GCF_046030175.1 Paraburkholderia sp. RL17-373-BIF-A
ATTTGGTCGGCACCAAATTACCCAGCGGCCACCCCGGCGTCGAGAATGGCCGTCGTGAGGCGCTTACCGACCGCTTACGAGCCACAGGGGTGTACTCTCCGTATGGTCGGATCACGCCATAGAAGCCTGCTGGCTTGCCTGGCGCTTTCCCGATGTCAAGAAACGATTCGCCTGCCCGCCACCGCCGCAAAACCCCTGACTTGTCTTCTGGCGGCAACCCAGCCCGTCCCATTTGTGCCATTCGTTAACCCTCCCTCATTCGATATTAATAGGAGGGCGTTGCAACAATCCATTGAACCTGCCCAGTGCACAAGTACTCGATGCCATCGAAAAACTGATGCTCGCACAGTCGTCCAGCGTCGTGCCCCAAAGTTTACTCGGCAACGCGCTGACCTATCTGCATGGGCAGTGGCCAAGCAGATCCGTTATTTCCAGAACGGCAACTTTGTCGACGACGAGGCGCTGTTGCCGTGGCAAGATACCCGCCGATTTCCGCTGACCTTTCTCGCTATCACACAATATACGTCTCAGAGCACGCCTGAGTGGCGTCGTTCGTGGACAGCATACGAATATTACAACGAACGCACTCCGCACAAGGCACTGAAGTATCCTTCCCCCCGGGAGTTGCGCCGAACCGCTGCACCATTACTTAGCGATGTCCGAGTGTCTTGAATTACAGGGTCAACCCCACACTATCTCTCCGTCCTTCAAGTCGAAGTTGCACTGGACCCGTTGGAGGTAGCGATCTCAGTGCAGGTTCATGGTGATCAGGGCAATCCCGAGGCATGTGAAGAGTACACCACCCAGAAATAGGCGCCTGACTGTGTGTATGACTACGTGACTGTTACGCGGGTCTAGGCCCATCGCGAGCCAAAACGCGGCGCCGAAAAGAACAAGACTCACCGACGGCAAAGCAGCGAGGAGGAAATCAGCCTTTGTCCACGGTTTTGGCAAGTGAAATGCCCAATAACCGAAGAGCACGGCAACAGATGAAAAAATCGAAGCTGCTGCCGAACCCAGCGCTTGCAGAGACGAGACTGCATTGAGCATGGTCGACCTCTTTACGTAAAATCCCGCTACCCGAAGATTCTATCCCAATTGCGTATTTCGGCGAACGTGACCGCCGATTTCGGGAACGCGACCGATTCGGCAGGTTCGATGTTGCGCGGGGTCGATTCTAGGTTTTTGGATCAACTTTCGTCGAGTACGACCTCATTTGTTTGAGGCTTTGGAGCGGGCTTTCGAAGCGACTCGCCCTTTGGTGCAGCAAGGCAAAGCTGAGGTCGGTCGGAATCGGTGGAGGCCAACGCGTTAAGCCGCAGCACGATCCAGGTAGAATCGCTGCGTATATGCGGCAGGCGACAGGTAGCCGGGACGGGCCTGCGTGCGCTGCCGGTTGTAAAACATTTCGATGTACTCGCTGATGGCGAGTCTGGCCCGCTCCCGCGTGACGAATCGCTGATGATAGATCAGTTCGCTCTTTAGAGAATCCCGGAAAGATTCGATCGGCGCGTTATCGTAGCAGTTGCCGCGGCGACTCATCGATGCGCGCATGCCGAACTGCCTGACGAGCTTTTGGTAAGCCCGTGCGCAATATTGCGAGCCGCGGTCGGTGTGCTGAATCAGGCCGGGCTTCGGGCGTCGGCTTGAGACGGCGCGAAACAGCGCCTGCATCACCAAGTCTTTCGTCATGCGTTCGCTCATCGCATAGCCAACGATTTCGCCGCTGTACAGGTCCTTCAGGCCGGCAAGATATAACCATCCTTCGTCGGTCGCGATGTAGATACCGTCTTGAACGTCAAGACGATCGTGCCTCAGGGCGCACATAATCGTGACCGGATTTGAGCACGCCATGGCATAGATGCACGAGTTTTCGCATGCAGGCACCGAGCGCCGACATCCTGGTCTTTCCTTGGGCGCAGAGCCGCTCGTAAAAGTCCTTGATGTCCGGATCAATCTTCTTCGCTACGACCGCTGCCATATACAAAGAGGCTCGCACCCTTGGATTGCCGGCTTTGGAAAGGCGTGAGCGACCTCTCACGCTACTACCCGACTCGCACTTGATCGGCACGAGTCCGAGGTACGCGGCCGCTTCCTTGCCGCTGTGGAAGCTGTTTTCGGTAAGGATGGCGGCCATGCGCATCGCCGTTTTTTCGCCGACAGCAGGAATTGTGCGAAGACGCACGACGCTCTTGTTCAGCGTGTCGTTGGCGACAATGTGAAGGTCGATGATTTTGCGCATGGCCTTGCATTGTCCGTTCAAGAACTCAATGCAGGCGTCGATCGAAGACAAGATGCACTCGGCCGAACCTCGGGCAGCTGCCTGTTCTCGCCGATCTCGCTCGCGTCTGAGGTCGGCTTCCAGACAATCAAGGCGCATCAGCATTGCACTGAAGTCCTTTAAACCAGGCTCCGACGGGCGCCACTGTCTTGGCTGTGCGAGTCTGGAGTATTGCGCCAGAAGCACTGCA
>NZ_JARESO010000200.1:0-2439 GCF_046030175.1 Paraburkholderia sp. RL17-373-BIF-A
ATTCCTGCGTTGTATTGGTTTGCAGATGACGGGGCGCGTCTATTGCACCATACCCCGCCGTCGGACCGTCGCCCAACGTCACGTGAGTTGCTCTCGAGTTTTGTGCGCGTAGAGCCTCAATTGGATGCACGTTGGCTTGATGACAAGACATTGATGCTTTCGGGGCGCTGCCACGACTTAGACAAATTGAGCGCGCTCATCGAGAAACTTCGCGCAGACGGCGTGCGACTACAGCAGGAGATGGTCTGTGACGAGGACCTGAAGCGCTCCGTCCGCGCTCTATTGGCCAACTATGGATATAACGACGTTCTTTTGATGTTAAGCGCTGATGGTCTGGTTAGCATCGATGGTCCCGTGCGAAACGATGCGCTATTCCCTGAATTAGTCGATGCTCTGGACAAAATTCCCGGGTTGCGTGATTGGCAGATTTCCAACCGCACTGCAGATGAATTGGGCCAGTTGTTATCAAAATTGCGGATAGCTAACTTGCTGACAGGCGTCAGCGCCGTACGTAGCGAGCGAGGCTGGATGCTGTCCGGACAATTCGAGCCAGAGCGGTTGGAAGCGCTGACGAGCCTCGTGGCCTCATGGAACATCCAAGTTGGATCGCCCACGCCTATGCGCTTTGTCAGCGCAACTGCCGCCGCTGTGCGGTCCACCGATTACTTTCCGGCGGCGATTTCCATTGTCGGTGGTAATGCGAATTCCCCGTTTCTGGAGCTGGCGAACGGCATGCGGTTGACGGTCGGTAGTTCCGCGTTAAGCGGGACGCGGATCGTGGACATCAGTGCTGCGGGCGTTTCACTCATTGATGGTCAACGGCTGATATTCTTGCCATTACGACACTGATATTGGAGTCTTGAATGTACACGATAACCGACCTCGAAGATCGCTTGGCCGCTGATACCTTGGGCCGGGTGCGGTGCGAACTGCAACTGATATTGGAGGACGCCATTGCTGGACTCTGTCGGCGACAACGTGAGCCGCAACAGGCCGCACAGTTAGCAGCGCTTGGCCGGCAACAGTTAGCCTGTATGGCAGCGCAGCGCGTCATCGAGGTGGTCTGGCATCGTTGTCATCAGAGTGGCAGCTAATTCAGGCCATGACCTGATGGAGTGCGACGGCGGTGCGCGCGATAATCGTTTCATTGGGGAAGAGTCGGAGAGCATCGTGTCCGCGTCCAGCGTTACCTCTTGCGTTGTCAGACGATTGGCTTCGGACGTCGAAAGTTTTCCATCGCCAACACTTGGCTATATTGAATGACTGGCATGCCGGGGAGCGGGCATCTCTGCGCCTTGCGGCACTGGGGTAGTCCATGTATGTAACCGAACAGGTAGAACTATGAACCTCGATAACATTGCAGCCCAAATGGGCAATCAAAGCGCCCGTATTGCTAACGATGCCGAGGCGGCGATGAAGTTGGATGTTGTTAACAATCCAGAAAATATGCTTAAAGCGCAGTTCGAGATGAATCGATACTCGGTGATGGTCGGCTATGAGAGTTCCGTATTGAAGGCGGTTAAAGACATGATGATGGGCATTATCTCAAAAATTGGATGAGCATTATGGATTCATCGGCCTCTATCGTGCGTCTAGTTGTCGAAGCCGGCTTCGCTGCCGTCAACCATGGGTTGCGCGTCGAGATGCGCGACATTCTTTCTGCGCTGCCTGACATGATCGACGAGCCTCTGCAATTGGCCCGCGCCGAGTCCGTGCTGTTGTTTGGTTTGGGGCATCGTCGGGCAGCCGCCGCGCGGCTTGCTACCCTCGAGCCGACGGACTGTGATGTTTTGCGTATGTTGTTGGAACAACCCCAATAGGGAGCTGTGATATGGATATCTTTTCGATCGCCAACATCTCCTCGGCCCTTGCGCCGGTGAGTCAGTCGCCTGCTGCGACGCCGTCTAGTACTGCCCAGCAGCAATTTGCCGATTTGCTTGGCGGCCCGAGTCCGACGAATTCGCCGGATGCCCTCCTGGGAGCGCAATTCGAATTGACCCAAATGATGGTGGGTACGGAATTGACTGCTAAGGTGGCGGGCTCAATCACGCAGTCCATTAACAAGTTGGTTAATATGCAATGAAATTGCGGCTCTTGTTGTTGTGCGGAGTGGTGTTGCTCGGTGGTTGTAAGCGCGAGCTTTACAGCAATCTGGACGAGGCTGAGGCGAACCAGATGCTGGCCTTGCTTATGTACAATGAGATTCCCGTCAACAAAACGGTAAGCAAAGAGGGTGTGGGTCTTGAAGTCGAAAGTGCTCGCATGGTCGACGCCGTGGAGGTATTGCGCCACCATGGTCTACCGCATCGCAAGACTGCTACCATTCAAGACCTGTTTCCTAGTGGACAACTGGTGTCTTCGCCGGGGCAGGAAGAAGAGAAGCTCAATTACTTCAAAGGTCAGCAGATCGAAAGACTGCTCTCCAGCATGGACGGCGTG
>NZ_JARESO010000201.1:0-2434 GCF_046030175.1 Paraburkholderia sp. RL17-373-BIF-A
TACAGGTGAAGGTGTCCTCATCGCCAACCTCGTGAACCTGTGGAACTCGTTTGGTAGGTGCGTTTGCGTTAAAAATGGATAGTCGCGTCCGCAGCACGGGAACTCGTACCCATCCGGACAAAGCCAATGCCGATCAGGTCAACCGTTCACAGCTGTCACACGACATGCAGAATGGGCATTCTCCACCCTTGTCTGCGCTCATCACAGGCTAATCTTCGCGCGATAGAATCGCTGCCAGCGACGCATGATGCATCGCCCCGTGATTTTTAGTGATTGCCTCGTCTCCTCATATCTCCCTCAGATATGAACTCAGCCCTCCATCCCCGGAGGGTTTTTTTGGTGCGCGAGCGCGAAGAACCGGGCTACGTTAGCACGCGATGACTGGCCTGGCGATGGAGCGCCAGTAAATTCCTGGAAGCGATGTGCATATGCGCGGAAAGTAGCGAATCGGGAAAGTAAAAATGGACATTTTTACGAAAGACCGATGGTGGCGCATGCGTCAATATATAAATTCTTGGGCAATGTCACGGTTCCACTTTCAGAGCTGGATGCGGGTTCGATTCCCACTACCACCAGGCCTGTATCGGGGCGGAAAAGGATATTTTTAAAAAGTGTTCCGCAGGGGGCGGTCAGACAATGTGAGCGCGTTCTCCTGGCCCTTGCGATTGGATTTCCACGGTTCATCAGCCCGCATGCGTGCCCTGTTGCCTTATCTTGATTCAGAAGTATCGCCTACCTACACTATCACTATGCCAGTAGTCACAACGAATACGTTCTCGAGAGTTTTCAACACGTTTGGTCTTCATGATGAAAAGACCGGATTCGCGGATATGGTCATGCGGGGGGCGAAGTTCGGTAATGCGGGAGGAGCCGGGGACCTGGTTCTTTCGATACTGACGTTCGGGATTTATGCCCTTGTCAAATCCCACAAAATGGATCTGAAAAAAGCCGCTGTCGAAGAAACCCTCAAGCTCCTCCGTGAGCAGATCCAGGCGAATCCAGGTGCAGACTCGGTTTCCGTGCAGGTTGATGGTCAAGAGCTGACGGTTTCCTATAAGCTTCATGCAGGGCTCAATCGGCTGAAGATTACGTTGGGTGCTCATGAGTTTGAGCCGATCGACGGTGTGACGCTTAAGGATTTAAGAGCGCGCCTGGAAAACGTTAACCAACCGTTCGCGGGCGATGATGTTCATCATCACACGCCCGATACGTTGCGACATAGCGCAGCACGCGTGGAGCGGTGGGAGCCCGACGGCGCGGCACTCCTCCAGCGCATCCAGTTGCTTCCGGCAAGGGAGCGGGAGACGCCCCTGAAGACGCTCGTCGACCGGATCGCACAACTGCCTGAAGAAGACCGGTCGACCGCCTTCGGGAGTCTGCTGGTGGCCGTTCGCGACCTCGATGGGGCCGCTCGGCAGACGCTCCTGAATATACTCGTCGGCCGGATCATCTTCCTACCTCCTGGGCCCCAGTGGACCGCCTTCGATGGTGTGCTAGCGGCTGTTCGCGAACTCTACGTGACCGATCGAGGCGCGTCCCTGGACGCGCTCGCTAGCCAAATCTGGGTTCTATCTTCAGAAAACCGGCAGGCTGCCTTCGATGGTGTGCTGGCGGCGGTTCAGGAACTCGACGTCAAAGATCAACCCCTGCCCTTGGCAAGGCTCTCCGGCCAAGTCTGGGCGCTACCTGAAGGGAACCGGAAGGCCGCCCGCGATAGTGTGGATGCTGCGTATCGTTTGGCTACTGCGTATCGTTCAAGCTGAACGCCTCTTTTCGGTTTCGGGCGCGTGAATTGCGTCTGGCGTCTGTGTGCCCGGAGCTCTGCCGGGTACGGCCCGAGTGCCCGTACCTGGTCTGGACTCGTGTCGGGCCGGCGCTAGTAAGCAACTTTGAATGTCGGAGAGTCTTCCGGGCGACTCTTACGTCGATCACAGAATAGGATCATCATGCCCGTTGTGACTGCACAAACGTTTGCAAGAGCTTTTTTCGGTAAAAGTTCATTTGATGAGCTGTTCGCGGGTGGGACGCACGAAACCTTCCGGCCCGGGCGCGGACGGAAAAGACACTCCCACGTTTGGCAGGGAGGTCTTCCGGCACGTCACGGCCAACGCTGAAGAAAGCATGGGGAAACGGGCGGGGGACTTCAATGTTTCGCGCTCACGTGGGACAGTGACTGCGACGATCACCCTGCTGACTGCTTTTATCGGACTGCTCATTGAGCGGGTGTGCAAGAGCATCAGCAGCCGCCATACAGAAGAAGCCTTGACACAAGCGGTAGTCGATCTTCATAGAAGAATCCTCGATACAGATTTCCCGGTTGAGCGGAAACAGCACGTTTGAACCACGCTAAAATTTCTGGGAGAACCATGAAGGTCGGTAATTGTTTGCTGCTTTCGATTTATCATGCGACTCTTAACGAGTCGAAAACACTGCA
>NZ_JARESO010000202.1:0-2433 GCF_046030175.1 Paraburkholderia sp. RL17-373-BIF-A
TCGTCGGCCTCACGTCCGGCCACGCCGGGTACCTAGCCATTTATGACCTGCTTACCCACTTCGCAGGCACGACTGCGCGATATATCATCTTAAACCGATCCCATTTCTGCATCTGGTTCCGCAGCGCATAATTGAGGTCGCTGGAAAGTATCGCTGTGCACGTGTAGCTCTTCGCCTTCCCAAGGAGTCGCCCCTTGTAATCCGCTAGGTCGACTTTTGAAAAGCCCTTCACATCGGGATCCAGATCCTCGGCATGATTGAGCATTGCGACCGCCAACACACGCAGCCCTTCCGGCGAATTGCTCCCCGAGCCAAACAATCCGGAACTGCTCGCGTACGTCAATGACGCCGCGTGGGATCTGAGGAAAAAAGCCTTTTCCGTCTTGGTCATGGGACCAAATACTGCCTCAGCCTCCTCAAAAAGCTGCTCCAGGACGTCTTGTGAAAAACGCACCCCCGAAAATGTTTCGGGCAGGACAGCATCATCGACTTCATGCCCCACCAGCGGCAGAACGAAACGCTTCAGATCCGCCTGGATCTTCGCAGTCGTCCAGTTCTGCTTCGTTCCGCTCGCGCTTCCCAGCACGTATTCCATGACATACTTTGGAGGAAGCAGGAACCTCATGAGCTTCTCCTGCAACTGACCCGATAGCCGCGAGATGCTCTTGAGGCGCAGTACGCTGAACTGTGCAAGGTGCGCCTGATTGAACATTGGATAAAACTCCCCGCGCCCATCCAACGGCAGATCATCGGGCTTCCCACTCCAGTTTACCGCAACGCACACATTGCCGAACTCCCCGCCCGGCTCCCACGGCGCCCGCATCGCATTCTTAAAGTCATCCGGGGTCAGCAGGATGCAAACCTCGCTATCCTTGGCAAGCAACGGAAAATAAGACAGCACATTCCCGTACATGACATCAGCGGTTCCTGTCACAAACTGCCTCAGCGAATCGGGAAGGGCATTCAGATAAGCCTGGCGCACCGCCTTTGCTCTGTCCCGCAACTCTTCATGCCGTTCGGCCGCATCCAGTATCTGCAGCACGCTGAGACCGTTCGCTCGAGCCCATACGTATCCCCCGGGTTCTGGTTGCGCCAGCTGTCTTCTAGCCTCGTCAAGCATGGCCCCCAGTCTGTCACTGCTTAGGTACGCCCCACTCAGGTCTACCTCACTGAGTTTCGGGTAAGTCAGATCCATCCCGCTCATATCCATTCCGCGCAGGTCCACCTCGCGTAGGTCCACATCCGTCCCTTGGAGAAAATTCCGTCTCTCAATCGGGATGCGGTGAAGCGCATACAGGTACAGATGGTGATCTGCCCGGTGCCAGACAATTTCCTGCTCCAGAACTGCCCGGAGGTCTTCGAGCGTGCCGCCCTCGATAGCAAAAGACTCGGTGGCCATGTCGGTGTCCACCGTAATGGTGAGGACGCTGCCGTCCGATCCTGTGTCCTCCGACACCTTCAACTCTCCACCATGCTGCAGTCCTACCGAAACAGAACGATTACCCGGGCGCAGATTCCGGAAGTCTCCCAAGATGATTCTCTCATGAAGATCCACTACCGCCTGTCTTACGGCGTCCTGTTTCTGCTGGCTGACGACGCACTTGCAAACGCGCTCGATGAGCAGTCCAATAAAAGCGGTCAACAGGGTGATCGTCGCAGTCACTGTTCCCCTTGAGCACGAAATATCGAAGTCCCCCGCCCGCTTCGCCATGCTGTCTTTGGCGTTGGTCGTGACGTGCCTGAAGACGTCTCTGCTGAGCCTAGGAATGTCCAGTCTCCTCTTTGTGCCCGAGCGGAAGGCTTCGTGCGTGCCGCCCGCGAACGACCGATTCATTGGACTTTTTCCGAAGAAAGCTCTTGCGAACGTTTGCGCCGTCACAACAGGCATAGTATTCCCGTGGAATATTCAATCGGATGAAAGGTATGCCGTCTTTGCACTGAAATCATTGCCAATTTCGCAGAGACTATCGAGAAATTCGGTATCAACGGGTTGCGCGAAGGTGTCCGCGATGACGCAACGCGCGCCAGCACGCCTGTCAGCAACCAACAGACGTGCACGGTGATAGAAGCAGAAGCAGGAACTTCGGGCAAACCCCATCGCGGCTAACAGCTCTAACAACGCATAGGTCTGTTTCAGCACACAAAATTTCTGACAGCTCCCGCCCCTGCTGCCATCCGGCCGACGGCAAGGTTTGCCATTTGTTCTGCCTGACGACTGGACGCCCGAACAGGCGCTCGCTGTGTTCGAGTTGCTCGACGACATGCTCGATGTCATCCGTCAGCATTATGCATGTCAGCTTCACGCGCTACTGTTCGAACAGCGTGCGCCGGACTGTCATACGCCAAAACCCAACGATCCTCCATTCTGACGGCTTCGTCGCACATCACTTCAACTTGACAAAGCGTTCCGCGTGTGCCAGATTGAGCGCTTAC
>NZ_JARESO010000203.1:0-2408 GCF_046030175.1 Paraburkholderia sp. RL17-373-BIF-A
GACGCAGCGGGCGCCGGGGCAACCAGCTCGTTCATCTTGACGTGCCGGGCGGGCTCTCTCGCGAACTGCCGGCGTGGATGCTGGATGCGTCGATATGCTCGACGATGTCCCCTGGTTCACCGCAGCTGAGCCTGTCGGCACTCAACGAACTTCGCGCCAATCTGTCCGCTCGCCAACATCGATTGGCAATCGGCGGATCATCGAGTTTCCTCATGAAGGAGGGCAATTGCGATGAAACGTGCGAACAGAAGACCGGGCGTTCAGCTGCCATTGATACTCGAGAGCGATCCGGTGTGGTGCGAGAGCCTCCTCGGCGCTCGCCGCGACGAGTTGATAGCGGCTCTGGCGGACCTCCTGCTGGAGGCGCTGGGCAAGGAGAGAAACGAACAGGCACAACACGATCAGGGAGGCCCAAATGAGCCAGAAGATCACGTCTGACCACCTTGGTCGCGGCGCCATCGTGTATGTCCGTCAGTCGACGATGACTCAGGTCGTGGAGCATACCGAAAGCCAGCGCCGCCAATATGCGCTCGCTGATTCTGCCCGTGCGTTGGGATTTGCATCGGTTGTAACCATCGATGATGATCTCGGCCGTTCCGGTTCGGGTGCTGTCGAACGCCCCGGCTTCCAGAAACTCGTCGCGGCCGTCTGTGGCGGATCCGTCGGCGCGGTGTTCTGTCTTGAAGCATCCAGGCTTGCTCGAAACGGCAGAGACTGGCACCACCTTGTGGATCTATGTGCACTGGTCGGCACGCTCGTTATCGATCACGATGGCACCTATGATCCACGACTTGTCAACGACCGGCTTCTGCTTGGCCTGAAAGGCACAATGTCGGAATACGAGCTGAGCCTGCTGCGGCAGCGCGGACTGGCCGCACGGGATTCGAAGGCCAGTCGCGGCGAATTGCGTTTCGCGTTACCGCCGGGTTATTGCTGGAACGAACTCGGGCAGATCGAGATGGATCCCGACGAGCGGGTCACCGAAGCGATCAGACTCGTGTTCGCCAAATTCATGGAATTCGGCAGTGCTCGCCAGGTCCTGTTATGGGCCATACAATCGCAGACGTGTCTGCCTGTCATGCGCAGTGGCGTTGCTGGTACACGGGTTGAGTGGAAGCTGCCGGCGTACCATACTGTGATCCAGCTACTGCAGCACCCGATGTACGCAGGCGCCTATGTGTTTGGCCGCAGGGCGCAGCGTACCTCGGTCGTAGACGGACGTGCCCGCAAGACCTTCGGCCATTCGAAGGCGATGAAGGACTGGAATGTTCTTCTGCGGGACCACCATCCCGGCTATATCACCTGGGGCCAGTTCGAAGAACATCAACGCATGATCTCCGAGAACGCACACATGAAGAAACGGGCATCACGCAAATCCGCGAGAGGTGGGCGAGCGTTGCTGACTGGCCTCGTGCGGTGTGGCCGATGCGGTCGCATGATGCGGGTGACGTACGGCATGCGAGCCGGGCATGCTCACCGCTACCATTGCCGAGGCGACCAGGAGCGCGCAGCGAGTTGGATTTGCATCGGCATTGGCGGCGTCCGCATTGATCAGGCTGTCGCTGCCTTGATTGTGGAAGCCGTTTCGCCTCATGCGGTGGAGGCTGCAATGCTAGCCGCACGTCGTGCTAACGCGGCGGGAGATGACGTAAAACGGGCGTTGCAGCTCGAACTCGATGACGCACGCTACGAGGCCTCACTGGCCGCGCGCCGCTACGAGGCTGTAGACCCCGCAAAAAGGCTCGTTGCGCGTGAACTCGAGGCGCGCTGGAACGCCGCATTGGAGCGGGTCGCACAGGTTGAAGAGCGCCTGGCACAGCTTGACGCCGAAGCTGCATCGCGCCCGAAGATTGATGAAGCGGGTCTCATGGCGCTCGCAACCGACTTGCAGGCGGCATGGAATGCGCCTGGAACGGACGCTCGTACGAAGCAACGTTTGACGCGCATCATCATTCAGGATGTGGTAATCGATCTCGACGACAGCACGAACGAAGCAATCGTTACGGTCCACTGGACGGGAGGCCGACACACTGAGGTTCGCGTCGCCCGCACGAGCGTCGGTCGATATCCCGAAGACCGGCGCCCGGGTCCTGTAGAAGTCCTACGCAAACTCGGCGGTCATTGGCCGGATGTCGATCTGGCTGTCACCATGAATCGGATGCGATGCAAGGCTGCTGATGGACAATCATGGACGAGCGTCAGAGTCGCCGAGTTGCGCAAGCGCCTGGGGATCAAACCGTTCGATCCAACTGTACCGCGGGTCGAAACCATCAGCGTGGAAGAAACCTCTCGGCGCCTGAACATCTACACGAGTTCGGTTCACCGGCTAATTCGCGAAGGAATTCTTCCTGCAACCCAACTCATGCCTTCCGCCCCATGGCAGATTCCGGTCGCAGCCCTCGACTCTG
>NZ_JARESO010000204.1:0-2329 GCF_046030175.1 Paraburkholderia sp. RL17-373-BIF-A
ATCGGTCCGCAGAGCGCTCTGCGGACCCTTGCCGACTGTCGTGGGCTGGCGAAACGTGCCTTCGCGGACTTCACCAAACAGCGACGGCCTGCCGTTGGTCCGGCAGTTGCGTACTCCATAGACCAAACGGGTAGAGAGGGGGCAGCCGTGCGATAGTGCGGCAGATGTCGGACGGTTCGCACGTGGCGCTGGCATCGTCTAATTGGCTTCCTCGGCCGAGTTATGGATGGCCTGGCCGCCTTTCCATATGTCCTCGCCGGCTCCAGCTACAGTGTTGCAGCCTACGAGGAACGCGTTACCGACGATCAGAAGCAAAACAATTGTGTCATATTGCGCCCGTTGAGAAATTCCGGGTGTCGGCAGCGGTGCTGACACCAGATCTGCATGAGTATCCTGCGCTGGTCGGGGCTATCGAAGGCAGCATAGATTTCGTTCGAAGCGAGACGTGGGCAAGCCGGATAGAGGATGAACGATCGCGAACTGCAACGATATGCCGCATGCGGGACACGCGCACGCTCAGTCCGTCAGGGAAATGTCCAATGGCGGCACAGCCATGTTCCGGTTCATCCTCGTATTCGGAAGCGCCAGCGAAGACCGGTGGTACTTCGCCAGTTCCTTCGAACCAACGAGGTGCCGTAATCGTGCATAGCTGATGCAAGACGACAGGAAGGTGTGAAAAAGTATCCGTGCAAGGCGTACGTGCGCGCTCTCGCGGGCCATTTGCCCGACCTGCGCGCCGGGCTGTCTGTCGCTGGCCTGCTCGTTCCTGAGGCGATCGCTTATTCAACCATTGCGAACCTACCGCCTCAGACGGGCGTTATCGCGCTGCTCGCGGGACTCGTCGCCTACGGACTGCTGGGCAACAGCCGCTTTGCGATCGTGTCAGCCACGTCCTCATCGGCGGCCGTCCTTGCAGCCGTAGCAGTGGGAATGGCCGGAGACAGCCTGCCGATGCGCATGCTGCTAGCCACCGGGCTCGTATTGATTACCGGGGTGATCTTCGTGAGCGCGTCGCTCGCACGCTTGGGCAGCGCTTCTGAGTTCATCGCCAAACCCGTGCTGCGAGGCTACGCGTTCGGCCTGGCAATTGTGATCATTACAAGGCAGATCCCGAGTTTTCTCGGCGTGAGTCTCAAGCACACCGATTCTGCCGGCTTCCTGATCGAGCTTGCCCGTAGTTACCCGCAGTGGAACGTCTGGCAGTTAGCGACCGGGCTCGTCGCGCTGGCCCTGCTATTCGCATTCGGTCGCTCACGCCAAGTGCCGGCCGCGTTCGTCGTCATCTCGCTAGGCATCGTCGCCAGCCGCTGGTTCGGCCTTCACGCCCATGGAGCGTCGGTAGTCGGCACAATCGACCTGTCGCGCCAAATGCCTTCCCTGCCCAGCCTTGATCGCCACCAATGGGCACAACTTGGCGAATTCGCCTTTGCGCTGGCGCTGGTCCTTTACGCCGAATCGTACAGCTCGATCCGCACGTTAGCACTCAAGCATGGAGACTTGACGGCGCCGAACCGTGAATTGCTCGCGCTCGGGGCTGCAAATATGCTGTCAGGGCTCTTTCATGGCCTGCCTGTAGGCGCGGGCTATTCGGCAAGTGCCACTAACGAAGCGGCTGGTGCACAGTCGCGCTGCGCAGGTTGGGTCGCTGCCGTAGTGGTGGCCATCATCATGCTCCCCTTGCTGCCATTGGTGGCACTCACGCCCACCGCGGTTCTCGCGGCCGTCGTTTGCCATGCGCTTAGTCACGCGTTGAACCCATCAGTATTCACACCGTATTTGCGCTTGCATCGCGATCGTTTCCTCGTCGCCGCCGCCGTGCTAGCGGTGCTCGTACTAGGCGTGCTCTACGGGTTGCTCGCCGCGATTGGCCTCAGCCTGCTGATGCTTTTGCGAGGACTCTCTGTTCCGAACGTGAGCACGCTCGGCCGCCTTGGCGAAGGACACGATTTCCTTGTTCTCGCAGCGCATTCTGATGCGCGACCAGTCCCGGGCGTGATCGTGCTGCGTCCGGAGGCACCGCTCTTTTTTGGCAACGTCGAAGTCATGTTGCAGCATGTGAGGACGCTGGTCGTCGACGCGGGCGACAGTACGCAATCGATTGTTCTCAGTATGGAGGAATCCACCGATCTGGACAGCACCACCGTGGAGGCATTGATGGAATTCGAACGCTTTGCTGCAGCACGCGGCAAGAGGCTGTTCTTCGCGCGCCTGAAGGAGCCCGCGCTGGCGTTGCTGACCGTGGCAGGCATGCCCGGTCTCACCCCGCCGTACGTTCATTACAGCGTCGACGATGC
This sequence comes from Paraburkholderia sp. RL17-373-BIF-A, assembly GCF_046030175.1. Classification (NCBI taxonomy): domain Bacteria; kingdom Pseudomonadati; phylum Pseudomonadota; class Betaproteobacteria; order Burkholderiales; family Burkholderiaceae; genus Paraburkholderia; species Paraburkholderia sp. RL17-373-BIF-A. Next base: position 2,295 of record NZ_JARESO010000204.1, read on the forward strand.
GGTCGCCGCCGCGCTAGCTCAGTCGAGTTGACGCA
>NZ_JARESO010000205.1:0-2306 GCF_046030175.1 Paraburkholderia sp. RL17-373-BIF-A
AGTCAACACCATACGGCCGGCCGGCGTCGTCGTGTCTGCCCACGGCTCGGCGAGACTGCGCAGGCCCGCGCCCGCGTCGCGAATCCGTTCAACAATGTCGAGCAGGTCGCGGATACTGCGCGCGAGCCGGTCGAGGCGAGTCACAACGATGACGTCGCCGGCACGCAGGTGGTCAAGCATGCGGTCGAGCTGCGGGCGCGCGCGGCGGGTGCCGGTGATTTTCTCGGCGAAGACCTTGCCGCAACCGGCCGCGCGCAGCTGCGCCTCCTGATTGCCAAGATCCTGATCGCGCGTCGAGACACGGGCGTATCCGATCAGGAATGCGCCGGTCTCGATATCGCGCGTGGCGACATCGGCTGGGTCTCTCACTGGCTTCCTCGCGATTCGAGCCATGACATCGCCTCGTGGAGAGCGTCGTCGTGTGCGCACTGTTGAAGGTACGCATCCCATGCGTCGCGCGGCCATGCGCTGCCGGCTTTGGCTAACCAATGCCCGCGCTCGGACCCGGTGATTCTGCTCCACCAGTCCAGGCCGGCTTGCGGATCTGCTTCAGCGTCGACGGGGAACACACCGCCGCCTACTTCTGTGCCGTCCTCAAGAAGCAGCAGACGCCAGCCTCCGCCCAGACTGGCAGGGCGCGGCTTGATCTCGTAGCTGTAGCCTGGCGCTGAGGTATTGACCATCGCCTGTTACCTGTCGTTGTCAGCAGACCGGGTTACAGCCTCGTGGCGATGCTGCCAGAGGGCGTGGATCGTATCGAGGCGGTTGTCGAACCTGCCGATCACGCGGCAATCGGCGCCGTCATCGGGATACCCGGCGATTTCCACGTGCCATTTGCCATCGAGCTTCAAATCGTAGCCGCCGATGCATTCGACCCCTTGCGGAGTGGTCAAGGCGTACTGGCAACGACGCATCAGGAAACCGTTGCCGGCGCCCGGTGGATAGTTGACGTTGTGCTGCACGAAGTATTCGCCATCATCGAGCAGCACATCACCGTTGGTTTCTATCGACATGGTTACCCCCTTGCGGGGGCGTCCCGGTTCACATCGTCCGCCCGGCACGCCCACTACCGCGCGACACGTTGCACATTATAGTTGCATATATCCATGAATGAGAGACCAAGTTTTGCAACATCGCGGCGCACGACCACATCAGGGTTTGGTGGCGGCCGGCGTGGTGTTGCGAAACTTAGGAGTTTTGCGACAACAACTGTGCTGGCTGTATCGAGAGCTTTCGGCTAGGATCCGGCGATTCCAGCCCGCAGGGTATGAGGCATGTTCGAATCGCCAAAAGGAAAAGGCTTCGAGATTGAATTTGTCTCGCATGCCGAGGCCATTCTCTAAATAGATTTCCCCGATGCGGTTACGGAACTCGAAGCGAGTCTTATCGAGGTCGATATTCCGATCACGGAAATCATCGGGTCAGGTGGAGGTGAAGCGAAAGGCACGCAGCGTCTGCGCCGGTCCTTGGCCGCCAAGCACTGGCTCAAGGTCAACTTCGAAATCAAGAAGACCATCAATGGCATCGAGCGCGAATCGATTTCTCACGAGGTCGATCACGTTCGCACATTCGAAGGCGATCAGCCGATTGCGATGGAAATTGAACGGGAACAACAAGGGGTTGTGTCGCGATAAGAAGTCGGACCTGAACAATCTTCAAAGCCTTGCGGGGTGAGGCTTTGAGACCGAAATGCGGTTGTGGGAATTGCAGGGACCTGGCATATTGATGCGTGAAACCTGCGATTCTTGACGAGGTGCAGATGGGACCGAAGACGCCTTTGACGGAGGGAGATTTCTTCCGGCAACCGCTGCGCGAACAGATCAACCTGAAGCACCCGTTGGTCGGTTTGGCCGACCTGATCAACTGGGAGCGATTGGGCGCATCAATGATGCGAGAGCTTCGTGTCGGGCAACTTCCTGCGCGAGAGGCAACGCTGCTGCCGGGTTGTCGGCCTTCGTGCCGATCGTCGCAGTCGGTGACGCGGCGCCGGTGCCGGCGACGGCACATGCTGTGCGGCCCACTCCTGAACTTGATCTGGCAGACCTGTCGCCACCGGCGACGCAGGGTGCACGACTGTCGGCCAGATTGCCCAACGGCGTGATGCTTGAACCCGAATGTTCAGGACACGATGCCGGACTCGTGAGCGCGATGATTGCCGCGTTGGGAGCGCGCTGATGTTCCGGTTCGAGGCGGACCTGAAGGTCTTCCTGCATCGTGAGCCGATCGACTTCCGTGCCGGTATCAACAGCCTGGTGGCACTGGTCGAGCAGTCCATGCAACTCGACCCGTTTGCGCGTGCCGTGTTC
>NZ_JARESO010000206.1:0-2301 GCF_046030175.1 Paraburkholderia sp. RL17-373-BIF-A
AGTGTTCACTGCAGATGAACCATCCCGAAATGTGAGGCAATAGAAGATGCCGTGCTCGCCATTCTGGGGAAAATCATCGTTGCAGTTCGATAGTGGAAAATCTGCACAGCCGTCTTCGACCTTACCTGAATGAACGGAAAAACCGTCAGCCAGAAAGTCATCGGCCTCCTGCAGTTTTATCTCAACCACAAGCCATTCATGCGCAATCAGCATGAACGGCTGAAGAATAAACAGTGGCGGAGGCAATGACCGGAAAACCCATTTGCCTTGGCTGGAAATGCTCGGCTTCGCCTGTTTCAAGCAGCGAGCGGCCTGACGCAATTTCTGATTCAAGGAACAAGAATTGGCCCGCATACCTTCTATGCCGGGGCCGGATTTCGCACGTCTACTGTTCACTAGAACGCGGGTCTTTTGAACCATACCGTTTTTTGGACATACCTCACGAAAATTTGCGAAATCCGCCGCAGATTCGCGAATGCGCGTTAACGCGAGCAAGAGCATCATGCGGATGGATCCAAATGGGCTTCGCAAGCTTCGGGGAAGAGCCGGGGTGTGCCTCCCGGCCTGATATGTCAATCATTAGCGGATACCGATATCATGTCATCGTTAGTAACTCGAAATACCATCTCTAGGGCTTTCTCGCTTGATATGCGGGAGGGCATTAGCTCCGCAAATGTCGCTGCGCGAGGGGGGGCATTCGGAAGTGCTGGCGGAGCTAAGGACTTGATTTTATCGATGCTTACCTTAGGGATTTACAGTTTTGTAAAGTCGTCTATCATTGATCAGAAGAGAGCGGCTCTCGAAGAGGCTTTGAAGCAACTCTGTGAAAAAATCGCGGCACATCCGGCTGCAAATTCGCATACTGTGGAGGTTGATGGCAAAACGATAGAATTTAAACAAGACCTCTGGCTCGGGATGAATGTGGTGAATATTAGTTTAGTTGAAAAAGGCCATAGGAGTGAACTGGGCAACGTGACTGGTGAGAGTCTTTGGAGTTTTAAAACTATTCTAGCTTCGCAACTTGGCATGGATATTTCGTCACCGCATACGGGAAGTAAAGATGTGCGTAACGCTATAGCAGATAACCTTGATCGGTTGGCTTCTGTAAATGGCTTTGAATCGAGAGCGGGTAGCAAAGTTTTCTTTTCAGAGCGTCGGGATTTTGTCTCGCTTGAAACGTTTGGGGATAATGCTGACGCAGAGTGGTGTTTGCTTCGTCGCGAGCATGGCGTGTACGATTTGATTATGTACGAATCCGCAGAAAATTTATTACAGTATCGGCTGCCGCACCCATTGACACGAAAGAATATCGAGGAAGGGCAGATTATCCGAGGAACAGATATGCTGCAGCATCTTTCGTAACACGCGCGCGTTGAGGGTTTTGGTCCATTCCATTGGGTTTGTTCGGAAGACCAAGCGCGACCAGGACACGTCTGATGGCGCAAGGGAAGGCGTGGGAGTAAAATCTATGGCCCGCCCCAGATTTGCAACTCCTAGTGCTTGGGGTCAGGTTGGCTTGCTCAAATCTATCCGGCGTCGTTGGTCTGGGCCGAGCCTTGCGCCATGATGAAGTTCGCGCCTGCAGCCCCCATAAAGTCGTGCGGCTTCAAGAGCCTCATTACTTCCCGGGGTTTTCCGCAGGCCGGTGTGCCGTTCCTGTCATCAGTGTCAGGCGTCGCAAAAGCAGAAGTGGTTGACGAATTTATTCGAGACGTTCAGGCCGGCGAGGCCGTAGGCCCGCAGTTGAAGCTCGTGTGTCGGGCGACGATCGCCCATGCGAGTCGGGCCAGCTTGTTGGCCACCGCGCACGCCACGACGTTCGAGTGGCACCGGCTGGCAAGCGCGCGGGCCCACTCCGCGAGGCGACCGGTTCGCCTGTCCAGGAAGCGCATGTATGCCCGGGCACACTGCACGAGAAGACTTCGGATGTGACTGTCGCTACGTCGACTGATCCCGAGAAGATTGGATTTGCCGCCAGTGCTGTACTGACGGGGGACAAGTCCAATCGATGCCGCGAAGTCGCGACCGCATCTGAACTGTGTGCCGTCGCCGATCACGGCAAGCACGCTCGCCGTGATCGGCCCGACGCCGGGAATGCCCATCAGTCTTGGGGTGCGGCGAAGTTGCTGGACTGATTTATGCCGCGGCCGTGTAGCCCTCCATTCGATGAAGGCGGAATTAGCTGCTCACTTTACCGCCGTCTTCATACCCGACCTCTGGAGTTCAATCGATAGTTGGCCCAAAGCTCCGTCGGAACGAAAACATCGAGAATCACTAACCGCACCAACGCCAACCACGCGG
>NZ_JARESO010000207.1:0-2300 GCF_046030175.1 Paraburkholderia sp. RL17-373-BIF-A
CAGCAAGTGAGCTGGTTACGATAATATCGCCGGTCCGTCTGGCTATCATGTGTGGCAGGACATCGTGAATGTTTTTCATCACCACGTTCACGTTGAGATTCAGCATGCGGTCAATCGCTGCCGTATCCGCGTCCACGAGGTCGCCGCCGACATAAGTGCCGGCGTTGGCGTGCAGGATATCGATTTGCCCCGCGATTTCTAGCACGCGTGGCACGAGCGTTGAGCAAGCCGTCGGGTCGAGCAAATCTACGACTAGCGGAATCGCCGCGTCGCCGTGTTGCCTGCAAATTGCCGTCAGTGCAGCATCATCGCGGTCGACGAGCACAACGCGGGCACCTGCCGCCAATAATGCCTCTGTGCTGGCCAGCCCAATGCCTGAAGCAGCGCCAGTGACAACCGCGACCTTGCCCTTCAGCTCTCCTGCCATTTCCTCATCCTCCTGGTTGGCGGTCACCGCGCACTTGCTCCGGTGGCAATCTTCCTAGGCAGCCTATCGCCCGCTGAGCCCGTGGGCGACATCGAATGCGGCTTCCCCTTCACAAAAGCTTGTGCCGGCAGGTACACCATTCGCGCTGCTATTGGCGTCAGCGTCAATAGACCAATACAAACGTCGTAAATGAACAAATGTTCACTGCATGATCAAATAATCGAATATGGTTGGCATCTCTGTCAAGGCGATTTCAAGAAGGAAAACCCCGATGGCCGGCGAGCGAACGGCGTTCACCAACCCGACACTCACGGTGCGCTCGATTAAACGCGAGACCCGCCGACTCCTGCGTTCGCGCGGCATGCCCCTCCACCAGCACAACACCTCCGCTGGGTGCCGACCCAACCGGACAGTGAGTTCCCGGGAGCTTGCATGAAATCAGGGGCAACCGCGTTTCCTACGGCCTTGACGGCAACGCCGCCCGGCAACCCTCGTCCCGCCTACGTTCGGTCAGACGGGAGATGAGTCGACAGGTCGCCTGAGAGCAGGACGTCGAGCCCTTCGAGCGGGCCTCGGTTCCCGCATTCCAGCATTGCGGCAGCGAGTCGCGAGTTGCACTAGTCGAAAGCTGTCGATTCCAAGTCTCGCCCCTTGAGCGATGTTGACTCGGTGTGCAACCCGCTGTTATCGCGTCGGTGCCAGCTCACAACGTGGCCTACACGCCATGCCCGACAGCGCGTAGAACGCCACTACAGTCGTGACGAGAGCCTTCGTACTACTGGCCGTTTTCCCTTGAGCCGCCCGGTCCACCGTTGACGTCGCTGTTCGCGCCGCTACGCGTGCCCCTGTTCAGACCATTGGTCTTGCCGCTATTGGAACGCTCCGTCGCAGGATTACTGCGCGCCGCGCGGTCGCCACTACCCGTGACGTCGGGAGACCCGTAGCCCGTCTCGTTCGGGGGCTGCATCGAACCGGCGCCGACGTCGGGTGTCGGGAGCCCGCCAGCGGCGCCGCCGGCTTGTGCGTATGTAATTGGCGAGAGTGCCATCACGAGAGTCGAAGCGAAAAACGTCCTGGTTATATGTTTCATGGCTCACCTCCATGCAAGCGTGTGCCGCTCACATGAATAGGTGCCGCAAGGGACGTGCCTTGTGTCAGTAAATGCCTTGAAGTTTGCCGGCGCCAGAGGGCTGGTGCTCTGCGCGCCCGGCAACATGCTTGCCCGCACTCGCTACGTCAAGTACAGAGGGCCGCTGTCCGTGGTTTGCTATGCACTGTTCGCGTCACAATCCTGAGCCATCTTTGTCGTCGGCCCCGGCCGCACATGTCTGGTTCCGTCCTCGCCGCTTCGCCGCATATAGCGCACTATCCGCGGTCGCAACCAGGCTAAGGCTGGCTCCGCCACTGTCCACTTGTTGCGCCGCCACTCCGCAACTGACAGTGACAATACCGGCGGCGGAAGCGACATGTGGAATCTGGAGACTTTCAACGGCCTGCCGGATGCGCTCGGAAACTACGCGCGCTCCGTCCGGGTCCGTTTCCTTCAGAATCAATGAAAACTCATCCCCACCGTAGCGCGCGACTGTGTCTCCAGGACGTTTCACCGAGTATGCAATAGCTTGCGCTATTGCGCGCACACATTCATCGTCAGCCTGATGACCGTATCGGTCGTTGTAGCTCTTGTATCCGTCGATATCGACCATGACAATCCCGACAAAACTGCGGCCTTCTTTCCAGAACTCCGGCTGCGATTGAAGTGCCAGTTCGCGGTCGAAGTACCGACGGTTAAAAACGCCGGTATAGAGTCGGTTGTTGACCTCAGTGACATCCGCGAGGGCGGGCCAAACGATTGGCCGCTGCACCTCCCGCCAGG
>NZ_JARESO010000208.1:0-2294 GCF_046030175.1 Paraburkholderia sp. RL17-373-BIF-A
GTCGAACGAACGCCGTTGGCGAACTTGCGAAGAATCTATCGGATCATTATGTCTACTGTGACTGCACAAACGTTTGCAAGAGCTTTTCTCGGGAAGGATCGATCTGGTGAGTCGTTCCGGGGCGGTACGCACGAAGCCTTCCGGGGGGGGGGCGAGGACGGAGCAAGCATTCCCACTTTCAGCTGGGAGGTCTTTCAGCGCGTCACTGCCAGCGCTGAAGAAAGCATGGCCAAGCAGGCCGGGGACTTCGATATTTCACGCTCCCGTGGGACAGTGACTGCGACGATCACCCTGTTGACTGCTTTTATTGGACTGCTCATCGAGCGGGTTTGCAAGAGCATCAGCCGCCACCAGAAAGAAGAAGCCGTAATACACGCGGTAGTCGATCTTCATGAGAAAATCCTCGCTGAAGAATTTTCGGTTCAGGGCCCGGGTAACCGTTCTGTTTCGGTAGGGTTGAGACACGGCGGAGATCTGAAGGTTTCCGAGGATACAGACGGGAACGGCACCGTCCTCACCATTACTGTGAAAACTGGCGCAACGTCTGAGTCTTTTGCCATCGAGGGTAGCACCATCGTTGACCTCGGGGCAGTTCTGGAGCAGGAGATTGTTCGGCACCGGGCGGATCATTATCTGTACAGGCAAGCGGCTGTACACATCCCACAGGCGAGACGGTTTTTGCTCCAAGGGGACAACGCGGACCTGCGCGGGGTGGACCTGCGCGGGGTGGACCTGCGCGGGGTGAACCTGAGCGGGGCGGACCTGAGCAGGGCGGACCTGAGAAAGGTGGAGCTGCGCGCCATGCTCGACCATGCTCAGACACATCTGGCGCAACCGGCACCCGGGGGCTACGCGTGGGCTCGTGCGAACAGCTTCGGCTTGCTGCAGATACTGGATGCGGCCGAACGGCATGAAGAGCTGCGGGACAAAGCAATGGCGCTGCGCAAGGCTTACCTGAAGGCACTTCCTGAGAACCTGATCGGGTTTGTGAAAAAGACCGCGAATGACATGGGTGAGTCGAAGCTGTCCTATTTTCCGTTGCTTGCCAGGGAAAAGGAGGTTTGCATCCTGCTGACCAAAGATGACTTCAGGAGAGGTATGCGGGCCCCCGGTGAACCGGGTGAAGAGTTCTGCAATGTATTCGTTGCTGTAGACTGGAGTAGTAAGCCTGATGGATCGAGTACGACAGACCCGGCGTTCTATCCCATGTTCAATCAGACTCATCTTGCTCAATTCCCCGTGTTGCATGCCAAAAGCATCTCGCGACTATCGGGTCGCTTGCTGGAGAAGATCGTTAGGTCCCTGATTCCTCCGGAGTATGTCGAAGGATACATGCTGGGGGGCGCTGGTGGCGCGAAGCAGGATTGGACAACTCCGCAGACCCAGACGGATCTGAAGCGGTTCATTCTGCCACTGGTGGGGCATGAGCGCGATGATCACGTCTCGTACGAAATATTTTCTGAAGCGCGTTTTTCAGAAGACCTGCTGGAGCAGCTTTTTACGGAGGCCGAGGCAGTATATGGTGCCATGAACGCCGCTGAAAGGGCTTTTTTCCTAAGATCCCTTGCAGCCTCACTGTCGTACGCGAGCAGTTCCCGGATATTTGGTAAGTCACAGGATTCGCCGGAAGGGCTGCGTGTGCTGGCCGTCGCGGTGCTAAATCATGCCGAGGACCTGGATCCTGGTGCCAAGGGCTTTTCAAAGGACGATTTGGAGAATTACAGGGCGAAACTCCTTGGGAGGGGTGATTCCTACACGTGCACAGCGCAATTTTCCGGCACTCTGATAGAGAAGCTGCGAGACCAGATGACGAATAACGAACGGTTCGAGACGATTTATACGAGAACCACGAAATGGGGGTGATACGTAAGTGCGACGATTAAACGAATTTCAAAATATGAGGGACGGGTTTAGACATTCGCATGCCAACCCGGGAGCGAGAGCGATGGGCTTTCCATGAACCCCCACGGTTGGGAGTGTTGATTCAAGGCGGCTTTGTCAAGTTGACTGCGCGGCCGGGTAAAATGGCGGGATGAAGAAGATCGAGTCGCCTTTTCACGGTTTCCGTTTCCCCGCATCGGTCATCAGCTGCGCGGTACGTTGGTACCACCGCTTCAACCTGAGCCTGCGGGACGTTGAGGAGTTGCTGCTCGAACGTGGCATGAGCGTGACCTATGAGTCGATCCGCAACTGGTGCGACCGGTTTGGAGCACAATTCGCGCGCCGGGCGAAAGCCGTGCGCGGCAAGCCGGGCTCAACCTGGCATCTCGATGAAGTGTTCCTGAAACTGCAAG
>NZ_JARESO010000209.1:0-2294 GCF_046030175.1 Paraburkholderia sp. RL17-373-BIF-A
ACGAAGAACGTGATCCACAGCGAGAGAAACACCAACTGCAGCACGCGCGCGGCTCGCCACGTCGCCACCCACATGTACAGCGTAAACACACCCCACAGAAACAGATACCAACCGATAAAGGCCGCGGGCACCGTGCCGTGCAGGAATAGCACGAACAGCGCAAGTGACCACCAGAACGCGCCGTAGCTGAGGAAAGCGGTCGCGCCGAACGTGTTGCCGCGAGGAATCTCCATTAGTCCGGCGAGCGCCTGCGCGGTGCCGCCGTATGCGAAGGCGACGGCGAGCACCATCCCCATCGCATTGCCGCTGAACCAGCCGGCGTTGATCATGCTGAGCAGCCACGTTGTCAGGGCAAAGCCAGCGAGGCCAAGTGAAGCGGGATTGGGAGCTTTGATGTTCATGATGACATCCTCCGTTCCATACAGGAACGCTGAAATTGAGGTTGCGCGCGCGTGCATGCGATGCGCGCGCGAGTTCGGATCGCATCGGAAACGATGCGGCGAGCGGTTATCGCTCGCGTGTCAGGCGGCGTCGGCGAACTGGGAAATCACCGTCGGGTTTTCAACAGTCGACGTGTCCTGCACGATGACCTCTCCTTTGGCCACCGAGCGCAACAGACGGCGTACGACCTTACCCGAGCGCGTCTTTGGCATCGCATCGCCGAAGCGGATGTCTTTCGGCTTGGCGATCGGGCCGATTTCCTTGCCCACCCATGCGCGCAATTCGTCGGCCACACGCTTCGCATCGGCTCCGCACGGACGCGCCGCCTTGAGCACCACGAACGCGACAATCGCCTCACCGGCGGTCTCGTCGGGGCGCCCGACCACGGCAGCCTCGGCGACCAACGGATGCGCCGACAATGCCGATTCGATTTCCATCGTGCCGAGCCGATGTCCGGACACGTTCAGCACGTCGTCGATACGGCCGGTGATAGTGAAGTAGCCCGTGTCGCGGTCGCGGATTGCACCGTCGCCCGCGAGATACAGATAGCCGCCAAGCTCTTCGGGAAAATAGCCGTGCCGGAAGCGCTCCGGATTACCCCAGATGGTCCTGATCATCGAAGGCCACGGCTTGCGGACGACGAGCACGCCGCCGTGTCCGTTCGGAACTTCATGCCCGGTCTCGTCGACAATCGCCGCGTCGATGCCGGGCATCGGTAAAGTGCACGAACCGGGCACGAGCGGAGTCACACCCGGCAGCGGGGAAATCATGTGACCGCCGGTTTCCGTTTGCCAGAAAGTATCGAGCACAGGACAACGCCCACCGCCGACATGCCGGGCGTACCACGTCCACGCGCTCGGATTGATCGGCTCGCCGACCGTGCCGAGCAGACGCAGACTGCTCAGGTCGAAGCTGTCCGGATGCACTGAAGGGTCGGCATCGGCGGACTTGATGAGCGAGCGGATAGCCGTCGGCGCCGTGTAGAAGATGCTGACCTTGTGGCGCTCGATCATGTTCCAGAAGCGACCCGCGTTCGGATAGGTGGGCACGCCTTCGAAGATCACCTGGGTTGCGCCGACCGCGGGCGGCCCATAGCAGATGTAGGTGTGACCCGTGATCCAGCCGATGTCCGCCGTGCACCAGAACACGTCGGCGGGCTTGATATCGAAGGTCCACTTCATCGTCAGGGCGGCCCACAGCAGATAACCGCCGGTGCTGTGTTGAACGCCTTTCGGCGTGCCCGTCGAGCCTGACGTATAGAGCACGAACAACGGATGCTCCGCGCCGACCCACTCGGGTTCGCAGGTGTCCGGCTGGCCGGCTTCGAGTTCGTGCAGCCATGCATCGCGGCCGGATATCCATGGAATCCGGCCTCCCGTGCGCCGGTAGATTGCCACCGTTTTGACCCCCTCCGTGCCACCCATCGCGAGTGCGTCGTCGACAATCGTCTTGAGCGGCAATGTCTTGCCGCCGCGGACCTGCTCGTCGGCGGTAATGACCGCGCACGCACCGACATCGATGAGGCGTTCGTGCAACGACTTGGCGGAGAAGCCGCCGAAGACCACCGAGTGCGGCGCGCCGAGGCGGGCACACGCGAGCATGGCGACCACGCCTTCAACCGACATCGGCATGTAGATCACCACGCGGTCGCCTTTTTTCACTCCGCGAGCACGCAACGCATTGGCGAGCCGGCAGACGCGGTGATAGAGCGCCTGATAGGTGACATGCGTGACGCGGCCGTCGTCTGACTCGAACACGATCGCGGTTTTCTCCGCGAGCCCGTTGATCAGGTTGCGATCGAGGCAGTTGTACGACGCATTCAGTTCGCCGTCTTCGAACCATTGATAAAACGG
>NZ_JARESO010000210.1:0-2285 GCF_046030175.1 Paraburkholderia sp. RL17-373-BIF-A
AGGCCGCACGATAGCGCGTACTGCAAGCCTGGCACTGCGATGTGCGCCTGTACGGTTGCGTCCGCCACGCTATCGGCGCCGCAAGGGCGTGCATGATGTCGAGGTCTTTGTAGTCCACGCTCTGGAAATAGAGCCTCCCGAAGGGTTCGAGCCACTTGAATGGATGTTGCTCACCTCGGTACCCACGCATACCTTCGAAGAAGCACTGGAGCGCCTGGCTTGGTATGCGCGCCGCTGGACGATTGAATCGTGGCATCGCGTGCTCAAGAGCGGCTGTCGCGTCGAAGCGCGCCAATTCGGCAATCTCGATCGATTCGTACGTGCGACCGCGCTGTTTGCCGTGATCAGTTGGCGCATTCTGTATGCGACATTGCTGGCCCGACTGGACGGCGACTTGCCGTGCGAAGTCTTGCTCCAACCTATCGAGTGGCGCGCGCTGTATTGCCGCGTGCACAGCACGACCAAGCCGCCCACCGACCCTCCATCGCTGTCGCAAGTCGTGCAGTGGATCGCCAAGCTCGGTGGCTATCTTGCACGCAAGCACGATCGCCCGCCCGGACCAACCGTTATATGGCGCGGCTTTCTCGCCCTGCATGAAGTTACCGAAATGTATCGCATCTTCAGGCAAAACGAATGACTCCCATTTGTGGGTAAACCTCAGCACGCGCGGCGGGGGTGGCGATGACCATGTTGCTGACGGCTCTTATCGGGCTGCTCATTGAGCGCATCTGCAAATGGATCGGCAGCAGGCAAAAAGAGGATGCCGTAAGGCAGGCAGTCGTCGACCTTCATGGGAGACTCATGGATAAGCGTTTCGAAGCTCGGGGCGAGGGTAATCGTATAGTTTCATTAGGGCTGCAGCATGGTGGAGAGCTCCGGGTGTCGGAGGACACCAGTACCAATGGGACGGTTCTGACCATTACAGTGCAAGCAGACGCAAGTTCCGAATCCTTTGCCTTGGAGGGAGTTGACTTTGATGACATGCAGAGATTTTTGGAGAGGGAGATTGTGCGCCACAAGGCGGATCATTACTTATACCTTGAAGCCGCGCGACGCATTCCGCTAGAGCGCCGCCGGTGTGCGCTCTTTGGTGTTGGTAACGACCTAAGCGACATGGACTTAAGCGAGACGGAGCTGTCCGGAATTGACTGGACCGGAGCGAATCTGAGCGGAGCCAAACTGACGGCGACAGATCTGCGCAAAGCTAGACTGTATGGAGCTGACCTCCTTGAGGCCAACCTCAGAAAAGCAGACCTCAGGGAGGCAGACCTGAGACGGGCAGATCTCAGAGGTGCAGACCTCAGCAGGGCAGACTTGGAGTCGGCAAAGTTCGGTCAGGCGACCCTTTCGCTGGAACAATTGTTGTGCGTGCGTAATTACCTCAGCGATCGCCAGCTTGCTGAAATCTCCTTTACTGGAATGACACTAGATTTGCGCAATCCTGATGTTCGGGATCTTGTTTTCAACCATCGCAACAATCGTGATTCGGGCAGCTTGCCAACAGCTATCGACCGGCGTTTGCACGGCGACAACAGGATCCGTTGCATGGAGATGGCTATCGGTGCGCTTGATGACGCCATCAACCAGGGTGTCAATGATCCTGCAGTTGAGGAGGCGGTCTTGGACTTTCTGTTTTCCCATCCCGACTATCAGGAACGAAGTCCTCGGATCGGGTCGTTTGTTCAAAAGATGGTCGGGAGGCTATTCTCGCGCTCGCAGGACTTTCGACTTGACTTGGGGAATTGGCATTCAAATGGACTGAGCACCGTGCTCGACCATGCTCAGGAGCAACTGATGAAACCGCAACCGCAGGCATACGAATGGGCGCGTGTAAACAGCTTCAACCTGCTGCAGGTAGTGGATGCGGCCGGGAAGCACAAGGGATTGCGGCAGAAGGCAGCGGCGCTGCGCCAAGCCTACCTGGACGCACTTCCCGATCGGGTGAGGGGGTTTGTGAAGGATTCATCCAGTCTGATGGGTGAGTCGGATCTGGCCTATTTTCCGCTCTTGGCGCGGGACAGCGAGGTTTGCATCCTGCTGGAGGCTAAAGACGTGAAGAACGCAATGCGGGCCCCGGGGCAGCCGGGTGAAGAGTTCGGCAATGTATTCGTGACTGTGGACTGGAGTCGCAGACCGGATGAGATGCCGGCGACCGAACGCGCAACATATTATCCGTTGTTCAGCTCAAAGCATCTGGCGCAGTTCCCCGTGCTGCACGCCATGAGCGTCGCGCGGGGATCGGTTCACTCAGTGTCGAGTATCATGCGACAGGTGCTTCCCGAGGA
>NZ_JARESO010000211.1:0-2207 GCF_046030175.1 Paraburkholderia sp. RL17-373-BIF-A
CGGGTGATCGAACCGGGAGTAAGCATCGGCTTGCACGATGCCGTGGAGTGTGGCGAGCCGGGTTTGAGGGCGGACGCCTTTGCGATCCGAGGAGAAGGCGAACCATACCGCAGCAGGCTCAGCCGAACCCGAGCGACGAACGTCGCGCACGTAGACCCAGAACCGGCCGGTCACCGTCTTACCGTCGTTTGGCGCGAGCACCGCGACCGGAGTGTCATCAACGTGTACCTTTCCGGGAGCCAGCGCGTAGCGCTGGCCCGCTTAGACGAGCGGCACACACATCTCGGCAATCTGCCCGAGCCAGCGGCCCATGCTGCCGCGATCCAGCGTCACTCCGTCGCGTGCTGCAATTTCCAATTGGCGATACAGCGGCTGATGATCAGCGAACTTCGACACCGCAATCGCCACGCGGGCGAGGTGCGTGGAGATATCCTCGCCGAGCAACTGCATTGCAGTCGCGCATATCCGGCAAGCCGAGTCCGGTGTGAGTGTGATCTCGTGACGCGGCAAGTGCGGCGGCAGTGGTTCCCGCGTGGGCCCTCGATTGGATGGTCCCTTCGAAGCTTTGTGTTGCTGTCCTCGCGCGTCCGCCGCCCCTTGGCCGGTCGTCAGGTCTTCCCGCTGCGCCCCGGAGCTCATCGATCTGCCGGGCCAGTTTCTCGGACTTGCTTCCGAAGTACATCCGCCTGCGCTTGTCGATCCGCGCCTTCAGGCGTTGGATCTCGTCGGCGCGTACGGCAATCTCCCGCACCATATTCGTGATCGACGGCGCGTACGTACAATGGGGATGGGCTCGACCCCTGCGTTCGACATGGCTGACTGGTGTCAAACGCAATCTCAAGTTGATACAGCGGGGGTGCGGACACAATCCTGGACTACCTGGAGGTAGTTCATGTTTTCATACGAAGATCGCATTCGAGCGGTTCGACCGTACATGAAGCTGGGCAAGCGCATCGGAGCCACCATCCGGCAGTTGGGCTACCCGACCAGGAATTCTCTCAAAGCCGAGGGCTTTGGGTTATCCGAGTCGAGAGACGCTGGCGGCCTGGATCGAAGAGCTGTGTCCTGAAATCAGAAGACGTATTGTTGGCCGAGCCGTTGATCGCGTTCCAAAATCACAAAAGGTGAAGCAGGCGGCAGTCATCGAACTGTGCACCAGAGAGCATAGCGCGCGCGAGGTTGCCGAGAAAACAGGCGTGAGTCGGCCAACGCTGTATAACTGGAAGAATCAGCTACTCGGTCGAGAGGTTCCAGCATCCATGAAACGCAAAAAGAAGCCAGCGCCGGACCATGAGCGTGCGGAACTGGAACAACAGGTCGAATCGCTCCGACGCGACATCCAACAGTTGCAGCTTGAACACGATATTCTGAAGAAGGCGAACGAACTGATAAAAAAAGGAATGGGCATCAACCAGCAACTCCTGAGCAACCGGGAGAAGACGATGCTGGTTGATGCCCTGAAACAGACCTATGCGTTGCCAGAGCTGTTAGCCGCCCTGGGTTTTCCCCGCAGTTCTTACTTCTATCACCGTGCACGGCTGTTGGTTGCTGACAGGCATGCTGATGCACGTCGCGTCATCACGGACATCTTCGAACGCAATCACCGTTGCTACGGTTATCGTCGGATTCGCGCGGCATTGATCAGGCAACAGGTCGTCATCTCGGAGAAGGTAGTGCGTCGTTTGATGCGACAGGAAGGTCTGGCCGCTGCCACGACCAGGCGACGTCGCTACGGCTCCTATCGTGGAGAAATAAGCCCTGCGCCGGAGAACATCATCAATCGCGACTTCTGTGCCGCCGCTCCTAATCAGAAATGGCTAACGGACCTTACCGAGTTCCAGATCCCGGCCGGCAAAGTGTATCTGTCGCCGGTGATCGACTGCTTCGACGGTCTCGTTGTAAGCTGGTCGATCGGCACGCGGCCGGACGCCGAACTCGTCAATGCCATGCTCGATTCGGCGATTGAGTCAGTGGCCGGCTGCAAGGAGCGGCCTGTCGTTCACTCGGATCGTGGTGCGCACTATCGCTGGCCAGGATGGCTGTCGCGAATGCAGAAGGCCAGACTGACTCGCTCGATGTCGCGCAAAGGATGTTCGCCGGATAATGCAGCCTGCGAGGGTTTCTTTGGGCGCCTCAAGACAGAGCTATTCTATCCTCGTGACTGGCGGGCCACGACCATTGATCAATTCATCGAGATCCTCGACTCT
>NZ_JARESO010000212.1:0-2164 GCF_046030175.1 Paraburkholderia sp. RL17-373-BIF-A
ATTCCGCGTACACCACATTCCACAATAACTCCTGGCTCGTGCAGCCAATCTTGGGGGCAATGGATTCGATCGCCGCCCACTGTGACTGATACTCACCCCGATGCTCCTGCACCATGCGCAATGCACGTTCCCGGACTTCAGCAGAACATTTGTTCGACTTGTTCATTGCTCCAACTGTAGTCAACGCCTGCGCGTCCATCGCGTTCACGCAATACAACCGGATCCGAACGAATACCAATAGGGATCGTCCAACCGGCGCCTCGGACATTCAGGATGACAGCTGATGAAAATTTCTTCCGAATGCCGTAAATCAGTACATCAACCGCATTGCTCTCGACATCCCTCCCACATCCGTACAGTCGGTCCTCCAGCGTTGACCGTGAAACGATCGTCCCCGGCCTCTCTAGGAGGGCAATGATCAGATCGAACTCGCGCGCGGATAGGGTGTGCACTTGACCGTTGTATCTTAATTGGCGAGTGATGAGGTTAAGCTTCAATTTTTCATCGCCAATTTCTGACGACGCGTAGCCCGCCTTACGACGAAGGATTGCGCGGACTCTTGCAAGTAGTTCGCGAACGTCAAAAGGTCTAGTAAGGACATCGTCCGCACCGAGATCTAGGCTTGAGACGCGGGTTTCAATACCGACCTGATCTGTAAGAACGATGATGGGCGTTTCGATATTCGAGGCTCTGAAATTGCGCAGTATATCGACGCCCGATGCGTTCGAAGAACTGGTATCAAGCAATATCACGCTGTAGATCGAACGGCTAGCCATTGCGGTCGCCATTCCGTGGCGTACCCAGTTAACTGGGCATGCCTCACTATGCAAGGCCCGCACCAGATCTCGTCCTGAATCGAGGTCATTGTCAATCAGCAGCACCTTCATCGCCTTCTCCCCTAACACTGTCACAACCTTTGACCAGTCCAAAGGCTTTACGATTCGGTAGGCCTACCGACAGACCGGCGAGCGGGCCCGATCTGTGTCCTTGCCTGGCGGCAAGTTAGTCGCGGTCACGGCGTCCGCACAGGTCAAAGAGGACAAATCCGACAACACTAACGTAGCTCGTCTTCCCCCTAGACGCCTCTACCTATCGGAATGACCATCAACGATGTAGCGCTCGACACGCAAACGGCCGCTTGACCGAGCAGCATCAGTCCCAAGATCCCGTGAACCGCGCAAGCAAACTCTTCCGGTGACAAGACTCGTCGTTGATCGCGCCGAGCTATGCTGCTGGTCTGGGCGTGCCCAATGCTAACTGCCCGTTTATCGCGTTCGCGCGGCTCATCGTCGTCAGTTCTAACCCCCTTAAGCCATAAAGCTGCTCGCACACACTCTCTCGATGAGAGATTTTTACGCGATCCTCATTGAGTCTGCAATCAGACCCGTCCGAATCTTGCTATCCACGAAATTTTGTGGAGCAACTCACGCTGAACCGCTCCGGATTCGGGGCGGTTCAAGCCATGTACTACCTTCTGGTTGCACACACCTGGGACTTCACAACATGCTGGGCAAAGCTAACGACCATACGCTGGCCGACCGGCTGCCTAACGGCAGCAGTCAGAATCTGCAGACGTGGCTACGGCTGGTTGATCGAGAAGGCGACGTTCGGGGGCTGGCCGAACTGGGCGATTGAGACGGGATCGCGCGCATATAGGCTGCATTCCGCCAACAGGTTGCGCGGCGCTACCAGCCTCGCAGGACATCAAGGAACTGGAGCGACTGCATCATGAAAGCTCGTGATAACGCCGGGAAGCTCATCGATTACTTGCGCCGGCACCCGAAGCCGACAACCGTTGCCGAGCTGGCCAGCGCCGGCGTGATGAATTCGCGCGACGCGTCCGATGCACTACAGTACAGCGTGCGGCATGGCGTTATCGAGCGCGTCCGGCGACCAGGTGCCCGGTCCAACGAGCGTGTCCAGTAGGAAGTGTAATATAAGTGGCGATGTATGTAATAAAAACAGCGGTAGCGCGCGTAGAACTCAGCATCTCTTTTTCGCGAAGCCTAGAGCAACGGTGTTATAGGGGACAAACAGACTAAATCTCTAGGGCGGCCAAAGGCAGAATCACCACTTCTATTACACAGTTCGCCATTTATATTACATGTACTAGCCTGGACTGCACCTGACAGGTAGTCGGGAAAGCTGGTTAAGGAAGGCGATT
>NZ_JARESO010000213.1:0-2154 GCF_046030175.1 Paraburkholderia sp. RL17-373-BIF-A
ACGGATCACATAGATGCGACCCGGCAAGTCTCCTGCAACCTCGTCTTCGTTGTACGTGAAGTAGACAAGTGAGTGACGTTCGGTGTCCAGTACCCGGATTACATGGAGCGAGTCGAAAGTTGGATCTGACTCGGCCGTGAATACTTGCGCTTGCCTGGGAACAGCTTCGCCAACGCGGATGTTGCCTGTCTGATGGCAGGATGCCGTCAGGTCCGTCCCATGGGTGATGCGTCCACTTCCCAATGCGCCCTCGGAATGCGACTCTGACACATAGCAGGTCACGCCTTTCACGAGGGGATCGTCGTAAGCCGAAATGTCGATGTGAGAACCATATCGCTGGGTATGCGTTTCAATCGTCGCCAGCTCTTTGGCTATAACAGTGGTAGACGAAAATATCAGCAGTGCGCCCAGGATGCTCGCCCGCCCTGGAACCAGCTTGATCATCATCCACCTCCGGGTATTCGATAGTCAGATCTTCGGTCGCGCAACGCCGCAGCGACGGATAGCTGACTTCAGGCTATTTCACCCGGAAGTCAGCTACTTGACGCAGGTCAACGCATACGTGTTCGCCTGGCGTCATTCTGAAAATGGATCTGGGGTTTGCACAGGGCGCCTTTCGGCAGCAAATTGAACATTCCTGGTCCAGGCGCCAACAAACCACGGTTTCGGTCGGCCGCATCGCAAGAAAGTTCGCATATCGAGGATTGCCATGTTCAGGAACCGCCGTTTTTCGTTGCTTCTACCTTTCCTCGTCTGCCTCTGCGCAAATGGTGCTGCGCTCGCGCAATCGTTACCGCAACCCGCTTCGCAAAACGGCGTCTCCTATATAACCGGTGGTGTGGGCCAAGATGAAGTTCAGGCATTCCGCGCCGCAGCTCCAGGCTACAACCTTCGCATGACGTTCGCGGCGAAGACAGGGAGCTATCTGTCCGACGTCGATGTAACGATAACGTCGGGAGCCGGACGGCCAGTCCTGACCGTTCGGACAGAGGGACCGTTCCTCTTTGTCCGTCTACCTGCAGGGCGCTATCAGATTGTGGCGCAAAGGCGTCACATCACGGAAACCAGAAGGGTCCAGGTACCCGCACGTGGCGGAGCTGAATTGCGTTTCTACTGGGACGATCCGGATCGTCACGGAGTCGTGCACATCTGTAAAAGCTGTCCAGATTCGGGCCGTCCCTGAGCGGCCTGTTCCGCTTCGCAATCCGCCTACTGATCGACACCAGAATGCAGACAAATCCCGTTGAGCCCGTCCCGGTTGTAGTCTCTGCCCACGGCGAATTGGCACCGCCGGCCGGGCACGCCGACAGGAAGCGTGGGCTGTCGAGCGCGCGGGTGGAAGAGCAGCGTGCCCGCTTCGGCCGCAACGTCGTGGACTCAACGGCGCGGCGCACCTGGTGGCAGACCCTGTGGGAGGTACTCCGTGAGCCCATGTTCCTTCTGTTGCTCGCTGCGAGCGGTATCTATTTTGTGCTCGGGGACGTTTCGGAAGCGCTGACGCTCCTCGCGTTCGTGATGGGGATCGTCTTTCTCACGGTTTTTCAAAGTCACCGCACCGCGCAGGTTCTCGACTCTCTTCGCGAGCTGTCCGCGCCCCGCGCGCAGGTACTTCGAGACGGGCAACGGCAACTCGTGTCCGCAGCCGAACTGGTACCAGGCGACGTGGTTTTCGTCGACGAAGGCGCACGCGTGCCCGCTGACGGCGCCGTGACGGAGGCTCACGAACTGAGCGTAGACGAGTCGCTGCTGACAGGCGAGTCCGTTTCGGTGAACAAGTCCGTGGCGCGAGCCAATGCACTTCCGGAGGAGGATCCTGGCGGGCAGCTTTTTTTCGGGTCAATGGTGGTGCAGGGTCAGGGGCAGATGGTCGTGACTGCGACGGGGCCGAATACGACGCTCGGTCGCATTGGCAAGTCGTTGACCGGTATCACGGAAGCCCGCTCGCCGTTGCAACTGGAGACGAGAACATTCGTCAATCGCTTTGCGCTGGCTGCGATCGCACTGTGTCTGCTGCTCGTCGCAGCCTATCGTTGGCGCTCCGGGGAATGGCTTCCGGGCGTGCTCGCCGGGATCACGCTGGCCATGGGGATTCTTCCCGAAGAGATTCCGGTGATACTGACCGTGTTCATGGCACTAGGGGCTCGCCGCATTGCT
>NZ_JARESO010000214.1:0-2086 GCF_046030175.1 Paraburkholderia sp. RL17-373-BIF-A
GAAGGCGTGGTCGGCCGCAATTTCGCGTATCAGAACCTCTCGACCATCACTGCGTTCTTCGACAGGGACACCTTCACCAATCCGTTCATCGGCGCGGGCGGCAACGGCGTCGCGGTCGACGATTTCAACGCCGATAACTTCGATCACGGCCCGCTCGGCTTCGTCGGCGGTTCGCCGCTGTGGGTGAACCAGGCGGGCACCAAGCCGGTCAGCGGCATCGCCACGCCCTCGGGCACGCCGAACTGGGGCGCCGACTGGAAGAAGTCGGTGAAGGACCACTACGCGCACACCATTTCGATGGACGCGCACGGCAGCAACATGTCGTACCGCGACGTGTTCCTCGACCTCGATCCGACCTACCGCGATTCGTACGGCCAGCCGCTGTTGCGCATGACCTTCGACTGGAAGGACAACGACATCAGGATGGCGCGCTACGTGACCGGCCAGATGCAGAAGATCGCGCAGCAGATGGGTCCGAAGTCGATCAACGTCTATACGCGTGAATTCGGCGCGCACTTCGACTCGCGCCGCTATCAGACCACGCACCTGGTGGGCGGCGCGGTGATGGGCACCGATCCGAAGACGAGCGTGCTGAACCGTTACCTGCAAAGCTGGGACGTGCACAACGTGTTCGTGATGGGCGCCTCGGCGTTTCCGCAGGGCATCGGCTACAACCCGACCGGCCTCGTCGCGGCGCTGGCCTACTGGTCGGCGCGGGCGATCCGCACGCAGTATCTGAAGAACCCCGGGCCGCTGGTGAGCGTATGACGAAGAAGACCGATATCCAGCGCCTCACGCAGGCGATCAAACGCGTGGGCGCGGCGGCTGTGCTGGGCATGACCACACTGGCCGCGCACGCCTCAGCGCCACAGAACCAGAACGACGCGGCACTGATCGCGCGCGGCCAATATCTTGCGCGGGCCGGCGACTGCATCGCGTGTCACTCGGCGCCCACGGGCAAGCCCTTCGCGGGCGGCCTGAAGTTCGACACGCCGATCGGCGCGATCTACTCGACCAATATCACGCCGGACCGCAACACCGGGATCGGCGCGTGGACCTTCGCGCAGTTCGATCGCGCGGTGCGCACCGGCGTGAAGCCGAACGGCGACACGCTGTATCCGGCCATGCCGTTCCCGTCGTATGCACGCCTGAGCGAAGACGACATGCACGCGCTGTATGCGTACTTCACGCAAGGCGTCGCGCCGGTGAACCAGACGAACCGTCCGGTCGATATCGTCTGGCCGCTGTCGATGCGCTGGCCGCTCGGTATCTGGCGTCACCTGTTCGCGCCCGAACCGGTTTCGTTCGACGCGAAGCATTACGCCGATCCGGTTATCGCGCGTGGCGCCTAGCTCGTGCAAGGGCTCGGCCATTGCGGTGCGTGCCACACGCCGCGCGCGGCGACGATGCAGGAACGCGCGCTGAGCGACCTCGACGGTCCGGCGTTTCTCGCGGGCGGCGCGACGATCGACGGCTGGATTCCGTCGAGCCTGCGCGGCAATCCGCGCACCGGCATCGGCGCGTGGAGCGAAGCCGATCTCGTGCAATTCCTGAAGACCGGACGCACGCAGCACAGTGCGGCCTTCGGCGGCATGACGGACGTCGTGCAGCACAGCATGCAGCACATGAGCGACGCCGATCTGACCGCGATTGCGCGTTATCTGAAGACGCTGCCGTCGACGGATCCGAAGGAAACGCCGTACGCGTACGACGACACGGCCGCGCGCGCCCTGCGCACGGGCGACGCCACCGCGCCGGGCGCGGCCGTCTATCGCGACAACTGCACGGCCTGCCACCGCAGCGACGGCCGCGGTTACAACCGCGTGTTTCCGGCGCTGGGCGGCAATCCGGTCGTGCAGGGCAAGGACGCGACCTCGCTGGTTCACGTGCTGCTCAGCGGCAGCACGCTCGAAGGCACGAAGACCGCGCCCTCCGCGTTCACGATGCCCGCCTTCGGCTGGCGCCTGAACGATCAGGAAGTCGCGGATGTGACCAACTTCGTGCGCAACAGTTGGGGCAACGCGGCGCCGATGGTCAGCGCGACGGATGTGGCGAAAGTCCGCAAGACCGTCACGGTGCACGCGCC
>NZ_JARESO010000215.1:0-2080 GCF_046030175.1 Paraburkholderia sp. RL17-373-BIF-A
TTCATCTGTCAGGGCGGCTTCAATCAGTTCGCCCAGGCGCTGCCGTTCCGCGCTCAGGGCGGCACTAATGATCGTCTGGAATACGGTGTACCCTGGACGAACGATGCGCTGCTCGGCCAACCCGGCGACGAGTTCGGTCAGGATGAAGGCGGGCGTCACATCCCGCCGGGTCAGGCATGCCGCTTTGCGCGCCAGTTGCGCGGCGTCCTGCTGTGACCATGACCGGTAGTCGAATAGCTGCAGGATCTGGCGACGCTGGATGTAGTACTCAGCCGGCCGGATCGGTCTCGGTTGCAGCGACTGTTCCGGGAAGTACCGTTCCCGCAGGAATGCGGCATCTTCATCAGGCAGGTCGGTGAGGGAGAAGAACGCCCGTTTGGCCTTGAAATATCCAATCTGCAGCAGACACAGGATCTGTTCTGGCAATCCGGCGCGCTGTTGAGCCAGCGCGAGTTCGGCCGGAGTGAAAGTAAAGTACTCGGCGCGCTGGAACTCGTCGAAATCGGGCCGTTCGTAGAGCGCCTGGCGCTCGGCTTCGGGTAGCAGGGTGAGATTCTTGTTATGGGCGCGCATCCAGGCGATGGAAAAAGTCGCGAGTTTCCCTATAATGGTCCAATTACGGAAAGTTCAAGGGCCGACCATGAACAGTAGCGCGGCTTTCGGACCGCTCGAGTGACCTGTGCCAGACATCGTTAACCGGAAAGTTCCGCGACGGCGACCGAATGCCGCCTACCGCAGCCGTGAATACCTGCTCGAAAAGGAAGTAGCGGACCTGATCGCCGCCGCCGCACACCTGGGCCGACATGGCTCGCGTGACGCCGCCCTGATTCTGATCGCCTATCGCCACGGCCTGCGCGTATCGGAACTGGTGAGTCTGCGCTGGGACCAGGTGGATCTTGCCTAGGCACTGGTGCATATCGTCCGGCGCAAGCACGGCATGCCCGCCGTGCATCCGCTACGCGGACCTGAGCTGCGCGCGTTGCGGCGGCTGCGACGCGACGACCCGGACAGCGCCTACGTGTTCGTCAGCGAGCGCCAGGCGCCGTTGACCCCGGACGCCGTGCGCAAAATCGTGACCCGCGCCGGCCAGCAGGCGGGCCTCGCGTTTCCGGTGCATCCGCACATGCTGCGCCACGCGACCGGCTACAAGCTGGCCAATGACGGGCACGACACGCGCGCCATCCAGCATTACCTCGGGCACCGGAATATCCAGCACACCACGCGGTACACCGAACTGGCGCCGGACCGGTTCCGCGACTTCGGGCAGGACTAACTTTCTTACCACTGAACTCGCGCCTATGTCGACCGAACGCATCCCGATCGCGCTACAGACCCGCTACGACGAAATCACCGCGCTGACTGACGCCGTGTGCGGACAACACTTGACCGACGAGTACCGGGACCTCTGTCGCCGCATGGCGGCGACCGTGTGCCGCAAGCGACCCTCGCCGCTCATCAATGGCCCGGCACGCTCATGGGCCTGCGGCATTGCCTACGCCGTGGGCCGGGTCAATTTCCTGTTCGACCGGCATCAGACGCCGCACATGCGGGCCGACGTGCTATGCGAACACTTCAGGGTGAGCCCGAAGACCGGAGCCGCCAAGGCCGGCGCAATCATCACGCTGCTGAAAATCGGCGCGATGGATCCGCGCTGGTCACTGCCCAGTCAACTGGGCGAGAATCCCATGGCCTGGATGCTCGAGGTGAACGGCTACATCGTCGATGCGCGCCAGATGCCGCGCGATTTTCAGGAGGAAGCTTTTCGTCGCGGCTTCATCCCATATATCCCTTAACCCTAACCAACCCCCTCTGTTTGAATGCCTTCCGAAATTATCGGGGGTCCAGGCGTGGAACTCCTGGCGCCCAGCGTCATGCTTTGCCCCAGTTGATTCTCGGAGATATCTATGAACCATGACTACCCGTCTCCCGTCAGCCAGCTGCTGACCTTGGGCGAAGCGTTTCCCGAAGCAACCGAACGCAGCCTTCCATGGGCATGCTATGGCGAGCTGGGTATCACCAGGGAGCACGTTGGACTGCT
The DNA here is from genome assembly GCF_046030175.1 of Paraburkholderia sp. RL17-373-BIF-A. Lineage (NCBI taxonomy): Bacteria > Pseudomonadati > Pseudomonadota > Betaproteobacteria > Burkholderiales > Burkholderiaceae > Paraburkholderia > Paraburkholderia sp. RL17-373-BIF-A. The sequence continues at coordinate 2,039 of NZ_JARESO010000215.1, forward strand.
GATCGCAATCCTTCGTGATCAGCAGTTTTATACCGACACGGT
>NZ_JARESO010000216.1:0-2073 GCF_046030175.1 Paraburkholderia sp. RL17-373-BIF-A
GCCGGCGGCGATGAACTTCAGCGTGTGCAGCTGGAAGCAGGCCTGGCGAGGCACTTTGGGATTGAAGGCCCAGTCGAATTCGGCGAGCGTGAGTTTCTCTTCGAGGCCGGAGAGCTTGTAGCGGCGTTCGATGAGCCGGGACTGGCGGCGATCCAGTTCGTCCTGCAGGATCAGTGCGAAGGTTTCAAGGAACGGCTGCTGGGAGCCCTGGGCCTGCAACACGCGCGTTTCGAGTGTGTCGCGCACGCCAGACAGGCGGAGCTGTCCGAGAGCCCGTTCGATTTCCGGTAACGTCATGGTCATGCCTGTGTTTCTCCAGTTGGAGGTTGAGGTTCGGCGCCGTGCTGCGCACCGAGGGTAAAGAGTTCGCCGTACTCGGCGGCAGGACGGATCAGCGGGTGATCCTGCGTAAGAGGTAGCTCTAGCTGCGGTGCCTGATCGAGACGCTCGAGTGCCTGTTCGAACAGCCGTTCGACGATCGCGCGCACCTGTTTGTAGCGGTAGACGTGATGACGCAACGCGTGATCGCAGGCCTGCTCGACGAGCCGGGCGGGATACTTCTTCGCCAGACCAACGATGCCCCACATGGCGCGATGGCCGACGCGACCTTCGCTATCGAACATGTGCTGGCACAGCGCCTTTGTTTGTGGCCCGATGTCGCCGGCGCTCGCGAGCAGGAAGGCGCTCTGGCGGGACGGATTGAACGGGCGTTCGTCTTCGGGCAATTCAAGCGAACCGGCCTGCAGGGCGCGAGGATGGGTGCGCAACAACGCCTGCGTACGGCGATCGCGAATCTCGATGGTGAAATCGTATATGCGCACTGAAACGAGACTGCCGATCGGTGCAGGTCGTGCCGCATAGTTGCTGCGATCGATGTTGACAGTGGTGTCGTCCCAGACGGTACGCACGACCTCCGTGAAGTAGCGAAAGCCGGTGGTCGGCAACGGCCGCAGATGCGGCCTCTCCTCCTGGAACATGGCCTCGACCTGTCGCCGGGTGCTGCCATGGATGCGTTTGGCCGCCCAGTTTGCCTCCCAGTGCATCAGGAATTCGTTCTGGGCTTCGAGCGACTCGAAACGGCGGCCGGCAAGCGCTGTGCCCTGCGTATGTTGAATCGCGTTCTCGACGGTCCCCTTTCGATTCGGGTCCCGCACACGTGCCGGATCGGCGACGACACCGTAGTGCTCAAGCATCGCCTCGTAGAGCCGGTTGATCTCGGGTTCGTACAGGTCGGGCGTGATGACGCCCTCCCGGAGGTTGTCGAGCACAACGTAGCTGACCGCTCCCCCAAAGTAACGAAAGGCTTCTTCGTGAAGCTGGGCCCAGACCTGCTTGCTGGACTTCCAGACCACGCGCCGGAAACTGCGCCGCGAGTACCGCAGGGTCATCACGAACAACCGCGGGCGTCGGTAGCGGCCGGTCTTCGGATCGCGGGTCAGTGCACCTTCGCCATAATCAACTTGAGCTTCTTCGCCGGGGGCGAACGCGAGACGGTCGAACTGCTCGGGATCAATGTGGCGCAAGGCGCGCACGAAACGCTTGACGCTCTCGTAGCTCGCGGTGAATGCGAACTGATCGACCAGATCCTGATAGATCGCCTGCGCGTTGCGCCTCAGGCGGACCTGCTGTTCGATCCACTCGCGATGCGGTTCGCTTGCGGAGCGGGCGAAATTGAACGTTGTGGTCTTGCTGGAACCGTCGGTAGCCGGTGGTCGCGGCGGTGGGGGAGTTTGCGTGACGGCCGTTTCAGAGCCGGTGGTCACCATGGGGGAGTTTGCCGAAGCGGACTTCTCCGACTCGAACATCGCCTGATAGCGACGAATCGTCTTGCGGTCGATGCCCGTGAGCCGCTGGATCTGGCGCTGGCTCTTGTTGCGCTCGAGTAATGTGAATACGGTGCTTTGCAGGTGCGGCTTCAAGACGTTCACTCCCTGAACTCCTTCTTGTTCGAAGGAGACGAAGATAGACGTCCTGCAACACCTCTCCCGGCGGCTTTAGTGGCTCAGCCGACGGTCGTCAGGTGGGGGAGTTTGAAGTGACCATACCCGGAGGAATTTGACCGACCGCCGGGGC
>NZ_JARESO010000217.1:0-2062 GCF_046030175.1 Paraburkholderia sp. RL17-373-BIF-A
GAAGCCAGTCCCGGCACCACTTGCAGACAAATTCAAGGGCCTCATAAAACTAGCAACCAGTTGAACGCGTCACGACCGCAGCCGAAACCCTACGGGCACTGCGAAACGAAGCCATTTGATGTTGAGATCTGTATAAGGAGGTGTCCTAACCCCATGCATTGCACTGCGCATTTCGTACCAGTCCTGGTGCGAGATTTTGCTTTTCCAATCAAAATTGAGTTGCCGGTCGTCGCAGCTCACTATCGATGCGCGAACCCAATGAGACTACGCGATTGCATCGCGAGTCGTGCGAACCGATCGCAATCCACTCCCCGCTACCTCAAAGGAACTATTTCGATGAATCTGCTTGCCAAACTCCGTCCACGCCGTTTTGAGATGTGGCATCAGATTCTGATTGCGATGATTCTGGGTGTCGCTGCTGGGCACCTCATCGGCGCGCCGGCGAAGGCGCTGCAGCCGCTCGGCGATATTTTCATGTCGCTGATCCGGATGTGCGTCATCCCGGTGGTGTTTGTCTCGCTCGTCTGCGGTATCACTTCACTGCGCGATTTGGCCGCAATGCGCCGGATTGCGTGGAAGGCGATTGTGATTTACGCGCTTTCGATGGGCGTGACGGTTGTCCTGGCGATGGGCGTGGCAAGCTTTTTCGGCATTGGCCAGGGTTTCCACCTTGGCGGGGAGGACATTGCCGTCCACGTCACGGAACCTATCAGCCTGACGGACTCGCTACTAGCTGCGATTCCGTCAAACCCGTTCAAGGCCTTTGCCGATGGCGCGCTGTTGCCGACCATCGTTTTCGCGGTGTTCTTTGGGATCGCCATCAACCTGGCAGGCGAGGCTGGGCGACCGGTGCGCAGCTTCTTCGAGAGTCTGGCAGCTGTGGTGTTCAAGCTGATCACGATGGTATTAAAGTTTGCTCCGTTCGGCGTGTTTGGTTTGATGGCGTTCGTCACGGCCGATCATGGCTTTGCCGTGCTGGGCCATCTGGGTGCGCTGGTGGCCGTGAACTACGCGACGTTCCTTTTCTTCATGATCGTGATGTGCGGTGCGATGTTACTGTTGTCTGGCCTGAATCCCGCACCGTTCGTACGCAAGATGCTCCCGATTCAACTGTTCGCCTACTCGACTGCCAGCAGCAATGCGACGCTGCCGCTGAACATGGAAAACACGCAAAAGCGCCTTGGCGTGGATAAAGGGGTCGCGAGCTTTGTGCTGCCACTTGGCGCGACCATCAACATGGCCGGGCTTGCCGCCTATCTCGGTACTGTTACGATCTTTGCCAGCAACGCGTATGGAATCGAGTTGAGTGTCACGCAATTGATGACTGTTGTGTTGACCACCGTCATGGCGTCGATTGGTGCTGCGGGGATTCCCGGCACGGCGCTGGTGGTGATGAGTCTGGTGCTGGCTTCAGTCGGATTGCCGCTCGAAGTCATCGCCGTGATTGCTGCAGTGGATCGGTTGCTCGACATGGGCTGTACGTCGGCGAACGTTACGGGCGATACAGTGACGGCGGTGATTGTGGCGAAGTCGGAAGGTGTGCTGAATATCACAGAGTACAATCGCGCTTAAGGACTCGGAAGTTCGCGGCGGACTAGGCAGGCGCGTCGTCTTTTTGCGGCGCGCCTGTTGTTTATGGGGGCACGTTTGCGACGTGAAGCCCTCACGGTTCCAACGTGCCGCGGCGTTCGACGAGAGCGTTTCATTTGGTGGGGTTAGACGATGAGTTGGACGGTTGCGTCGCTGGCGGTAAAGCCGGGATACCACCGTTCGATGTCCTGACGAAGACGACCGTCGATGACCCTGACGCAAAAGAGGGTCTTCTTCGTTTGTAGTTGATGAAGTCAGGCGTAGATTTTGAAGCCTTGCAGATCGAGAAACAGGCGTTGAAACAGGGTCTCGGGTTTGAAGATGCCGTAGCAACGTCGCTTGATTACCTTAATCAGATTGTTAAGTCCTTCTACAAAGCCGCTATTCCGTCTCTGTTTGAAATAGTTGGCCATGTAGGGCTGATATTTTCCAAGCGTTGCAATGAAGACGGGTTTAGACATTCGCATACAAC
>NZ_JARESO010000218.1:0-2037 GCF_046030175.1 Paraburkholderia sp. RL17-373-BIF-A
CTACCTGTCAGGTCCGGTCTAGACTAATACAACTGAAGAGCCAGTTGCGGCGTCCAACCGTGAACGGTCTGATCGCGTTCTCACGCGGGTTGTTTGAGATGGGCCACGCTCCGTTGTTGACGTAGCGAACGAGCTTGGGCCACTGGCCTCGCAGATATTGAAGCGCTTTGCCGAACCCGCTTTGCGGCAGCACCGTGTTCAGATGACGCGATAGCAGCGCCTCGATCTGATCAAGAACTGGCTGACTTCTGGCCTGTCTGAGTTGCTGCCGCTGCTCCGGCGTCATGTGTTCGGATCGTGCCTCAACGGCAAACAGCTGGCCGATCAGCCGAATGAATTCGCTCACCGGATGATTGCCGCCGCGCTGTTCCTTCGGGAGGTCCTCTTCGGCCTCAATCAGGTAACGTCGCGCGTGCGCCCCGCGTCCGAGGTGCACCAGTTGGTTTGTTCGGGCGATTTCGTTGTACGGCTGGTAGCCGTCGTTCATCAACACCGCGCCGGGTTTAATGCCAGCATAGAGCACCGCGGCCTGCGCCGCGCTGCGCTGCGCCGCGCGTGGGACTGTAACTGAACATACGCCTGGTGGTCCAGTACCGTTCATCTGTGCCCACATGTAGCTCTTGCGTTGCGCAGCACGGCCTGGCTCTTTTAGTACCTGCACCGTCGTTTCATCGCCGTAGACGATGTCGGCCTCGAGCAAGTGGTCGCGCATCAGGTTAATCAGCGGCTGCACTGCCGTGTCGACGCGCACTACGCTTGCTGCCAGCGTGCCGCGCGAGAGATCACCACCGAAACGGTGCAGCAACGCGGCGATTCGGTACAGCGGCAGCGCGTCAGCGAACTTACTCACAACCACCCATGCAAGCGCTGATTCAGTGAGTAAGCCTTTCGGGATGATGCGCGCAGGCGCCGGCGTCACCTTGATGCCGAGATCGCGGCAAGGACACGCGTATTTGATTCGCTGGTGCTGAATGACGGAATGACGCGAACCTGCTGCGGCACGATATCGAGTTGCTCGCTGATCTCGGCGCCGATCTCGACCAGCGCGTGGCCGTCGTGTGCGCAGACGCGTTCTAATTCGGGCAACTCATGGCGCACGACCTCGCGAGGCAGCATTGGGTCCAACGGTTTGCGCCCACGCTTCTTGCGTTCATGCGCGCCGACTTCGACGCTCTGTCCCGTTTCGGTCTCTTGCGCCGGCTCGCATCCCGTTGCGAGCGCTTCTGCTTCGTTCAAGAAGAGGTCGCGTTGCTCAGCACCGCGCACTTCGCTCCTAGAGGCAAACAGCTGCCGCTGATAGGCCTTAAGCTTCTTGCGCAGCAAATCGCGTTCGACGGTCACCACACGCAACTCGCCCTTCATGGCAACGAGTTTTGCGCGCAGTGCCTGCAGTTCGTCGGTAGAGGATGAGGATGAGGATGAGGATGGTGGCGGCATCGCTGAATTAGACCAGCGATGCTGGTTCGCGTTTCAGGTCACGCGCTGATAATAGCGCCTTGGATGTGCGCGCATCGCTTCGACGTCGATGCCCTCGAGTAACCAGTGAAGTTGCTCTATTCGCAGCATGAGCACCGCTTCCTTGCGCGGCCATACGAAGCGGTCCCGCTCAAGGCGCTTGTAACATAGCTCGGAATGCAGGCCTTGTTGCTACCTCGGCGCAGCTTGTCCGCATAACTCATCCCTTCCATCCATTAAGTGGCCGGCAGCTCGTCTGCGTTGGCGAGCGCTATAACCGCTCCGGCAAGCGTCTCTTGCTGCGCATCGACGACAAGAGCTTCTGCTCCGTTCCCCCGAAGTGGACCGATATGAGCGAGCCTGATCCTGAAGTCACCATGGGGCAAGAACGTGCGCTGTTCACGGTAGCGGACTTGATGGAGCTTGCTTGCCTCGTGACACGCCTCTCCTCGCACAGGCGAGCTGATAGCGCCAATTAGCTGTAAGCCTAATTTTGCCGTATATGTAAAATAATTAAGGCCGCACATGCTCTGCGTATCGTGGATTAAATCTCGCTTTTACGCTTCTTAACAACGCTTAAGT
>NZ_JARESO010000219.1:0-2025 GCF_046030175.1 Paraburkholderia sp. RL17-373-BIF-A
ATCCCCGCGACGATGCGCGCTGGCGGCCGTTCTACGGCCCGCTGTCGGCATCGAGCCAGCGGCAGGCCATGGTGATTGTCAACGTCATGTTTGCGTGGCTCGTGCAGGCCGGTTATCTGGCCGGCAATCCGCTGTCGCTGTCGCGTCAGCGCGCCCGGAGGGCCAGGCCGCGCATCGTCCGGTATCTGTCGCCGGAGCTGTGGCTCGAGGTCAAGACGTACATTCAGGGCATGCCCGTGCAGACAGCTCGCGAGCGCGAACACCACGCCCGCGTGCGCTGGCTCTTTACCCTGCTCTATCTGGGCGGTCTGCGGATCACGGAGGTCGGGACGAACACGATGGGACGGTTTTTCCGGCGCGGTGACGAAAACGGCACGGATCGCTGGTGGCTCGAAGTGATGGGCAAAGGTGGCAAGGAGCGGCTGGTGCCCGCCACCGCGGAAATGATGACGGAACTGGGCACCTACCGGCGGGCACGCGGACTGCCCGCCCTGCCCTCGCCGGGCGAGGACACGCCGCTCGTGCTGCCGGTTGGGCGGTCGCTCAAACCGCTCACGCGCGCAGCGTTGCACCGGATCGTGAAGGATGTTTTTAACGGTGCGGCGCAATCCCTGCGTGCGCGTGGTGAAGACCATGCACAGCGCGCGGACCGCCTCGAGCAGGCATCGGCACACTGGCTGCGTCACAGCGCAGGGTCCCACATGGCGGACCAGCAGGTCGATCTGCGACTCGTGCGCGATAACCTCGGGCATGCGTCACTGACGACGACCAGTCAGTATCTTCACGTCGACGACGATCGCCGGCACCGCGAGACCGACGAGAAGCACCGTATTGACTGGTAACAGACGGCAGCCCGGCCCTACCGCCTGATCTGGAAATCGTCGGGCGTGAGCCTGACGGGTTCACCCGGACGCAGGCGGACTTTCCTTTCGGCGACCGCGATGATACGGCGCCGTCCATCAGCAAACGCCTTGAGCATCCGGACCTAGTCAGCGTCTGGCGACAACCAGAATTGCGCTTCGCGCACCTCGCGCGTAATCGCACAGGCGACCTCGCTGCGACGCCCGGTCAGGCGAAACGAAATTTCATGCCGGTCCGCCGCGACATCGGGCATCAGCTCAATCACGTCCATGATTTCTACCTCCTGAATCAGCTGAGAACTGTTAACGTCCTGTCGCCTGTCTTCAATTTTACAGAACAGAGGGAGAACAGGCGCGCGCAGCAGATACAGGCGGCGTGGATGCTGCCCAGCCCTGCTGGAGACGGGTTTGCGGTTGACGGGGACGCAGACGTGCCAGACGGTTAGTTGCATGATTGCGATCGACACGGATCTCCAGGGTGAGCCTTTACGGGAGATGAACTTCACAGTGCCATGCGAAGGTGCGGTCAACTGATACAGCGTGTCGGCAAGAAAAGCGCGCTCACGCCACCCTTGCAGACGTACATCGAGGAGCCATTGGAGGAGCCATCTGGATAGGCGCTATCGTTGCGCGATGGGCCGCAGGCGACCCACTTCGGTCGGTCGGGTTATACAGCCACGATCGGCCGTAGTTGGACCATCATGAGACATCTGGGGCGCTCAGAATGATGCACGGCTCACTTATGAGAGCCTTTGCATAATCGGCCAAACCGGACCTTTGGGTCAGCGCAGTTGCGTCAGGATTTGTTCGATGTGGGCCCACTCCCTGCGACTTGCAAGGATACCAGTCGTGCCAGCACGACAGCGGGATAGAGTTGGCCGATCAGCGCCTCGAGATTGGAGAGCGACCTCGCTGCACGCGCGACTGGCGTGATGTCACCGTAGCCTACTGTTGTCAAAGTGGTAAAGCTGAAGTAGACCCAGGCCCAACGATCGTCTGGCTTGTCGCCTTGTGCAATTCCCTGATAGGCGGCGGGAATATAGATATTGACGAGTTCGTACGCCAGACCCCATAGGACCCCGACCAGCATATAAAGGACAATGGCCCCCCAGATCCGATCGAGCATTGCCGTGCCCGCTCCGAACACCTTGATGCCAATGAAGGG
>NZ_JARESO010000220.1:0-2020 GCF_046030175.1 Paraburkholderia sp. RL17-373-BIF-A
CGAGAAAGCGGCGGTAAATTCGTTCGATAGGGCAGCTTTGACCGGGGCTTGCTGAAGAAATCTCACATAGCGAAGCGTCACCGCTTCGTCTTTGTGCAACATCGCGTCCCGAACAAACGCTATAGCCGCAGCCTCTCCGGCAACACGCAACGCCAGCTCCATCAGCCAGGTACCGTAGGTGCATCGCGTCTGGTGAAACTTGAAAGTCAACATGAAGCGCAACCCATGCCGTACGGCCCGACGACGAAGATCAGTCATGAGACGGTTGAATGTTTCGGGCTGGTAGGGATTGCCGCGAGAGGTCAAAAACAGCAGGTTGCGATACTCGTCTCGGGCCTTCGCCTGCCTGGTCAGGCGATCCATGGAGTACGCGTATCGACGAAGCGCCTCGGTCAAAAACCCGGGCACCAGTAAATCGCCTGAAACGCCAAACTTCGTGCTCACGCCCGTACCTGGACCGACTGGAATACGGTAAAAGTCAGTCATTGACGGATCTGGCATCGCATCCTCAAAACTCTCGACGCGCAGCGTTGTGATCGTGCCAATGCGCGCACCAGTGAAGAAACCTAGCGACAGCATCAGGTGGATCTCGTCGAGGCGCTCCGAAGCTGTGAACTCCATCAAATCTCTCACGTGCTCACCTCGCAGAGATGTAAGTCCGTCCTCCAGCAATAGGCCGGGCCGCGCACGATTGGGAATGGCCAGATCAGAGGAGACACGCATCAACGTGCGCTCAAACCCGACAGCATCGAAGTAATGGACGACTGCTATCCGATCGTTCCACATAGGAGCACGTCGGCTCACGAAGCCGTGCACCTGCGCGTAACGGTAAAACTGGATGACGGCTCGCATCCTCGAAGTGACCGTGCTGGGCTTCAAAAAACCTGAATCTCGCTGCCTAATCAGGCTTCCTCGATAGCGAACCAGGCACCGGTCTGCCATCCTATTGGGGAAATGGCGCCAGTCGATGCCCTCGGCTTCGAGCCAGTCCGCATAGGCACTCAGGTGCTTCATCAGTGCGGACACGGTTTTAATGTCAGAGCCTGTTGTGCTTGTCGCACGGTCCAAGGCCCAAAGGTTGGCCTCTACCCAGCTGTCACCTGTCGACCAGAAGATCTGCGGCAGGTTCGGAATGGGAGAGCCGATCTGATCGGGTGTCCATTCGGCAACGCCGTCTTCGATGGACTCACGCATGGGCGTAAATCTAATGTACTCAAGACGCGCCATGGCGAAACACCAGCTTTTGGTCAAATGGATTATTCAGAGTTCTAGGGTGCAGCCGCTTCATGCCAAAATCTTCTTCTGTAGGTTGTTGTTCTGGAAACCAATGTCCATAGTGTAGTGCGCAAAGGTTGCGCGTCCATAGGATGCGACTCGCGGTTGTCCTTGTCCCACTGGATGACTGTGCGATCCGGCATCGATGCGTTTTCCACCGGCACGAGCCGCGAGAGCTTGCCGCGCGCGATCACAAAGCCGCCCGTGTGCTGCGACAGATGACGCGGGAAGCCCAGCAGTTGCGCGGCGAGCGTCGCCCACTGCTGGATCATCGGCGTTTCTGGATCGAGGCCGCTATCCACGAATCGCCGGATCAGGTCCGCGCTCGAATCAAACCAGTGATGTTCCTTCGCGACCCGATCAACGATGACGGGGTCGATGCCGAGCGCCTTGCCCGAATCGCGGATTGCCGAGCGCGGGCGGTAGGTCGTCACGGCTGCCGCCAGAGCGGCGCGCGTACGGGTGTACTTCCGGTAGATGTACTGGATGACCTATTCCCTGCGCTGGTGCTCGAAGTCCACGTCGATGTCAGGCGGCTCTGCCCGCTCTTTTGAGATGAAACGCTCGAACAGCATGCTACTGCGCGCCGGATCCACCTCGGTGACTCCTAGGCAGTAGCAAACAGCGGAGTTCGCTGCCGAGCCGCGCCCCTGACACAGGATGCCTTCGTTGCGCGCGAAGCGGACGATGTCGTAGACCGTCAGGAAATACGGCTCGTACTTCAGGTCGCCGATCAATGACAGTT
>NZ_JARESO010000221.1:0-2007 GCF_046030175.1 Paraburkholderia sp. RL17-373-BIF-A
GACAGCCATCGAAAGGCAATCGATGCGCCAGTTATAAGCATCCCATTACACACAAGTACGTAGGCGCCGAGAAAGTCGCTTACGGTCAATGACATAGCGGGGTCGGTTGTAAACTTCTTCGGAGTGTCGTTTACTCTTGCTTTTTGGGCAGCGCATGAAGCGAGAGGCAGCAGGCTGGGCAGCGGCAGAATTCAAGGATATCGACCTGGGCGACCAGCGTCTGAACAAGCGCGCCGTGTTGCTCGCGCAGCGGCTCGCAGAGAAGCCGACGGCAAGCATACCCAATGCATGCGGTGGCTGGGCGGAAACGGCCGCAGCGTACCGCTTTCTGGCTCAGGATGAACTGGACTGGCGCGATATTCTGGCGCCCCACTGGCAAAGCTCGGCCGAGCGGATGCGAGCTTGCGAAGTGGTGCTATGCATCCAGGACACAACGGAGTTGGACTTTAGCGGCCAGACGATTACGGGCCTGGGGCCGTTGTCGTATGAGGCCCAACGCGGGATGTATCTGCACCCGACTTATGCGGTAACGCCATCGCGCGAGCCGCTGGGTGTGCTTGACGCCTTCATGTGGGCACGCGAACCCAAAGACGCGGATGGTGTACGCCCGGGCCTCAAGGAAAGCATTCGCTGGATCGAAGGATATGAACGGGTTGCCGAACAGGCAGCGGCACTGCCTGCCACGCGGCTCGTCTACGTGGCTGACCGGGAGTCGGACATCATGGCGTTGATGGTCAAGGCACGCGAGTTGGATAACCCGGCCGATTGGCTGCTGCGCTCGCAGCACAATCGCACCCTGCCTGAAGGCGGCAAATTGTGGAACAAGGTTACTGCGGGCAAGCCATTGGGCAGAATTCACTTCACGCTGGCAGCCCGTCAGGCGCAGCCGGCGCGCACGATCCGGCAGCAGGTGTGGGCGCAGCGTGTCGCGTTGCCTGATGCCGCAGGCGACGTGGTGAGCGTCACGTGTATCGTCGCCCGGGAGGTCAACCCACCGGCAGGCGTCAAGCCGGTTGAATGGCGGCTGCTGAGTAATCGCCAGGCGAACGACCTTGATGCGGCGGCGCAGCTTATTGACTGGTACCGGGCGCGTTGGGAGGTGGAACTATTCTTTCACGTACTCAAGAACGGCTGTCGGGTCGAGGCGTTGCAGCTCACATCGAAGGCACGGCTTGAGCGCGCCCTGGCACTGTTCATGGTGGTCGCGTGGCGTGTCGCGCGGCTGATGCGACTGGGCCGAACTTGCCCGGACCTGGATGCAGAACTTCTGTTTGAGCGCGATGAGTGGCGCGCGGCATTCATTCTCAACCAAAAGAAACCACCCACGACGTCACCGCGACTGAATGAGGTCGTGCGTCTGGTCGCCATGCTCGGTGGCTTCCTGGCACGCAAAGGCGACGGCGAACCCGGAGTCAAGACCATCTGGCAAGGTCTGCAGCGCGTGATGGATTTCGCCGCCGGACTCAGGTACGCACGAGAACTTGACGAATGAGTTGTGTGTAATCAAATGAATTATAAGACCTCCTGCTTTGCTTTCAATTGACTTACGTCAACCCCCGGCGTGTCTGCATGACTAGACTGGCTGTGCGATAGCGGTCCATGGATAGAGGACGCCGCCTCTTCGTCTTCTGATGGGGCCAGTGGCAGTCCGCACCGGTAAATGATGGGACCGAAAAGCAGCCAGGCATTCGGCAAAACCATGACGATACCGGCCACGTTCAGAGGGGGCCAGACAGTCAGGACCATCGTCACGCTGCCTGCACACACAACATGCCATGCCGCATGGTCCCGCATGTTAGGCAGGACAACGATAACGGCCGTAGAAGAATCGGTGCGTGTGGCCCGGAAGGGAGCCGTACTGCGGTGCATAGGGTCAGCGCTGCGGCGCGTGGTTCAATTCGAAGCGCAGCACGGGACTTTCTAACCAGCCCGACGCATACCGGGTGCAAGCTGGAGAACGCAAATGGGCAAGAAATCCGAGTCTGATGAGGCTATCAATCTGAACGA
>NZ_JARESO010000222.1:0-1981 GCF_046030175.1 Paraburkholderia sp. RL17-373-BIF-A
TATTACACTTTCACCGCCATCTGTTCACGCGTCTCGCGCAAGGGTGGTATCAGTTCAACCCGGCGTTGGCCGTGCGGCGCCGGGATGCATCGGATGAGTTGTGGGTACCCCTCCATGAAGCGCTGAATGTACGGCTGGTCGCGGAAAGCGCCGATCCACGGTATCTGAACCAGATCGATGCACTCCTCGATAGTGCGCATCTTGCTCCGCTGTCGCCGCCGATCGTCACGCCTGAGCGTCCCGACGTGCTCAAGGTCAGCCCATTGACGGTGCACGCGCCGGGGCCACGAACCGGGTTCTCGGTGGGCGAGATCGTCAGCTTTACTGACAAGGCGTTGCAAACCCGCACCGGCACGATCGTACGGCTCAACCAGAAGACGGCGACCATCACTTGCCCCGGAACTGAAAGACACTGGCGGGTTTCCTACGCCTTGCTACGGCAGGAGGCAGCAACGGGACGATCGTAGACGCGAGCCAGACTCCGTGCGCGCTAGAGAAGAAGCTTCTCGGCAGGGCTGCATCCATTTGGCCCGGGAATCGCGAATGTCTAACTAACTGAATTCAAAAGACTTTCAGCAAATCTGGGCGTCCAGCTTATAACCCCTCATACGTCATCTCCCGTTCAGTGAAGTGACATATGCTCCGTGCTCGCATCGGGCTTCTCAAGTGTGGGTTGGCTGATCGCTTACTTTGCTACTTCGCCCAGTCTACAACCGTCAGCCCCGGAACCCGTTTGAATTCCTTCGTGTTGTGCATCACGGCAGTCAGGCCTCGCGCGCGTGCCTGACCAGCGATCAGCACATCGTACGGTCCGATAGGCGTCCCTCTCGTTGCGAGATGCGCGCGGATCTTCGCGGAATCGTCGGCATCTTCGCGGTCAAATTCGAGCACTTCGAACTGGAGCGCCTCGACGTTTGCGACGTTATGCTCTACGCGCTGGCTCTTGTACGCCCCATACAGCAGTTCGTGCACCACAATCGCCGGCATGCCGAAATCAGAGGGGTGATGGCGCTTGAGGAACTTGATCATTCGCGGATCGCCATTCAGGAGGGCGACGACCGCATTGGTGTCGAGCAGATACTTCACTTAAACAGAGTCTCCAGTTCGGGCCGGTGCTGCTCGCCGGGGTGTTCCTGCACTGCTGCCTTAAAATCGGCATCGATTCCGCCGCTCAAGGCATCGAGCCACGCCCAATCGTCGGCGACTGGTTCAAGGATCACGGCCGCTCCGTGGCGTCGGATGCGGACCTCAGTTCCTTCGAACCGGAATTCCTTGGGCAATCGCACCGCCTGCGAGCGTCCGCTTTTGAATAGCTTCGCGTTTTGCATTTGACCCTCCGTGGTATCTATCAACGGTGACTATCATAGCAAAGAGCGGAGCGGAACGCCACCGCAGGTGGCGGTGCGCTCACGGCTGTTAAGTTCTACACGCACAGCGGCGTGGATGCTCGAAGTTCAAAGGAAGTGTAATATGAAGAGCGATTTACTGTGAAATAGTCGCATTCATCACTGCAGTTTTCCAGACTTTATTGGGTCTTCTCCCTTTGTGGTTGATGAAGAGCCAATGCGGGTAAAGCTATGATGAGGTTCTGCCCGGAACCTAGTCGCGCGCCTGATGAGCGAATTACATGTCCCGTTGAACATTCGTATGCGATCCACGAACGACGCCGCTCAGAGGTACTCTGAGGCGCAAATTGTGTGGTAGGCAATCGCGCATGGGTTTCGGGCATCACTTTGTATCTTAAGGGGTGTGGCGAATAGCTTTCTCCACACGAGGCGGGGACAGCACGGACATCACGTAAGGCACCACGCCTGGGACATAGATGTAGCGCCCCGCCTCACCTTCGCGCCAAACAGAGATCGGACGGTAGCAAAGGCCTCGCTGTTGATTTGCATCGGAAACTGACCCACTGGGGATGCGGCTAAATTCTTGGACTGATTTATGCCGCAATTCCAAGACTCTGCCGGTATTCAACCGGGCT
>NZ_JARESO010000223.1:0-1971 GCF_046030175.1 Paraburkholderia sp. RL17-373-BIF-A
TACATTACAACGAAAAGCACCCGCATAGCGCGCTGAAATATCGCTCGCCACGCGAGTTCCGACGTAGGACCGATTCATCAACCTAAGTGTGAGGCGGTGTCCGGAAGTACTGGAGCAAATCCACTCAAGGCCCTCATTCTCTCCTCAACCTACTCCGAAGTCTAGGCGGTATTGTAACAGTGCAGCGCTACCCTGCCCGCTGCTTCCTCGGTCCAGTATTCGATCCAACCTCAGGTGGGTCCGCGATATTCTTTGATTCAGTGCACTTAGGTCAGGTGTGGGGCGAGCTTTCACCTTGCACACCAGGGGATGCTTGAGTGCGTGTCGAAAACGTGATATGCAGTTATCCTATGGAGTCGTTTTGCCGTGCAGAGCTATTAGAAAAGTACCTTCTTGACGCAGGAGCCACTGGCCATCCTTGGTGTTTGGCCGCAACGTTTGCGGCCTTTTCCCCGGTGCGCTTTATGCGATGTAGGGCTTTATCGAGTGAGATCGACGATAGAACCCGAACTCACGTGCTAGTGTCATCAGGCAAGGCAGGCGTTTTCTGCGATTGCGGTGCACCGGATGGTCGTCTCGCGCTTATGCTAGGCCCGTCGGCACTTCGCCGTACGAGCCCACGGGGTGATCGGAGACTGCGCCCGAGCACAACGCGGAACACGATAGCTTGATTGATGATAGATCCATGTGTCGCTTGTACTTCATAGTCGTGAGAGAACCTTATATTCCCTCTTAATCCGATATTCTTCCCAAGGCAACAGGCATAGCGGTTGTAGCATGGCACGTCGGTCAGTGCGGTGGTAACCTCATTAACATTAGCTGCCCGAACTCCTCTTCAGAAATGCACATTTCAATTTTTCCATCAAGCGGAGGCACTTACCCAAAGAAATCCATGGGTGCTACAGGGAGTCTATAGCTCAGTCCCCACAGTGCACGACGATAGCTTCACAACCGTCTATGCACATACCGCAACCGTAGCAGTCAGAACGAATTAACATAGTCCGTCATGGCGATTACCAGCCAGTCCACCCAACTGATCTCCCTCCTAGTGGTGTTGTCATTGCTGCCGCTTTTGGTGGTGATGGGAACGTCATTCCTGAAGCTCTCTGTTGTGTTTTCGTTGTTGCGCAACGCATTGGGCATCCAGCAAATACCGCCCAATATTGCATTGTACGGATTAGCGCTAGTGTTGTCGTTGTTCATAATGGCGCCGGTGGGCTTGGCTGTGCAAGACCGCATTGCGGCGTCGCCGGAACAACCGGATGCGACTCTATTGTCTAGACTGACTGACGACACACTGGATCCGTATCGCGAATTTCTTAAAAAACACACAGGCCCCACTCAGTTGAAGTTTTTTCGCGATACCGCCCACAAAAACTGGCCAGCTGAAGTGCGCGATCGTGTGAGCGACGATTCGTTGCTGCTGTTAATTCCAGCCTTTGCAGTGAGCCAGTTGATCGAAGCGTTCAAGATCGGACTGTTATTGTTCCTCCCTTTCATTGCCATCGATCTGATTGTGTCTAACGTGCTGCTCGCGATGGGAATGATGATGGTGTCGCCGATGACGATTTCGATGCCGTTCAAGATCTTGGTGTTCGTGTTGGTGGGAGGCTGGGACCGACTTCTCGATCAGTTGCTATTGTCGTATCACTAAGACGCTTGACATTTTGAAATCCTGCGACGTTGGCCGGATCCTGCGCGGATAGTATGTCCTCGCGTATGAGGCGGTGAGTCGAGCGCCCATAGATCCCCAGTCGTCGTGACGCTTCTTCCACACTGATCGAATCGGCATGCCATGCCATCGGATTGAACGGCGCAACGCCTAGCCGTTCCCGGAGTTCGGTAACAGGGACCGTGCTTAATGTCTGCCGTCTGGCGATTTGCATCGCATGCGGCTCATGGTCACCGCAAGCTCCCTATCCGGCCACTGCCCACCGAGCTTGCGCATGACCTCAACAGCGTTGAAGCCTT
>NZ_JARESO010000224.1:0-1870 GCF_046030175.1 Paraburkholderia sp. RL17-373-BIF-A
GGAGGACTAAGGCCAAGGAGGGCTGAACGATTAAACAACAAAGCCCCAACGATGCAATTGCCACTTTCAGGTTTAGACCCGATACGCCGTTGCAGATCCAGGCGGCAACATAGGGTTCATGAATAAGGTACTGGATCCCTTTCTCGTCTTGCGCTGGATAGCGGAGCGGGTGTACGAACCTCGATGGGCTGCGGAAGGGTCCCCGTTGACTGGCAGCCTAGACGTTGGCGCAATACGTGCGCGCGCGTTCACCAGCGGAACAGCGGTGGCGATCACTTTGCAGCGCCCCGTTACGCAGGCATCTGATGTCTGCTTGATGCTGGCCGCTACGCCGGAAGCGTATGATGACGCCCTTTATATAGTAGATAACCGGCTCTGGCTACTGCGCCGCTATCCTGTTGTTCTGACAGAAACCGAACTAGATCTGCTGTTCCAACAGCAACTGGCGCTCGTGGCCCTGTTGGCTGCGCGAGGAGAGGGTGCGACACGGATCTTGCCTATCACAGGGGGGTACGCATGAAGCTCTTTCTGTTGATATCCGGATTCCTGATTGCCTGTACTACGACAGCGCAGCCCGTTACCTGGCGCGGTCCGCCATTCTTTCTCTCTAGTCACGGTACCACAGTAGCTTCGGTACTTCGAAGTATCGGCGCCAACTACAAGTTGCCCGTCGTAGTGAGTGCGAAGATTACCGAGCCCTACGTCGGGGAGTTACATGACAATCCGCGAGGTAGTGCGTTGGCAGAGCTGGCCAGACTTTATCAACTATTGCCTTATTACGATGGCAGCACGCTCTATGTGTACAAGGCGACGGAGGTGGATCGGGTCACGCTTATCCCCAGCTACTTAGGTGTGGGCGAACTGTACGGGCTAGTCGAGTCGAGCGGTTTGTTGGACGACGCCTCTTGTCAACTGCGAACTATGAGTTATTTCAACGCTCTGCAGGTGAATGGCGTACCTGTGTGTTTGACTCGGGTGTCTGCTCTTGCGAAGCAGCTTGATGAGCAGAAGCTATATCAGGAGCAAGACAAAGAGACGATATCGCTTTTCCCGCTCAAGTATGCCAACGCCGCTGACACGAGTTATACCTATCGCAATCAACCAGTGGTGGTGCCCGGGGTGGTGTCGGTGCTGCGCGAGATGGCGCAAGGCAAGACTTTATCGCCGCCAGACGGTAAGTCTGCCGCTGCGGTCGGCGCAACAGGTCTGCCGGCGTTCTCCGCAGACATGCGTCAGAATGCGGTGCTGGTGCGCGATAGAAAGAAAAATATGGGGCTATACATTGATCTAATTCCGAAGCTGGATCAACGAGCACATATCATTGAGATCTCAATGGCTATTATAGACGTCGACGCTTCCGACATTAGCGAACTGGGGGTCGACTGGTCCGTTTCTGCGAGTATCGGCGGCGGTACGGTCAGTGTGAACAGTGGCGGAGGTCTGGCTTCAGATAGCTTCTCCACCTTGATATCAAATGCAGGTGCCTTCATGTTGCGCCTAAGTGCTCTGCAGCAGAAGTCCAAAGCGAAGATTGTTTCGCGTCCTTCTGTTGTGACATTAGACAATGTGCAAGCTGTGTTGGATCGCAGCATCACCTTCTACACGAAGCTGGTGAGCGAGAAGAATGCACAACTCGAGTCTGTGACGACTGGTGCACTGATGCGGGTTACCCCAAGGCTAATTCATGAGGACGGGAGCGATCGGGTGCTGCTCACGCTTAACATTCAAGACGGTCGTCAAGACCGGCCAATCAGTCGTACTGAGTCCCTGCCACAAATTCAGAATGCGGAGATTGCTACGCAAGCCACACTCAACGTGGGTCAGGCATTGTTACTTGGTGGATTTGTGCAGGATGAGAACATAGAGGGAG
>NZ_JARESO010000225.1:0-1868 GCF_046030175.1 Paraburkholderia sp. RL17-373-BIF-A
GGGCAGAGGTGGCGCCGTTGGTTCGGACAGTCAGATCGAGTTTATAAGTGGAAACGCCGGGGTCATCAAGCTGCCGATTTGATCGCTGGCAGCGTCGCGAAGTATGCCTCATCCGGCGTCTGATCGGACAGACTTGAATGGGGCCGTTTCTGGTTGTAAAGGTTCAGGTAATCGCCGATGGAGCAGCGTGCATGGCTGACTGATTCATAGGCTTTCAGATTCACCTCTTCATATTTCACGCTGCGCCACACGCGTTCGACGAATACGTTGTCGCGCCAGGCGCCTTTGCCATCCATGGACAGGCGGATGCCCCTGCCGAGCACGGCGTCGGTGAACGCTGTCGCGGTGAACTGGCTGCCCTGGTCGGTGTTGACGATCTCAGGTTGCCCGTATTTCGCGAACGCTTCTTCCAACGCCTCGACAGCGTGCAACGCCTCCATCGTAATCGCCACGCGGTGGGCCAGTACCTTTCGGCTGGCCCAGTCCACCACGGCGGTCAGATAGACGAAGCCGCGCGCCATCGGGATATAGCTCGTATCCAGTGCCCAGACCTGGTTTGCCCGATTGATCGTCATGCCCCGCAACAGATAAGGCCAGATCTTGTGCTTCGCATGACGGCGGCTTGTGTTCGGCTTGCAGTACAGCGCCTCAATGCCCATGCGCTTCATCAGAGTGCCGACGTGTTTGCGCCCGACCCTGATAGCTTCACGCTTGAGCAGGCGAACCAACATTCGCGCACCGGCAAACGGGAACTCCAGATGCAATTCATCGAGCCGCCGCATCAGCTTGTGACCGGGTGCGGCAGGTAGTAAGCGCTTGAACGGGCAATGCCCACCAGCCGCACCTGCCGGCTCACCGGCAATGCGTGCTCGCGATCAATCATCGCTTTACGCTCAGCAATCCCGCCTTGCCGAGCGCGCTTTCCAAAAAATCGTTCTCCAAAGTCAATTGCCCGATTTTCGCGTGCAACACCTTCACATCGACCGGGGGCTCGGCCGATGTTTGGCCCGTCTCGAACACTTCGGCAACACGCTCTTGCAGTTGCTTCTTCCAGTCCGTGATCTGGTTCGGATGCACATCAAACTGCTGGGCCAGCTCGGCAAGCGTCTTGTCGCCCTTGAGCGCCGCGAGTGCCACCTTTGCCTTGAACGCCGGTGAGTGTGTCCGTCGGTTGCGTTTCGTCATCTTCTGGTTCCTTGTTGCCGGCCATTATGACCGACTGACGCCCCAGCTTTTCCACTTACCGACCTGTCCGAATTCTCGGCGCCACCTCTGAATGCCGCATCGAGAGGGGCCTCCGGTGCACACCGACTGATCATGGTGAGCCAGAATACGCGCCAGCTCAGGATGCAAAACACTGAGATCAGGTTCGCAAGTCGGTCGGCGGTGCGCAGCTTCGAGTCTTCGGCCTTGTACCCGGACTTGAGAATTTTGTGGAAGGTTTCAATCTTCCATCGCATGGCGTACCAGTCGAGCTTCTCGATTGCTTCGGCACGCGATCGGACCGAGAGGTTGGTCAGCAGCTTCCATTCGATTCCGGAGCGCCCCGGCGGCACATCACGCTCATGCGCGTGAATTACCGTAAGTTGCAGCGCCGGATAACGATTCTGCTTACCGATGGGCGGCAACACTGTCATTTGCTGGTAGCGAACCTCAAGGGTCACTGTCGTCGGGTGCCCCTTCGCGTCGCGAATCTTGACACGGTGCACTCCTTTGACCTTAACCTGTTCCATTGCATCCGCGATGGTGTGCTGCCCATCGCCCGCGAGTCGGTCAACGCAGGTTCGCACAAGAAAGTATGTGCACAGGTCGTGCGCCGTACAAAACAGTTCGCGCATTGACTCATCAGAATTGCAACTCGCGCTGAT
>NZ_JARESO010000226.1:0-1859 GCF_046030175.1 Paraburkholderia sp. RL17-373-BIF-A
AAGTTCAGGAAGGCCGGGAAGTCGCGGAAGAATTCGAGGGGCAGGTTCTGCGCTTCGTCGATAATCCACACGGGCAACAACTGTTTGCTCTCGACGAGCTCCAGGATGCGCAGCTTCAGATCCCGCCACAGGTCGGCACGCCGATAGGCGGGCTCCAGACCCAGCGCCCGAGCTAGGCTGCGGTACAGATCGATGCGCCCGAACTCGGTTTCAGCCAGATAGATGACCTGGTAGCGATGGGGATTCAAGGCCAGTGCTGCGTGGCGTAACGCGGCAGTCTTGCCCACACCGGGCTCGCCCGTGAGCAAGCCAATACCGGGACTGTGCAGTAGCCACTGGAAGCGCTCGTTGAATTGCGCCAAGGCGCCGTCGTCCCACAACTCACTATGTTCTTTGGAAAGCGGCGCGCAACGTAGACCGAAGTGTTGTCGATACATGTCACAGCTCCCGGGCGTAGTGACGTTGATAGGCAAGCTCGATAAGATTGGGACCGTGCGCTGCGTTCTCGATCGGCGCGTCGTGTCCTGTCACGGTCGGCTCGACGGTCTCAGGCTGAGATTTGCGCCGCTTGCGTGTGCGATTGCCGACAGCGTCGAGCAGGGTTGCGGCGCCCAAGGGCTCGCCCGCCTCACTTTCTACGCCCTTGACGGTTCCCGTATGGGGATCCACCACGAGCAACACGGTCTTGCCGACCAGCTCGTATGGCACTTCGAAGCGCTTGCCCTGAAATGACACGGTGCCGTCGCGGCGCACGTAGCGCTCGATACGGTGCAGGAACAGTTCGTCCAGTTGTGCGGCGCGTGCGCCGAGTGTGCCGATACGGGGTAGGTCCTGCTGATAGCGGGCGAGCGGCGTCTGGTTACACAGGCCGCTGTGTTCGGTGCGATGGTAAATCTGTTCGACCCAAGCCCACAGGCGCGCGTTGAGGTCCGCCAGATCATGGATGTGCGTGGTGTCGAGCTCGCTCAGGAATTGAGCCCGTAAGCTGCGATGCCAGCGCTCCAGCTTGCCCTTGCCCTCGGGAGCATACGGTCTACAATAAACCAGCCTGATCGACAGCCGTGCACAAATGCCCTGCAATGTCGCCGCCCGATAAGCGGCGCCGTTATCGACGATCAACATCTTGGGCACACCGCGTTTGAGCAAGGCCTGCTTGAGTACGCCCTCGATGTCGATCGCGCTCTCCGAGAAGCAGAACGCGCTATGGGCGATGAGCCGCGAGGCGTCGTCCATCAACGAGACCAGGTAGGTCTTGCGGCGCCCCCGGCCAAGCGACAAGTGCGGGCCATGCAGGACATCGCCGTACCAGATGGAGCCGGCGTGTTCGGCCACGAAGCTGCGTTTCTCCTCGGGCAAGCTGGCCGAGCCAACGATGCGCGAGAGCCCGTGGGCTTGCAGCAGCCGATGAACGGCGCAGCGCGAGAGTGTGTCGTGCGCCACGATACCCGCAGATTCGAGCAGCAAACGGATCTGGCGGATCGAGCGTCGCGGATTCTCGCGCTTAGCTGCAAGGATCGCAGCTTGCACGGCCGATGGCAGCTTCGATTGCCCGCGATCCACACGGGGCTTGCTGCACAGGCCCTCCAGCCCGTGCTGTTTCCAGGCGTAATACCAGGACTGAAGCGTCTTCTCGCCGATATGGCGACGACGAGAACCGGGAATTGCGTACTCCTGCTGAGCCAGTTGGCGGATGATCTGCTGCAAGTCGCCGCGATCAAGCCGTTCGCGACTGACAAGTGGTCCGAGTACGGACAGGCGAAACAGGGCCTTCGGGTCGATGTCCTTCATGCTCACTCCTATGGTTAAAAAGGGAGTGCCATGAGAACCGCGAACCGAATTCGGCGCGAGTGGGCAAAGTG
>NZ_JARESO010000227.1:0-1847 GCF_046030175.1 Paraburkholderia sp. RL17-373-BIF-A
GGTCGCGGTCCCCCAGCAAGATGTTGCTGGGGGACCGTAACGGCTTCTGGCTTCTCATGAAGCGGCTCGAGCAGGACCGCTTCGTTAGGCCGCGCAAGGAAGCCGTGCTTAAGCTGCGAACGGAGCAACTGCACGGATTGCCTGAAGGCATCGACATGGAAACGATGCGCGCGCATCCGACGCGCTACTATCAGCGTGTGACCTGAGAAGCGAACCAGCATCGCTGGTCCAATCTGGCGATGCCGCACTACCCCCACCGACGAACTGCAGGCGCCACGCGCAGGACTCGCTGCCGTGAAGAGCGACTTGCGCGTGGTGATGGTCGAACGTGATCTGCTGCGCGAGAAGCTCTAGGCGAATAATCCACGGCTGTTTGCCGCCACAAGCGAAGTGGGTGGGCGAGAGAAGGGTGATCTATCCTTGAACGAAGCCGAGGCGCTTGCAACGGGATGCGAGCCGGCGGAGGAAACGGAGGCGGAGCAGAGCATTGAGGTCGGCGCGCGCGCGCAAGCCGTTGGCCCCGATGCTTCCCCGCGAGATCGTGCGTCACGAGTTGCCCGAACCAGAACGCGTATGCACACACGACGGCCACGCACCAGTCGAAATCTGCGCCGAGAACAGCGAGCAACTCGATATCGTGCCGCAGCATGATCGCTTGATGCAGCGCCAACGAATCCAATACGGGTGTCCTCACTGCGACCTTGGCATCGGGTGACGCCAGCCCCGGCCCGCATTATGCGGAAGGGCTTACTCACCAAATCGGCGCTCGCGTGGGTCGATGTAAGTGAATTCGCTGGTGCGCTGCCGCGCTGAATCGAATCGCCGCGCTGCTGCGTCGTTTGGGTGGCGACCTCTCACGTGGCACGCCGGCAGCGAGCGTAGTTCGCGTCGGCACCCCTATGAAGCCGCTAGTCGATCTGAGGCGCGGTTACCTGCTTGAGGCCGACATCGTCTACGGCGATGAAACGACGGTGCATGTACTAAGAGAGCCTGGCCGTGCTGCAGAACGCAAGAGCTATACGTGGGCCCAGATGAGCGGCACGGGCCCGCCGGTTCGGTTGTTCGGGTACAGCTCGGAACAGGCCGGGCGCTCTGTGCCGGCATGAAACCCGGCGCGGCGTTGATGGCCGACGGCTATGAGCCGTACATCGGGCAGCTCTTTGCGATCGAATCGCGCTGCCAGAACACCACGCTAACAAATCGGTTGATCGTGAGATGGCGCGAGAGTCGTGTGTCCCTCGCGCAAATCGAGGAGAAGGTCCTGCGCCAGTTGCACGCTGTGTTGCCACGAAGCGCCTTCGGCAAAGCGCTGCATCACTTGCAGGGCCAGTGGCCGAAGCTGACTCTTTGTGTCGAGAATATTTGCCTGGTTGATATCGAGCAACGTTTGCGGAAACGCGATTAGGCCATTTACTGTCGGTAGAAAGAACTGGGCTCTTCTATGACACGGTCGCTGGCGCGAACCCGGCGGCTAACCTGTATTCGTTCATCGAAACTTGCAAGGCAAATCGCGTCGAACCGTATGGCTATCTCGTCGCGCTGTCGAAGGCACTCCCGTTCGCAAGCAACCCCAGCGATTACTAGGCGCTGCTACCTTGGCCTTGGCACCTCGCCACTTATGCACACTAACGCAGAGCCGGTCGCCTCGCTCGAGACTCTTGGTCTATTGCGCGCTTACTGTGCTGCGAAGCGCGCCTAACGCGTCGGCACGGTTGCGCTAGCCCGCCGTCTCGACCTTCATGCCGTGCGTCTGAACGCTGTGAGGGAGGAAGCGCCGGACTAGATCGGCACACTCTACCGGATAGAAGAGTGTAGTGGTCTAATTTCCTCGGACAGGTCGATAGGGT
>NZ_JARESO010000228.1:0-1828 GCF_046030175.1 Paraburkholderia sp. RL17-373-BIF-A
GACGCTGTCCAGATCAGCCGGTAGGTGGTGGTGAGTTATGGCTGCCATCGGTTACCCGTCATCACCAGGCAATACGGTGTTTCTCGTCGGTCTCGCGGTGCCGGCGATCGTCGTCGACGTGAAGATACTGGCTGGTCGTCGTCAGTGACGCATGCCCGAGGTTATCGCGCACGAGTCGCAGATCGACCTGCCGGTCCGCCATGTGGGACCCGGCGCTATGGCGCAACCAGTGTGCCGACGCCTGCTCGAGGCGGTCCGCGCGCGGCGCATGGTCTTCACCACGTGCGCGCAGGGATTGCGCCGCACCGTTAAAGACATCCTTCACGATCCGGTGCAACGCTGCGCGCGTGAGCGGTTTGCGCGACTGGCCAACCGGCAGCACGAGCGGCGTGTCCTCGCCCGGCGAAGGCAGGGCGGGCAGTCCGCGTGCCCGCCGGTAGGTGCCCAGTTCCGTCATCATTTCCGCGGTGGCCGGCACCAGCCGCTCCTTGCCACCTTTGCCCATCACTTCAAGCCACCAGCGGTCCGTGCCGTTTTCGTCAGCGCGCCGGAAAAACCGTCCCATTGTGTTCGTGCCGACTTCCGTGATGCGCAGACCGCCCAGATAGAGCAGGGTAAAGAGCCAGCGCACGCGTGCGTGGTGTTCGCGCTCGCGAGCTGTCTGCACGGGCATGCCCTGAATCCAGGTCTTGACCTCGAGCCACAGCTCGGGCGACAGATACCGGACGATGCGCGGCCTGGCCCGTCGGGCGCGCTGACGCGACAGCGACAGCGGGTTGCCGGCCAGATAACCGGCCTGCACGAGCCACGCAAACATGACGTTCAGGATCACCATGGCCTGGCGCTGGCTTGATCCGGACAGCGGGCCGTAGAACGGCCGCCAGCGCGGATCGTGGCGGGGGTGTTTGCGTCCGCCATCAGCGGTCCACCGCGCGGCGGGCTGGGGATCGGCGAGAAAGTGCTGGTAGACGAGCAGCTCCTCGTGCGTGAGCGAGGAGAGCGGTTTGCCCATCTGCAGGACCGACCACAGCAGCAGCCGTTCGGCTTCCTTGCGGTAGTTGTCAAACGTGGTCTTCGTATCGGCAAAGCGGGCGAGCCATGCGCGAAGCGCGTCGAGATCGGTGTCAGCGGCGACCTGCATGCGTCCGTTGGCGCGATTCGTGCCGTGACGGCCGTCAAGGTCGGGCGGCAGGACAAGCGCATCGATCGGACGCAGGGCGGGCAGGGCGGTGGTCATGGTCGGGAGGGGCGGCGGTCCGGGTGGCTGGCATGGACGTAATTGGAGCGCACCTAGTCACAGAAAATCAACATTATACGGTTAATGTCAAAATTATGACGCTCCCTAGTTTAAAATCTATCGGTTTACGTTATATTATTTATTGAATTAACCGCGATCGATCCCGATGTCTGACGCCCCTCCTGATGAAACCCGCCTGGCAGCCGAAATCGACCGCCTGAAGGCCGAATTCCCGAAGACGCGCGACCTCTATCGCGAGGTCTGCGCGCTGCTGTTCTTCCGTCATGGCATCACGCCGACCGCCAACCGCCTGTATCAGCTCGTCCGGCGCGGCAGCATGGGCACGCCCACGGCCGTGCTGGTCGAGTTCTGGAAGGAGTTGCGCGAGAAGAGCCGGGTGCGCATCGAGCATCCGGACCTGCCGGCTGATCTGCAGGCGGTCGCAGGCGAACTGGTTGCGACGCTGTGGACCCGTTCCAGCACCGCGGCGCGTGACGCGCTCGACGCGCTGCGCGACGAGGTCGAGGTGCAGCGGGGGGAGGCGCAACGGGCTGTCGTCGCGGCCCGGGATGAACTGGCTCGCGTTGAGGG
>NZ_JARESO010000229.1:0-1809 GCF_046030175.1 Paraburkholderia sp. RL17-373-BIF-A
TAAGCGGTCTATTGACCACGCCCCTCAGAGGTCGGGAGCAGGCAGCATAGCCCACGGCATGAGCGCCGCATAGTTGTCAGCGGTTGAAGCGAGAGGTAGCTTCGTGAACAGCGAGACGAGATAGCGATATGGGTCGATGCG
The DNA here is from genome assembly GCF_046030175.1 of Paraburkholderia sp. RL17-373-BIF-A. Taxonomy (NCBI): domain Bacteria; kingdom Pseudomonadati; phylum Pseudomonadota; class Betaproteobacteria; order Burkholderiales; family Burkholderiaceae; genus Paraburkholderia; species Paraburkholderia sp. RL17-373-BIF-A. Next base: position 142 of record NZ_JARESO010000229.1, read on the forward strand.
ATTCGCCTTGCAGGTCTCGACCAGTGAGTAGAGATTGGCGCTGGCCTGCGCACCTGCAACAGTGTCGGCAAACAGCCATCCCTTCCTTCCGACGACGAACGGCCTGATGGCGTTTTCACAGAGGTTGTTCGATATGGGCCAGTTTCCGTTCTCGGTGTAGCGGACCAGCTTGGGCCACTGTCCACGCATGTAGTGGAGCGCTTTGCCAAGCAAACTCGACGGCACGATCGTCGGCAGTTGCTTGACCATCATGCGCTCGATGACGGCGAGCACGCGACTGCTGTAGCGAACACGTAGCCGCTGCCGGCGTTGCGCTGTCCACTTCGCTGCGCGCGCCTCGACAGCGAACAGCTTTCCGATCAAGCCGACGAAGCGTGTAGCCAGCAGGTCTGGCGTGCGCGCCGCTTTCGGCACGGTCTCTTCCGCTTTGATGAAGCCGCGACGCACGTGCGCCCAGCATCCGAGATGCACGAGCTGGTGATCATGAGCGATGCCGTTGTACAGCTCATAACCATCGCTCATTAGGACGCTACCAGGCTTCACGCCCGCATAAAGTCGCTGTGCGTGTTGCGTGCCGCGCCCTGGCGAGTACGAGAACATCCGAACGGGTGGTCCCAAGCCGTTGACTTGCGCCCACAGATAGCTCTTCGACTGAGGTTGACGTCCTGGCTCCTTCAACACTTGGAAAGTCGTCTCGTCACCATGGATGAGTTCCGAGGCGAGCAGCACATCGCGCATCAGATTGATTACGGGCTGCACGGCAAGGCCAACGCGAACAACGCTGGCCGCAAGAGTGTTTGACGAGATGTCGCCGCCGAAGCGGCGCAGCAGGGTCGCCTGTCGGTACAGTGGCATGCCGTACTGGTACTTGCCGGTGATGATCCACGCGAGCGCCGATTCTGTGAGCAGCCCGCGAGGAATGATTCTCGCCGGTGCTGGCGTAACCTTGATGCCCAGATCACAGCAGGGACACGCGTACTTCACCCGCTGATGCTGTATGACGCGTACCTGTTCTGGAATTACGTCGAGCTGCTCGCTGGTCTCGACACCGATCTCAACCAGCACATGGCCGTCGTGCGCGCAGAAGCGGTCCGACTCGGGCAACTCGTGCCGCACGATCTTGCGCGGCAGATTCGGATCCAGCGGTTTGCGTCCGCGCTTGGCGCGCGTGTGCCCTGCAACCAGCGTGGCGGGTTCGTCCTCACGTGCGGGCGTGGCGTCAGTTCCGAGTGCTTCGGCCTCGTTAAACAGGCCCAGCTGGTCAGTCCCGCGCGCCTCGCTCGACGCGCCGAACAACTCGTGCTTATAGGCACGCAGGCGCTCCTCTGCCAGGTCACGCTCAGCCTTCGCCAGCCGAAGCTCGCCACGCAGTGCGTCGCGCTCGGCAAGTAGCGCCTGATACTCTTCGGCACTGAGTGTGACGATGTCCTTCGGCATGGTCAGTTAGACCTTCCAGATACACCGGGCGTTCAGCCGATCCGTTCGTAAAACCGGCGTGGATGCTTCTGGATAACTGCCAGATCGATGCCGTCGAGCAACCAGTGCAATTGCTCGACCGTCAGAGAGATAGTCTCCGTGCCCGATGGCCAGGTGAAGCGATCCGCTTCGAGTCGTTTGAGCAGCAACCAGAAGCCGTTGCCGCCCCAGCCGAGTATCTTGATGCGATCG
>NZ_JARESO010000230.1:0-1797 GCF_046030175.1 Paraburkholderia sp. RL17-373-BIF-A
CGCCGGCCGACGTTTTTTCAACTGCTCGACCCAAGGACCCGGCTCCTTGACGTTTGCCAGTACACAGCGCGCGCCGTGAGTTAGGAGCGTACGCAGGTAGGTGTCACCCCTCTGATATGACTCCCGGTGTCAATCGGAATCGGTTTTGAGCTTACGTTCGTTTTCGTATCCGAATTTCCTGAGGGCGGCGTAGCAGTAACTCTCGACGGTGGATCACGCTGATATTCGCGGGTTTGATACCGCATTACTGTGGTCCGTCTCATGAGCCTGCCGCTGACTTGCTTCGCAAGCCGACCTGATGTCGTTGCTAAAAGAGGGCGCGGGTTGCTCGAATACCGGGCTGCGCCGCCCTCAGGAAACTCCCCTTTCGTTGAACCCAGTTACATGCTTCGCTAAATTTAGGCTGGCTGACCACAGTGAGGTGTTGTTAGGGCCATGCCCAGCCGGCCAATGTCCCAGATAAAAGCGGCCAATTCCCGGGCTACCGCAACGATGGCAACGTGGGCAATCTTTCCCTTGGCCACCAGCTTCCGGTATCGCCGGCACAGTCGTAATTGGGCGTCCCACGCCCGATCGATGATCGCCTTTGGGATACCTTCGTGCCGGCGTTGGATATCGATGCTCACGCGCGCCGGATGTCGGTAGCTCCGCGCGGATTCGACCAACAGCTTTCTCGCATAACTGTTTCCTGTCTTTGTGATGCTTCCTTGTCGCCGTTTGCCTCCTGATGAATGTTCCGACGGCGTTACACCAAGCCACGCCATCAACTGCCGCGGGTGTTCGAAGCGCGACAGATCGCCCAGCTCAGACACAAGGCCCACGGCCGACGTGAAGTTGATGCCCCGCATTGCTTGCAGGGCGAGCACGGCGGGAAAGAAACGCCAGTCTGCAACCGCCTCACGCAGCGCTGTTTCCAGCCGTTCGCATTGCGCCAGGCGATCTTCGATAGTACGGCGGTGTTCGTTAAATGCCAGTTGTTGCCAGCCGCTGTCGAAGGAGAATGTGCTCAACCAGCGTCGATGGGTCGGTCCCCAGTCCGCGCGGCCAAGGTAATTCACACCGTGCTGCAGCAGAAACGATTTCAGCCGGCATCGCGCCTGCTTGAGGTCTTCTCTCGCCGCTGACCAGGCCCGGGCTAGATCGCGAAATGCTTCGTCCTCGACCGTTGGTACATGCACGGCGGACAGATCACCGGCCCGTAGCGAACGCACGAGCTTTATGGCGTCGCGCCGGTCGGTCTTGACGCGCTCGCCGGGCTTGCGTGGGATGAGCGATGGCGCACACACCATGCAGTCGAAGCCCTTGTCAACCAACCGTCGGTACAGGCCGTAACCGCAGGGACCGGCTTCGTAAACGACGTAAATGTGGCGCGCTTTGGACTGCAGCCGTTTGCATAGGCGGTCAACTTCGATCTGTGTCGTGCCGACCTTGCCAAGCAGCTCCACGTCGCTCATACCGATCGCATAAGCAACCATGATCGAATCCTTGTGAACGTCGAGCCCTACGTACAACGTGCTATCGTCTTGCATGCTAGCCTCCGTGTCGGAAACAATCCGTTGAGCGGTGGTTCCGTCCCCGCTCAATGCGGCTCTGGCAGCAATGCTAACCCGCGCTTCCACCTGCACGGCGGCTAGCCTCGCGTCACGGGCGTCATACTGACTTGCTGATTCCAAACAGGCTTACTCTCCCGCCCGAGCCATGTTGTCGTATCGTGCTCTCGACGAGCTCCAGGATGCGCAGCTTCAGATCCCGCCACAGGTCGGCACGCCTCATGACCGAATACGGGGAGGTTTTGGG
>NZ_JARESO010000231.1:0-1780 GCF_046030175.1 Paraburkholderia sp. RL17-373-BIF-A
CAAAGCCCCCATAGGTAAGGAATCCTCACTGGCGCCAATCGTAACGATGTTACCCAGCTTCACCCACTGGTTGGCGCCATCCCGCCCATTGCTGGCAAGCGCGGCCGACCTCTTTCGAAGCCCCGCATTGTTCAGGGCGACCGGGGCTAGAAAGTGTAATATAAATGGCGAATTGTGTAATAGAAGTGGTGATTCTGCCTTTGGCCGCCCTAGAGATTTGGTCTGTTTGTCCCCTATAACACCGTTGCTCTAGGCTTTGCGAAAAAGAGATGCTGAGTTCTACGCGCGCTACCCCTGTTTTTATTACATATATCGCCACTTACATTACACTTCCACCGCCCAACTCATCGCCTAACCCCACCAAACGAAACGCTCTCGCTTAGAACACAAACATATCATCTGACTTGAGATGCGGCAGTATCTCTCTGCCTCTGAGAATGTCTGTCTCGATGATCTTATTGTTCGTCAGTGGGTGAGGGGAGCCGTTACTCATCAAGCAAGCCACACTGTTCCAAGTCATTAAGTCGTAGGTGTTATCACCGCGAGGCAGCAAACACCATTCCACATTCGCATCTTTGCTAAAATCCTCCCCAAGGCAAATTCTGCTGCCCATCACTGAGTCAAGGCCATTTTCAGACATTAGCCGTTCAAGGGTAGCCTCATCCGATATTGCATCGTTAATATCGCCCACTATCTCGCGGTACATCTCCGTACTCTTAACTGCCTCCTCTAAAACCAGTTTAAGCTGGCGAAAATTTAGATCGCAGGGCACGGCACACTGGCGACCATCAAAGTAAAACTCCAATGAGCCATTATATTCATTAATACTCAACCATTTACCGTCGACGCACGCAGAAATAGATTTATCATGTGGATGATTCTCCATATACGAATATAGATCGACTAAGGCTTTTTCGACAGCCGCTCCTTTCTTTTCCATAGCAGAAGACTTGACTAGGGCATAAATCCCAAATGTCAACATGGAGAGAATCAGGTCCTTAGCTCCGCCGGCATTCCCGAATGTTGCACCCCGCATGGCGACATTGGCGGATTTGATACCCCCCCCAAAAGCTCTAGCGATAGTACTTCCCGTTATTAGCGACGACATAATGAATATTATTTTCCTAAATTATAAACTTCGACATTGAAATGGGCAGGCCAAATACCCTCCAACCGGGCGTTGGTGCACTTATAAAGTCAATCCTCGCAACTTAAGGAGGCTACATGACGGTTTTGGAGGCGAATGCCTTGTGTGGCTTGGGTTGCAGCGATCGAGGTCGACTACGGTCGGGCTGAAGCGGATGGGCTTTCAACCGCTTTCAACCATTTCCCAAATGTCGACATTGAGAGAAGCAGGTCCCTAATCCCCCCGGTTACCATATCTCGCCCCGCGAATAGCCATACCTTCGTCAGCCGCGAAAGCTCTTTCAAGCGTATTTCTCGTTATCAATGACATAATTGTTCTCCTGCATTTACTAACTTCAACATTGAGATATGCGAATTGAGGTGCGCAAGTCGAATAGCCAAGGAATTTCGATCGTCCGGATGCAGGATGGCACTATGCATGCTGCGCTTGATCGAGCTAACGCTCTTTTGCGAATCTGACGTAAGTTTCGTAAATTTTCGTGATGTTCGCCTGGAAAACGAGGTTATTAGGAGAGCGTTTCGTTTGGTGGGGTGGTGCGCGCCCGGGTGCGGTATTGGTGGGGTCGGGCAACCGTGTTTGAAACTGTTTTCACAGGAACGCCACACTCGCGTGCCGGCGGCACCCCACCAAACG
>NZ_JARESO010000232.1:0-1729 GCF_046030175.1 Paraburkholderia sp. RL17-373-BIF-A
TCCTTAGTTGAACTGTGGACGATTGCGTGGTAACTGCGAGTTGGGGCAGCGGGCTAACGCCATTGGAGTGCGGAGAAACGTGGAGAAGGCTTTGGCAGGAAAGTAGGCGTGCAGTTGATTGGCGTCGTCGTGTTACGCTATATCCTGTACTGTTCGTCGCACCGCTTCTTGTCAAAGCAATCGCATTGACATTGCGATTGGTTCCTGCGTCTACTCAGGACCCCGAACTGTTTGCTGTGAACTGCGGTGAGACGAAATGTTTGTTGCCTTGTTGGCGCTGAGCGTGGGGTTACTTTTGGTTAGTTCATATTCGCAACGTTTCGATTATGTCTGTCCGAGCGATAGGCCGTGCCATGCTTAGGAAGCGCGCATTGTCGATTAAAACAGAGAGTCATGTGGGTGAGCGGTTGGTTTGCCCGAAGGTAGAAAGCGTGCAGTTTGAAGATCAAGCCATCGACTACCGGTTAATGATGTGTATGTGATTCGGTCTAGTCGATCAAAGGGCTCGCGGCGACCACGTTATTAGCGGTTGTCGTCAGCTACCTGCCGGATTTCGTTCAGGACCTTCATGCCGTATCACTCGCCATGCCACCTGGCTACGGTGGGTCGCACCGGGCGTGCTAACACCCCTTTAGTAGTTGTCCTGGAAGTATTCTCTCCAATGCACACAATGTGAGCACATCCGAATCATGGGAAAAGTCCAAATTGTTCAACTGGCCAGCGAACTGCTATGGTTGGTCCTGATCTTGTCCTTGCCTACGGTCCTCGTGGCATCGGTGGTCGGCATACTGATTAGTTTGGTGCAAGCACTAACGCAGGTACAAGACCAGACAGTTCCGTTTTTGGTCAAGTTGGTGGCAACCTGTCTGACGCTTGCAGTGTCCTATCGTTGGACGGGAGACGCCCTGTTCATTTATACCGAGCGGTGCTTTGATCTTATCGCGCAGATGGGAAGATAGGTATGGGTGAACTCACTCGCTGGTTGCCCCTTCTCGGCGTTGCCATGATGCGGCCGATGGGTGCAATGCTGCTGCCATTGTTCGGCCCCTCAATTGTCGGCGGTGCGATGATTCGCAATTCGCTCGTTCTAGTGATGGTCCTTCCAGGGTTGCCCTTTCTGGCGGCGTTGCAATTACCAGATCCGATTGCATCTCCTGGGCACTACCTGCTGCTTTTGGGATGCGAGTTCGTCGTCGGTCTGACGCTTGGCTTCTCTGCTGCGATCCCATTCTTCGCAGTAGATGCAGCTGGCTTTCTGTTGGACACTTTGCGCGGCGCTTCAATGGCCGGCGTGCTCAACCCGTTGCTTGGCGCGCAGTCGTCTCCGTTGGGAGCGTTCTTCTCGCATGTTCTGGCTGTGTTATACCTCGCACTAGGCGGGTTTCATGCCTTTCTTTCGGCGCTCTACGACTCTTATCAGACGTTGGTTGTTGGACGCGGTTGGCATTGGGACGCGCACTTCGTTCATTTCCTGAAGAGCGAGTGGCAGCTTCTATATACGTTGGCGCTTACGTTTGCGGTCCCGGCGACGGTAATGATGGTCCTGGTCGATCTAGCTTTGGGGCTGATCAACCGTTCTGTGCAACAACTGAACGTGTTTTCGTTGTCGATGCCGATCAAAAGTCTGATCGCTCTACTGATGCTCATAATTGGACTGCAGTTCGGGCTGTCCGCTGTCGTTGCACAGTTCGAGCGTTTCGACGGTGGTCTTGTGCGGTTGTTGACGCCA
>NZ_JARESO010000233.1:0-1728 GCF_046030175.1 Paraburkholderia sp. RL17-373-BIF-A
CGGGGGAGATGTTGCGCTTTTACACAATTCGCAGCATCTTTGCAATACCTCCTATCCGGACAAAGCCAGTAGTATGCGCTCATGCGTCCACTTTGCTGGTGGCGGTTGCAAGGGGAGTCAGCGGGCCATCTTTATCTTGCAGATATTACCAATTTGGGAGAGATCATGTCAGTTGTGAGTGCACAAACGATTGTGCGAGCCTTCGTCGGCTCAAGTGCGTTTAACCATCAGTACGCGGGAGGAGCGCACAGAGCCTTCCGTCAGGGCGCGGACGGCAAAAATATCCCCATGTTTAGCAAAGATGACTTTCGGGCCATTGCGGGCAACGCTGAAAGAAGCATGGTTAAACAGGCCGGGGATTTCGGTGTGTCACCCTCACGGGCCGGGGTGACGGGGCTTATAGCCCTGTTCACTGGATTTATTGGACTGGTAATCGAACGGGTATGCAAGTGCATCAGCAGCCACCAGAAAGAAGAAGCTGTAAGACAGGCGATCGTTGACGTTCATAAGAGAATTCTCGATGCCCAGTTCGACGTTAAGCGCGCAGGTAATCGTTCGATTTCAGTGGACTTGAAACACGGCGGTACGCTGACGGTTTCCGAGGATGCTGGTGACAACGGCACGGCTCTCACCATTACTGTTGAAAGCGATGGGGCGTCTGAGTCTTTTGCTATCGTGGGGAGCACACTCAACGACCTCCGGGTGCTTCTGGAGCAGGAGGTCGTTCAGCACGCGACAGATCACTACCTGTACAACGATGTCGCTCAACAAATCTTACCCGTGAGACAAAAATTGCTCCGAGGGGAAAGCTTGGATCTGAAGGGGTTGGATCTGAAGGGGTTGGATCTGAGCGGGTTAGATCTGAGCGGGTTAGATCTGAGCGGGTTGGATCTGAGCGGGGCGAACCTGAGCGGGGCGAACCTGAGCGGGGCGGTCCTGGGCGAGGTGAACCTGAGCGGGGCGGATCTGAACGGGGCGGACCTGAGCGGCACGGACGCAAGTTTGGCAGATCTGAGTTCGACGAAATTGCGGGGGGCGAAGTTGCGCGAGGCCAAACTGGCTGGGGCGAACCTGAGTAAGGCAGACCTGAGCGGGGTGGACATGAGAGGGATGGACCTGAGACAGGTTAACCTGCGCGAAGCAATCATCATTGGGGCGAACCTGAGCGGGGTGGACCTAACGGAAGCGAAGCTGACAAAAGCGAAGCTGTCCGAAACCGATCTTAGTGGGGCGGCGTTCGATGAGACGGACCTGAATGAGACGGACTTGAGTGGGGCAGATCTAAGTCGCACGAACTTGGGTACGTCGGACTTGGGTTGCTCGGATCTGAGAGGCGCGATCTTGACCGATGCGCATCTTAAGGGGGCGGATCTAAGAGAGGCAAGCTTGGACGGGTTGAACTTGGGTGGTATGGATCTTGAAGGAACAGATCTTCAGGGCGCGAGCCTGCGAAGGGCGAACTTAGCTGCGGCGCAGTTGGTAGGGGTCAACTTGAAGGGGGCGAAACTGAACAACGCCATTCTGATGGGGGCTAACTTGAGCGAGGCAACGCTGAGTACGGCCGATCTGAGGGGCGCCGACATGAGGTTGGTGGACCTGACCAAGGCGAATCTCCGCGTGGCAGACCTGCGCGGGGCAATCTTGGATGAATCAATCCAGGATGACGTGAACATGAGCTGGGTGATTCGGTAGGATGATGCGGAACAACTAATGGAATGGACGCCCCCA
>NZ_JARESO010000234.1:0-1719 GCF_046030175.1 Paraburkholderia sp. RL17-373-BIF-A
TTTTGCCGGACCGCACGTGTTCCATAGCCAGACATTATCCGCCAATCGTTGGTCGACTCTGTGAAACGCTTGTTTGGTGTCCCATATACTAATCAGCATTATTAGCCGCTTCGATAGATCGCTTATTGACCCTACAGAGGCCCCCTTGTCGCGACAAGGGATGTTCCACTTGCGCGAACATTTCCCCCAGCCCTTGGGGTACAACCAACGAGTTAAATGCACGTCACTTCGGCAGAACCGCTCAGCCGTGCTGAGGTGCCACCGGACCGTCGCGGCACCACCTGTCAACCCATACTAAAGCAGGAGAAGATGCGAATGAAATTGCGATTGAACGTCACCATGATAGGGCTCGGCGTTGCGTTGATGTCCAGCGCACCAGTATTGGCGATCAATTTGTTGCCGCCCGAGTCGTCTGCGGACATCGTCGACACGAAGACAGCAGAAACACTGGTTGCGCTGCACGACAGGCGGGAGATTCAGCCGTGGACAATGCCGAGTCACGGTGAATTGCCGACTGGCGAGCAGGGGGAGTTGATCGCGTATGGAATGAAGATCCTGACATACACGTCTCGATATATTGGGCCCTATGCGCCGGAGAAGATGCATCGCTATTCCAGCAACAATTTGAATTGCGTGAATTGTCATCAGGCGGGGTCAAGCGGGATGCCGGGTACCAAGCCTTTCGCGCTGCCGTTCGTAAATGTCGTCAACGATTATCCCAAGCTCGACGTGAAAATGATGCGCATTTACACTGTAGAGGACCGGATTCTGCAAATGTGCGGTACGGGCTCGGTGCCGTTCGCAAAAGATTCACGCGAAATGAAGGCCATGGTCGCTTATATGACATGGCTGGGCAGCAAAGCGAAACGTGGCATGGGAATGGAAGGGGCGGGGCTTGAGCCAATCTCGATGCCGGCGCGGGCGGCGAGTCCTCAAACAGGCAAGACGCTTTTTGAACAGAACTGCGCCGCTTGTCATGCGTCGACGGGTGTCGGCACGCGTCAGCCAGACTTCGATCAAGGAGGCGGCTATGTTTTCCCGGCGATCGCGGGAGACGACAGCTATAACGATGCCGGGCATATGTATATGGTTCCTTTACTGACCCGCTTCGTGCATGCGAACATGCCCCTTGGCAGCTCTGCCGCTGCGCCGATCCTGTCGATCAACGACGCTTTTGATATCTCGGCTTATGTGAACAGCGAACTACCGCGCAAGCATTTCGCGTCGAGAACGACCCTTTACCCCGATCCGCTATTCAGACCCGAAGGATTCGCTATTCCCGAGTTGTTTCCCGGTGATCGCGCCGCTTACGAAGCATCTCGGTTTGGGCCTTACAAGACCAGCAATCCTTAAGGGACGCTCGTGAATGAAGCGGTGCGATGGATTCGAGAGTGGCTGCTGAAGTGAGTATGTGTTTGCGCCGACCGAAAATCTAGGAAGGTCTGCAAAAGTCCTGGCGTCGGCGTACGCGTGGACTATCTTGGGAGATAGGCAAGTTTAAGGGAGTCTTCGATGACGCAACTTGATCTTGGTCTGGATCTGTCAACGAAACGTACACGCAAACGGGAATTTCTCGATTGACCGTGCCTCGATTTCACGTACAGCAGGAATTTGTTAATTTCCTGTTTGTACGGAGGTCTGAATGTCAGAGAAGCTGGTGCCCAAACGGCAATACACGGACGAGTTCAAGGTCGAGGCCATTAGGCTTGCCGAATCAGC
>NZ_JARESO010000235.1:0-1706 GCF_046030175.1 Paraburkholderia sp. RL17-373-BIF-A
CGCGGGTTGTGATTTTCGCCTCGAAGAGGATGTGGTCGACCTTTCGAAGCACGGTGGCGATATCGCCACGGCATTGATCGATGCTGCCGACGACTGGCGGGCCGATCTGCTGGTCGTCGGCACACGTCAGCATCATGGGCTAATGCGCTGGGTCGAAGGCACGGTGTCCAAGCCACTGGCGACACACTCCCGATGCTCCCTGCTGATCGTGCCGCCTCCTCACGAGGAAAAGTTGGCGCGCCCCCCGCAACGGATCCTGTTCGCGATCGACGGAAGCGCGCCGTCGCTTGAGGCTTTGAGGTACGGCATGCAGTTTGCGAAATCTGAAGGCCACCTGCGGGCGGTCTATGTCATCGACCGGGCGGTGCGGCTGACGGATTTTGTACCCATTCATGTGCTTGAAGACGCGTTTATCGAAGAGGGTAAAGCGACGCTTGCCACGGCTGCGGAAATATTCGCTGGTTCGTCCTGTCACTGCGATACCGCACTCGCCAGTACCGAACAGACAGGAGACGACATCGCCCACGCGATCGTTCGCGAGGCAAGTCACTGGAATGCTGACCTTCTGGTCATGGGCACGCATGGCCGACGCGGAGTAACACGATGGCTGCTGGGAAGCGTCGCGGGCCGTGTCGCGCATATTACGCAGACGCCGTTGCTGTTCGTTCATGCGCAAGACTCGTGACACAACGTGTCGATGAGGCGCCGCGCATGAATCGATATGCCAGCCTGCTCCAATAGGATCGTGCAAGGCTGCGAGCGTTTATGGCGAGCTGGCGGACTGGGTGGCTGGGAACCCGACCTCGACGCCCAGCCCTCGGCCGTCAATGCCCGATGTATAGGTTAGATGTCCGTCAAGGCGAGCCACAATCCGAGCGACGATCGAGAGTCCCAATCCACTGCCGCTTTGGCGGCTTCCCCCACCCCGGAAAAAGCGATCGCTCAGACGTAACCTGTCCTGGTCCGTTACACCTGGACCGTTATCTCGCACAAGCAGCAGGGTCGCCTCCGACGTTCGCCGGGTCACGAGCTCGACACTACCTCCCGTCTCGCCATACTTGATAGCGTTGTCCACCAGATTGTCCAGCAGGATTCGCACGAGTGCGGGCTCCGCTAACATCGTCACGTGTGCATCTCCGTTCAGGACTAACCCGATGCCTTTGGACGACGCATTCGCTTCGTGAGCAGTGATGCATTCGCGGGCAATGGCATCGAGTTCCACGGTCGAAGCTGGTGCGGATACGCCTTCGTCAAGTCTCGCCAGCAACAGAAGTTGATCCGCCAGATGTGTGCTCCTGTCGACACCTTCAACGACCCGCTGCATTGCGAGGCGTTGTTTTGCGGGATCACGGGTGGTAAGCGCGACCTGCGCCTGAACCTTGATTGCCGCCAGTGGAGACTTGAGTTCGTGTGCAGCATCGGCGGTGAAGGCCCGCTCTCGGTCGAGTGACCCTCGCAGCCGGGAGAACAGAACGTTGAGCGCATCGACCAAGGGACGCACTTCGGCCGGAGTGCGACGCATATCGATAGGGTCCAGATTGCCGGCGTTTCTGGCACCGATGGCCCGCGAGAGTGTTTTAAGCGGCGCGAGGCTGCTGCCAATGCCCACCCAGATCAGCAGCGCGAGAACCGGCAGCGCATAAGCAAGCGGCTTCGCGATGCGGCGCGCCACTCCGGCGCCCAGATCGGCACGGCTATCGCTACGT
>NZ_JARESO010000236.1:0-1706 GCF_046030175.1 Paraburkholderia sp. RL17-373-BIF-A
TGCAGGTTGTAATTTTCTCCTCGAAGAGGATGTAGTCGACCTTTCGAAGCGAGGTGGCGACATCGCCACCGCATTGATCGATGCTGCCGACGACTGGCGTGCCGATCTTCTGGTCGTCGGCGCACGTCAGCATCATGGACTACTGCGCTGGGTCGAAGGCACAGTGTCCCAGCCACTGACAATACATTCCCGATGCTCGCTCCTGATCGTGCCGCCTTCCCACGAGGAAAAGTTGGCGCGCCCCCCGCAACGGGTTCTGATCGCGATCGACGGAAGCGCGCCGTCGTTCGAGGCTTTGAGGTACGGCATGCGGTTTGCGAAGCCGGAAGTCAACATGCGGGCGGTCTATGTCGTCGATCGCGCGGTGCGTCTGACGGATTTTGTACCCATTCATGTGCTTGAAGACGCGTTTATCGAAGAGGGCAAAGCGGCGCTTGCCACAGCGGCGGATGTATTTGCGGGTTCGTCCTGTCACTGCGATACCGTACTCGCCAGTACCGAGCAGACAGGAGACGACATCGCCCACGCGATCGTTCGCCAGGCAAGTCACTGGAATGCTGACCTTCTGGTCATGGGCACGCATGGCCGACGTGGAGTAGCGCGATGGCTACTGGGCAGCGTCGCGGGCCGTGTCGCGCATATTACGCAGACGCCATTGCTGCTCGTTCATGCGCAAGACTCGTGACACACCGTGCCGATGAGGCGTCGCGCACGAATCGATATGCCGGCCTGCTCCATTGGATCTTCCAACGCTGTGACCGCTTATGGCGAGCTGCGTGACTGAGTGGCTGGGGAATCCGACCTCGACGCCCAGCCCCCGGCCGTCAATGCCCGATGTATAGGTTAGATGTCCCTCAAGGCGAGCCACAATCCGAGCGACGATCGAGAGTCCCAATCCACTGCCGCTTTGGCGGCTTCCCCCACCCCGGAAAAAGCGATCGCTCAGACGCAACCGGTCCTGCTCCGACACACCTGGGCCGTTATCTCGCACAAGCAGTAGGGTCGCCTCCGACGTTCGCCGGGTGACGACCTCGACACAACCTCCCGTCTCGCCATACTTGATAGCGTTGTCCACCAGATTGTCCAGCAGGATACGCACGAGTGCGGGCTCCGCTAACATCGTCACGTGTGTATCTCCGTTCAGGGCTAACCCGATGCCTTTGGACGACGCATTCGCTTCGTGGGCAGCGATGCATTCGCGGGCAACGGCATCCAGTTCCACGGTCGACGCTGGTGCGGGCACACCTTCGTCAAGTCTCGCCAGCAACAGAAGTTGATCCGCCAGATGTGTGCTCCTGTCGACACCTTCAACGACCCGCTGCATCGCGAGGCGTTGTTTTGCCGGATCACGCGTGGTAAGAGCGACCTGTGCCTGAACCTTGATTGCCGCCAGTGGCGACTTGAGTTCGTGTGCCGCGTCGGCCGTGAAGGCCCGCTCACGGTCGAGCGACCCTCGCAGCCGCGAGAACAAAACGTTGAGCGCGTCGACCAAGGGACGCACTTCGGCCGGAGTGCGACGCATATCGATGGGGTCCAGATTGCCTGCGTTTCTGGCACCGATGGCCCGCGAGAGTGTTTTAAGCGGCGCGAGGCTGCTGCCAATGCCCACCCAGATCAGCAGCGCGAGAATCGGCAGCGCATAAGCAAGCGGCTTCGCGATGCGGCGCGCCACTCCGGCGCCCAGATCGGCGCGGCTATCCCTACGC
>NZ_JARESO010000237.1:0-1702 GCF_046030175.1 Paraburkholderia sp. RL17-373-BIF-A
GTTACCTGGATTCTAACCGGAGGATGCACTATGTCACACGACTCCCGCGACGCCCACGAAACAGGAAGATGTGCCCCGAAAAGGGATCACGCCCGAGTGCTGACTGCACCAGCGCGACAAGTCCATCCATGCCACGGCGCATACCGGTAACGCCCGCTGCCAGCCATACGCGGGTACCGCCTGGCGGCGTAATCACGCTGGCAGCACGAGGTGCAGGTGCACGGGGTCGACCATGCCCGTGACGCGTACACGGCACCGGTCAGTTCGATCTCGATGCCCGACGCTGCGGTACGCTCTTGCTATGTGGCTCGACAGGCTGTAGAGCGAGCGACGCCGGGTCTGCGGCATCGCCGGTCGGAGCATCAGGTAGCGCTACGGGCAGCAACACCGCTGCGCTGTGCGCCACCCCTTCAAACAGGCCCGCCCGCAGTTGCCGGCGCCACTTGAACACCATATTCGGATTCAATCCGTGCGCCTGCGCGAGCTTGGCCACCGAAATGCCCGGCTCGCACGCCGGACGGCAACTTGCCGCCGGTACTCTGGTGTGTAGTTCAGTCGGCCCTTGCGGTTCAATGATCGCGCATTCCGTGTGTCCAAAGTAGTCCCCATCACTTGAAGTAACGGACATCACTCTGGACACCGGCTTCAGCCCTATCCATGCGGCCACGAAATGACGCTTACGCACGCGGCGTATCACCGCGCGCCTGTTCGCCGGTCTTCATATAGGGTTTTCCTGTGCGGCTCATCTCGTTGCCCGGCCGGTACGTTCCGGGCAACGGGGCCGTTTGCGAAGACGCAGTCGGCTCATGACATTGCTTCGACGCGTCAGCCTCACCTGACAACAGGGAGCTGGTATGGCCGCTCAACCAACTGGACCACCCGCACCATCGACGCCGCGCGTTTGCCGCCGCCGACCAATCTCGCCCCGATCTTGAGTTTCGGGGGAGGTCCTTGCAGAAGTCCCTGCAGAAAGAAATCGGACAGATCCGTATCGCCAATGAGGTGCTCAACCGCCACGCCCTCAGCGTCTTGTCGCAGGGAGAGCGCAACATTTGGCTACGCCACCTCTCGAGACCGTGAACGAGCGTCCGAAGGCGCTAGAAGCGAAGTCCGCCCAGGAGGGGCTGGTGCTGACCGAATCGCAACTCACCGCGCCGGGGCGCCTCTTTGGACTTGCAAAGACTTACAGGAAAGCGGCGACCTCTGCAAGCCATGCGGGCCGCCATTGCGTAGCGCGTAGCCCCGAAGCAAGATGATGTCTTCCGCTGCAGCAATGAAAATCCATAACCTCGGGCAGGTTTGCAAATGCAAGTTGGCTGGATCAAGGTGATCATACTATGGACGGAATACCTGAACTGGAGATGTTTAGAGGATGGCGGAACATTGGCTCACACGCGTTTGTGCGATTGCTCCGTTGCCGAGTCATGCGCATTAATATTGAAGGCGGCTTATTTGGAAATATCACCATGTCATTGATAACGTCTAGCACTCTCTCTAGGGCTTTCGTTTCGTCTCGATCAAGAAGCGCAGCGCCAGGACAATGCATGAAAGGGGTTAACATTGCCGCGAGGGGTGCACAATTCGGTAGTGCGGCAGGGGACTTGATCCTCTCGATGTTGACGTTTGGAGTTTATGCTATTGTCAAATCCTCGATTATGGACCGGAAGAAGGCAGCTCTTGAGCAGGCTTTAGTCGATCTCCA
>NZ_JARESO010000238.1:0-1663 GCF_046030175.1 Paraburkholderia sp. RL17-373-BIF-A
TGGCCGCGCCCAGCAGCATCGGACCAATCGCGATGTTGTTGCCCGCGGCCGTCTTCAGCAGGTTGTACGAGATGTTGGCCGCGTCGATGTTCGGCAGCACCAGCAGGTTCGCGTCGCCTTCGAGCGTCGAGTCGGGCATCACTTCGCGGCGCAGATTCGCGTCGAGCGCGATGTCGCCGTGCATTTCACCGTCCACGTGCAGGTCCGGTGCGCGTTCGCGCAGGATCGCCAGCGTGTCGCGCATCTTCTGCGCGGTCGGCGCGTTGCTCGTGCCGAAGTTCGAATGCGACAGCAGCGCGATCTTCGGCTCGATACCGAAACGGCGCACTTCCTCAGCCGCCATGATCGTGATTTCCGCCAGTTGCTCCGGCGTCGGATCGACGTTCACGTGCGTATCCACCAGGAAAATCTGCCGGTTCGGCAGCACCAGCGCATTCATCGCCGCGTAGACCTTCGCGCCTTCCTTCTTGCCGATCACCTGATCGATGAAGTGCAGGTGGCGATGCGTGGTCGACACCGTGCCGCAGATCATGCCGTCCGCTTCGCCCTTTTCCACCAGCATCGCGCCGATCAGCGTGGTGCGGCGGCGCATTTCGAGCTTCGCCATCTGCGCGCTGATGCCCTTGCGCGACATCATCTTGTGATATTCCTGCCAGAAGTCGCGATAGCGCTCGTCATGGTCGGTGTTCACGACCGTGTAGTCCTGACCCGCGACCAGACGCAGGCCGTAGCGCGCAATGCGCTGCTCGATCACCGCCGGCCGGCCGATCAGGATCGGCCTGGCGAGCTTCTCGTCGACGATGATCTGCATCGCGCGCAGCACGCGCTCCTCTTCGCCTTCCGCGAATACGATGCGCTTCTTCTCCGGCTCAACGCCGCGCGCAAGCTGGAAGATCGGCTTCATGGTCGTGCCGCTGTGATACACGAACTGCTGCAGATGCTGTTCGTAGGCTTCCATGTCCTCGATCGCACGCTCGGCGACGCCCGAATCCATCGCGGCCTTCGCCACGGCCGGCGCGACCTTGACGATCAGGCGCGGATCGAACGGCTTCGGAATCAGGTATTCCGGGCCGAACGAGAGATCCTGAATGCCATACGCCGTCGCGACGATATCGCTCTGCTCCTGGCGCGCGAGTTCGGCGATCGCGTTGACCGCGGCGATTTCCATTTCCCGCGTGACCGTGGTCGCGCCCGCATCCAGCGCGCCGCGGAACAGGAACGGGAACACCAGCACGTTGTTCACCTGGTTCGGGTAGTCGGTGCGCCCCGTGCACAGCACGGCGTCCGGACGCACTTCCAGCGCCAGTTCCGGCAGGATTTCCGGCGTCGGATTGGCCAGCGCCAGAATCAGCGGCTTGTCCGCCATCTGCCTGACCATGTCCTGCTTGAGCACGCCGCCCGCCGACAGCCCCAGGAAAACGTCCGCGCCGCCGATGGCTTCGGCCAGCGTGCGGGCATCGGTTTCACGCGCGAAGCGCTCCTTGTCCGGGTCCATCAGTTCGACGCGGCCCTTGTAGACCACGCCGGCCAGATCGGTGACGGTGATGTTCTCGAGCGGCAGGCCGATGTCGACCAGCAGGTCCAGACAGGCCAGCGCCGCGGCGCCCGCGCCCGAGGACACCAGCTTGACCTCCTTGATGTCCTTGCCGACCACCTTCAGACC
>NZ_JARESO010000239.1:0-1639 GCF_046030175.1 Paraburkholderia sp. RL17-373-BIF-A
CTTCGCAAATGCGGAGATTTTTAGCCAGCACGTGCGACGGGGTATCGCACAAGCGGCGCAGCCACCTGAATGGTTGGTCGTTGCCTCGGAGCCCATCACCGATATTGACGTCACAGCCACTGACATGCTCTCCCGGCTTGATCACGAGTTGGAGACTGCGGGCATCGCGCTGTATTTTGCGGAAATGAAAGGCCCGGTGCAGGACCGACTGCGAACGTATGGGTTTTTCGAAATATTTGACCAAACACATTTCTTCGAAACCGTGACGGATGCCGTTCGCAGTTATACCGCACAGCATGGCGTTGAGTGGCCGGGCGAGTGATTGGCCGGTTCGTTCGTCACCGCCCGGTCTGCAAGGGACGGCGTCACAATATGCTATGCCTGACGATTGTTCGCTACGGGCAACCCGTGGCGGCCAACTTGCCGGTTCTCTCAAGCGTTTATGTCGCACACCTCGTGGGTGTGAGGATCTTCATTCGGTTTCGTCGGAACTCAAGGCCCGCACTGCATCCCGGTAGCCACGCTCGATCCGGCGTCGCGTAGACGAGCGGGAAAAGTCAGTCGCAGCACCGATTGATTCCTGCCCATCCCCGGATATAAGCACGAACCGATCGATCTTCCGGTGTGCCATCAACCGTTGATACGCCGGATGTTGCCGCAACCGACTCGCTGGAGGCAGCTCTTCGTCGAGATGTTCAATCAGATCGAGATAGCTGTTGAACTGTTCGAAGAGCTTGAGGTCTAGTCGCAGCTTTCCAAAAAAATATATCTGCAACAAACGACCCACCACGTCGGACATCGTCTGCGGTGTCGACGGCGAGATATGACTCGCATTCATCGCGATCAGTTCGCGCCTTACGTCGGGGTCGTCGGCGTCGATCTGCTCCAGCGCGTTGATCGCGCACCGCAACGGGGTGTTGGAAACAAGGCCGCCATCCCAATATGGCTGGTCGTCGATGAAAGTCATTGGAAATACCGGCGGCAGGCTCGAGCTCGCGATTACATGGTCCACAGTCAATCGGTCTCTGTTATCAAATTCCTCATAAGCACCCGTGGCGGCATTCACCGCGGTAACGATCACTCGCGTCGCGCTTGCGTTCAACTTATCGAAATCTACCGACTCGGTCAGCCATTCTCTTAGCGGTGCCATGTCCATCACACTGGTGGCGATCAACGGGGCCAGGAGAAAAGTCGGGTCCACGCGGATCATTCCGTGCGCGCCGAACATCGCCAACCATGCGTCCAAACCGGGCATAGACGGAAGAGCGGAGACGGAAAATCTGTCCCACATGTCGCCCAGGGTCTCAAGAGGATCGCCCTTTGCTCCGGCGAGAACCGCTGCGGCCAGAGCGCCGATCGATACGCCGGTTATGACATGTGGCCGGAAGTTCTGACGCTCGAAGATGGCTCTAAGCGCACCGAATTCATATGCTCCCAGTGCTCCGCCGCCCTGCAAGACGATCGCCGTGAGCGTGCTAGACATGGCGATACCGCCAGGTCATCGAGCGTCGCTTATCGTCGAGCGAGTTGAGCATGACACACTTCCAGATGGGTAAATGGGCAATTGATTACCGCATTCTCGGAGCGGGCGCCGCTTGTAGTCTTGACTTCGCGCAATTCCATTCCTCATTTCTCGAGT
>NZ_JARESO010000240.1:0-1633 GCF_046030175.1 Paraburkholderia sp. RL17-373-BIF-A
CTCGTCACCCATGGTTGCGTCGTGCCTGGTCCGCCACTGCCAGCGCGTGACGGTACCACTGGCCGCGCTGGTCAGTTTCTCGGCTTCGGTCCAAAAGCCGCGACGGGCCTTCACGCAGTCGATAAACAGCTCATAATCCGCTGCGACGGTCGTGGACATCGGGCTGGGTTCGACCACTGGCGCCATAGCAGGGTAGGGGAGCGCGTTGCCAGCGACATGCGGGCATGTCGTCGCGCAGCTATGCAGTCCGGCGATGGCGGCAGCCGGCGTCGCGGCGCAGACCTGCAGACGTGCGTTTTCCCAGCGGGCAACAAACTGACCATCGACGCCTTGATAGTTCGAGCCGACTCCGATATCCAACTCCGGAGTGAGTAGGCGATTTTGTACCGCGCGTTGCGGCCTTCGTGAACGATGGCCACGCGATAGTCGAGATTGGCGGACGGAGTCGGTTCCGGGATCGGTGCCACGCTAACGAACTAACGGCTCCGTGGCGATCGAGCTGCGTTGATCGCAGCAAAGAAGGTCAGCGCGCCCTGCGTTCTCGGAAGCTCGATAGGCGATGTCGTGGAGGGCGCGTGTCGACCCACTCCGGGCAGACAACTTGCTCCAAACCGGTCAGTCGGCCAATTTCAAGTTTGCGGACTGGAATGCCAGTAAGCGGCCGTTGGCGACCTCACCCAATCGGCCACAACCGGACACTCGACTTGTCAAACTGGATTGCTGGCAATCCCGCTGAACTCTTTTTGTCGAAGACGCGGAAAGTCTGTGATCGTCGGGAACGCCGCGATAGGGGAAATAAGAATTTTGATGGATCGCTCTACGGAATCGTACCGATTCCGTGAGACCAGAAAGACAGAAATCGTGAGACTGGCCGGATCGGCGGCTTGAGGACGAGGACGGCAACCGCAGGAATCAAGGCGCCGACCTACCAATCTTGATAGGTCGCTCCTGAGGGGCAGCGCGAGCGATAATTCGTGTGACGTTTCCCAACGGGGGATTTTTCATCATTGAAAGACCTCTCAATACATATTAACTGGCGCCACCTTGTTTTGATAATCCTTTTAATCATCCAGGAGCTTTAAAATGTCGGATCTTAATTACGGCGATACTTTTCACCTAAAAGTTTGGGGGGTGGGGATGGGCCCCACATCCGGCGCAAGAGGTTACCTTGCCCTCGATGAGTCAGGTGCGCTAACGACAACCGATCCAGAGGCCTCCTGGAAATTCGAGTCGCCCATCGGCAAAACTGGTGTTGTGGAGGTCCTTGACATCGTAAATATTGTGTATGCAGGACCAAACCAGAAATATCAGTCTTGCTATCTCCAAGGGGCCGCGGAGGCAACTACCCCCTCTATAACGGCTGTCTCCGACGATGGCAAATCGGACAAGAATTTGCAATGGGATATCGCCCTTCAGACCAATCAGTCAGGCCCCGTTACTGATGATCAGTATATTATGCTCTCATGCTGCAGCCACCCCGTAAACATCGCCGGCGGTAACGCTACCGGAGCATTCCTTGTTGACGAAGGCAGCGCTGCCGGCAATAGAGTTGGCACGCGACAAATAGGGAACGCAGGCGTTGGCGCCGATACTTGGTGGCAGCTGTGCGGCCTCACGCCGTCGCCGGCCCCCG
>NZ_JARESO010000241.1:0-1628 GCF_046030175.1 Paraburkholderia sp. RL17-373-BIF-A
GTGTTTCGTGAAGAAGCTTCAATTGGGACAGAAAGCGGCACTGTATTGCCGGGTATCGACGGTCGATCAGACCTGCGCCCGACAGGAAGCTGATCTGCGGGCGTTCGCGAAACGCCGCGGTTACGTTATTGCTGGTGTGTGGAAAGAAACAGCGTCTGGCACGAAGGACGATCGCGTTCATCGGAAGGCTGTGCTGGCTCTGGCCCAGTCAGGCCAAGTCGATCTGATCCTCGTGACCGAACTCACGCGCTGGGGCCGTTCGACGCTCGATCTGTTCCATACGTTGAACGACCTGCAGTCGTGGGGCGTGTCGCTGATCGCCCAGACCGGACTGCAATTCGATCTCGGCACACCGCAAGGCAAACTGATTGCCATGATGATGGCCGCGCTGGCCGAATTTGAACGGGATCTGCTGCGCGAGCGCGTACGCTCAGGCATTGCCGCCGCGCAGGCTCGTGGGATTGCATTTGGCCGGCAGCCCGGGCAGCGTGTCAAGGCCGACAAGCTCGCGCCGAAGGTGCTGGCACTTGTTGCGACGGGACAGTCGTATCGCGAGATTGGACGGCGGCTTTCCATTAGCAAGAATACGGTGCTTGCCATTGTAAAAAGAGCGCGCGCCGACGAACAAGTGTTGGAGAACGGATGAAACACGACGCATTGCTCGCATTGCCGCTCACTGACGATGAAATCGAGCAGCTCGAAGATTTCCTGATCAGCGATTCGGTTCCCGAAGAGGCGATGGATGTCTCGATGATGGACGGTTTCATGACCGCGCTTGCGTCGGGCCCGAACCTCGTCATGCCAAGTTTGATGTTGCGCTGGATCTGGGATGCCGAGCATGGTAAAGATGGACCCGCGTTCGCGAGCAACAAAGAAGCCGGGAGCATCGTCGGCCTGATCATTCGGCACTGGAATGATGTCGATGCCACGCTGCGCGAGACACCCTACGCGTACGAACCTCTGATCCTTGAGCGTGATCGGGATGACGGCAGGATGCTGTCGATCATCGACGAGTGGTGCATGGGTTATTACAAGGGCATTACGCTGGATCAGGCAACGTGGTCGCCCTTGATGGCGCAGCACCCTGAATGGTTCACGGCGATCCTGTTGTACGGCACCGAGGCAGGCTGGGATGAACTCAAGCGACGCAAGGACAGTCTCGACCAGCATCAGGCCTTCGCGGACTCCCTGGCAGGCTCGGTACGTCACATCCATCGCTACTGGATGCAACAGCGCGAGCAGCAAACCGAGCGTGGCGGGGGACCAACTGTCATCAGTCGGCCCGAGCCACTACGACGTACACCGAAGATCGGACGCAACGACCCGTGTCCATGCGGCTCGGGTAAAAAATACAAGCGTTGCCACGGCGCAGCGGAGGTCGTCAGCGACTTCTCACCATCAGGTGAGCGCTTCGATTGGCCGCCCGCCGAACCGCTCTCCAGCGACATGGACGAGGGTCCGGTTCACTCGCCGCTGAGCCAGCGCCTGACACGTGATGGAACGGCCGTCGAGATCGAAATCTACGACGATGGCGAAGGCGGCTGGCTGCTCGAAATTGTCGACGAGTTCGGCAATTCAACTGTATGGGACGATGCGTTTCCTACCGACAGTGCTGCGCTCGCAGAGGC
>NZ_JARESO010000242.1:0-1620 GCF_046030175.1 Paraburkholderia sp. RL17-373-BIF-A
CAGAGGGCGACACTGTGATCGAAAATGGCGAGAGTCCGGTTGGGACGGGGCTGCCGAGCGGGGACAGGGTGCCGTCCGTGTTTACCGTGTACATCGACACCGTGTTGCTGTTCAAATTTGCCACATACGCGGCTTGGCCAGAGGGCGCCACCGCGATAGAGAGTGGCACGACTCCGGTTGGCACGGGGCGGCCAAGCGGGGACAGGGTGCCATCCACGTTCACCGTGTACATCGAAACCGTGTTGTCCTTCGAATTTGCCACATACGCAAACCGGCCGGAAGGCGCCACCGCGATCGAGAGCGGGTGGCTTCCGGTTGGCACGGGGCTGCCGAGCGGGGACAGGGTGCCGTCCGTGTTCACCGTGTACATCGACACCGTGTTGCTGTTGACATTCGTCACATACGCGAAATGCTTCGCGGGCACCAGCAGGTACGCCTGTGTCTGCCCATTGAAGGTGCCGTATCCCGTGATAGTACCGTTATCCGCGATGCTCGTGGCGCTGTTGAGCACCCAGCCCGATGTAGCCGGAATCAATGTGTTGAGATCGACCATGCGTCCCGAGCCGCCCTGCGCGCTGCTCTGGTAAATAAAAGCGTGCGAGGCGGCGTTCTTCGCTGTATAGCTGTTGCCGACGATCTTTCCCGCAGCGTTGATCGCGTTGGCTTGGCTAAAGCTGCCGCCCAACGTGCCCAGATCCGTCGTCGTGCCCAGCGGTGCAGTATTGAGCAGGAAAGCATGAATGGCCTGATTGCCTTTTAGCATGCTGCTGCCCACCACCTGGCCACTGTTGTTGATGCCCGTGGCAATGGTCACCAACCCACCCAGCGAACCCAGATCCTGCATGCTGTCTGCGGCATACGGAGAATTGATCAGGAACGCATGCGTGGTCAGGGAATCCTTCTTCAAACTGGTGCCCACCACCTGACCTCTGTCGTTGATCGCGGTCGCCACGCTGATCGGGCCGCCCAGCGTGCCCAGATCCTTCATGCTGTTGGGTGTATATGGCGCATTGATCAGAAACGCGTGGACCGACAATCCTCCCGTCGTACTGCTGCCGACCACCTGGCCATTCGCGTTGATCGCGTTTGCCACGCTGAGCGGCCCACCCAACGTGCCCAGATCGATCAGGCCGCCCGTCGCGCGGGTCACAAACGCATGAGTTACCGGGCTGTTCGGTTTGACGAAGCTGAAACCGGCCACGATACCGCTCGCATTGATGCTGAGCGCACTGCTGCCAGCGCCGGCGCCGAGGTTTTTCATCAGGCCGCCACTGTACAGGAACGCGGTGAGCGGCAAGGCTTTGCCCGCGGTACTGCTGCTCGCGCCGGCAACCTGGCCATTGGCGTTCACCCCATAGCCATAGCTTGTCGTGCCGCCCAAGGTACCTAGCGCAGTGATGGTATAGTTCTGGGCGAACGTACTGTGAGCCGCACAGAGAAGTGCGACGACGCTGAGTCGTCGTAGGACGGACAGAAAGTGCATGATTCAACTCCTTCGTTTGATCATAACGAAGCAACAAATCATCGACGGCCGATCTGCAGTACGCACGAGCCGTACCGAGCAAAAGCCTTCCGCAGAGCACACCGGTCTCTTAAGAGACTCGACCCTTGCCGAGAGCA
>NZ_JARESO010000243.1:0-1616 GCF_046030175.1 Paraburkholderia sp. RL17-373-BIF-A
TGAGGCCCGCCGGAAAAAGTGGACGCCAACATTCCGTAGAATTGAGGAATGGAGGCATACATGAATCGAATCCCCAAAGCCGTCTACACGAAGGAATTCCGTGAAGAGGCGGTGAAGCTTGCAATGACGGAGGGCGTTGGCGTATCGGAGGCTGCGCGTCGGCTGTCGATATCAATGAAGACGTTGGCAAACTGGGTGCGTGCTGCGAAGGCCGGCAAGCTGGAGCGTGTAGGTCAGCATCAAAAGCCGCTGACGGAAATCGAAGCTGAACTCGGGCGAGTCAAGCGGGAGCTGGCCGAAGTTAAAATGGAGCGCGATTTATTAAAAAAATTCGCGACGTACTTTGCGAGGGAGTCGCGGTGAAGTACGGCGTTATTGAACAGATGCGACAGGACTATCCGGTGCCGCCAATGTGTCGGCTGCTGGGCGTCTCCGTGGCGGCTATTACGCGTGGCGCAAGCGCTCGCCGTCGTTGCGGGCACAGCAGGAGCCGAGACTGGAGGCCGAAGTGCTCGCGGCGCATCAGCGCACGCGTGAGAGCTTCGGGCCCGAACGCTTGCAGAAGCACCTTGACGAGCACGGCGTGCGGCTCGGTGTTCACCGCATAAAAAGGCTACGCAAAAAGCTTGGACTACGCTGCAGGCAGAAACGCAAGTTCAAGGCGACGACCAATTCGAAGCACGACCTACCGGTGGCACCGAACCTCGCCGGCCTGAAAGATCTGTTTAGTGGCGAGCTGGTCGGCTACGCCATGAGCGAGCGCATGACGAAGCATCTGGTCATGCAGGCGCTGTTCCGTGCGGTTGCATCGCAGCGCCCGGCGCCCGGCCTGATCCATCATACGGACCGCGGGTCTCAATACTGCGCCCACGCATACCAGGATCTCGTCGGCCAGTTCCGCATGCAGGCGTCAATGAGCCGACGAGGAAACTGTTTTGACAACGCGCCGATCGAGTCGTTTTGGGGCACGCTAAAAAGCGAGCTGGTCTATCATCGACGCTTCGCCACCCGCGACCAAGCCAGGCGAGCCATCAGCGAATACATCGAGATGTTTTATAACCGGCAGCGCACGCAGGCTCGTCTCGATTACCTGTCACCTGTAGCATTCACGCAGCGATACTATCTGAATCAGGTCGCTGCTTAACCCGTTGGCGTCCACGCGTCTCGACCGACCTCACCTTTGCAGAGGCTTGAGCCGTGTGGATCGAAAGACCCATGCACGGTTCTGAGGGGGCTGGACGCGGGTAACCGCGCCCAGCTACCCGACAGAACCGCCCCAACAGCATCAACCGACCGCTGTCAGGTTCAGTCTAGTCCAAGGCATATCAGCAACCAGTTGATTGATTCACGTGCTCACGCTCAGACTATCGCGGGCGGCCTGCTGGCTCACTCCAGGCAACCACCTGATCTGGTCCGCAAGCATGGCCAGGGGCTGGCCCCGATCGGCCACGTTGAGTTTGCGAATAGCCGCCAGCAGATTATCGAAGGCGACCTGCCTGTTCTCTCCGGGTACCGTCCAGATCTGGCCGGCGAGCGCGGCCAGGGGCCAGCGCCACCCGGTCACGTCGAGTTCGCGAACAGCCGCCAGCAGACTCTCGAAGGCGGCCTGCCGGTTT
>NZ_JARESO010000244.1:0-1597 GCF_046030175.1 Paraburkholderia sp. RL17-373-BIF-A
CCAGGACCATGCAGTCTTGAACACTCTCCATGTTGCAGCATTCGGGCCGCGAATCGCTTTTCGCCCGGCATGCGGTCGGCCAGATTCACGAGCACCAGTTCCTGCAGGCAAGGGGCTTTGTGCAGTACCGCTTGCACCTTCTGCCAAAGGTCAGTTCCTGGGAACGGCGCCAGGGTTATGAGCACGCTCGCGCATGAAGCGTTGAGCAATTCACCGATAGCTTCGCTCTCAAGCAACGGATTGATCGCGCAGACGATCCCGGCAGCTTCCCCGCCCCAGATCACAAAATGCGTTTCAGGAAGGTTGGGCAGAACGTATGCGACAACTGAGTCGCGCTGTACTCCCAGGCGTGCAAGCATGTTGGCGGTTCGCGTGACATCGTGCACCAGTTCACTATACGTCCAGCACTCGGCATTCCTGTAGTCGTCGGCCGTTGCAAAGAACGAAAGTGCGGGCGCAGACGGATTGAGGGCCGCGCCCCGACAGATCATCTCGTAGGTGCCCGACGGGAGATCCGCTGGCTGCCCCTTCGTTTCAATGGCAAGGACATCGTGTACGTTTGCGACGCCTGTCATGCTGCCTCTTCCACGACGACGTTACGCTGTACGCCCAGATTGATCGAGCGGTCAGAGCTGGCGATATACGCCTCCACGACGTCACCAACCCGCAGGTACTGTGGCCTCTCCTCCTGCATCTTCAGGAAGAGACGCCATTTTTCCGCTTCAGGCAGCTGCGCCGCGGCGCGCATCTTTTCCGGCGACGGAATGCTCAGCGCACAGCCGGACGGCGTCCCGGTCGCGAGCAGGTCGCCAGCGCGCAGGTCATGTATGCCGGAAAGCTCCGTCAAGGTCTCTGCCGGGCCGTAGACGAGACCCGCAGTGGAGTCATTCTGGCGGACAGTTCCGTTTACCGTCAGCGTCAGCACAAGCTCCTTCAGCTTCGGAATATCCTGTTTCTCCAGCAGGCAAAGGTAAGGGCCGACAGGGCCAAAAGTGCGATAGCTCTTGCCCTTGTAGAACTGCATCTGCGGAATCTGGATGTCGCGCGCGGAGTAGTCGTTCACGATCACGGCGCCGGCGATGTAGTCATGCAGGTTGTCGTCGGTGACGGTCTCGCGGGACGTAACGTCGCGTTTGAGGACGAGACCGAGTTCGATCTCATAGTCGAGGAACCGGACTTCATTTGGCTTCACGACGGCCGAGTCGGCTGGAACGATGCAGCTCGTCGCCTTCGTGAAGATCATGTTGAATTTCTTCACATCCGGGTCCATACCGGACTCGATCATATGCTGGCGATAATTCGCGCCCTGGCAGATGAACTGCTGGGTGGCAGTCACGGGCGACAACCATTGGACCTTCGACTCGGGAATCGTCGGACCGTCGAGCACCAGCAGCCGTTCAACCGGATTGGCCTCGATAAACTCGGCGGTCGACCTGAATTCGCCGGGAATCGGCGTGATAGCGCCATTAGCGACCACGCCCCACTGGGCGCGGCCTTGATGCAAATAATGCAGAACGTGAAGTGCCATTTTTCGATCTCCGGATTCTATGGAAGGGATTGGTTCAGGCGAAAAGCTTTGCCAGCGAGCGCAGCTTGC
>NZ_JARESO010000245.1:0-1580 GCF_046030175.1 Paraburkholderia sp. RL17-373-BIF-A
TAAGCGTCATTTGAAGGCCGTATCGACATCGACGTTGAGAGTGTCCAAAGTGATGTCCATCACTTCGAGTAGTGGGGACCACTTTGATGACAGAGATCGACAGTGCTGGAAGCCGCAAGGGGCGGCCGAATTACGCGCCTGAATTCCGGCGTGAAGTTGCGATGGCAGCGTGTGAGCCGGGCATCTCGGTGGCGAAGCTCGCGCAGTCGCACGGTCTGAATCCGAACATGGTGTTCAAGTGGCGCAGGCAGTACCGTGCCGGTCTGCTGGACAAGAGGACGGCGAGCGAGACGGCAGTGTTCGTTCCGGTGGCGATGTCGCCGGATGATTTGATGGCGGTTTCGGCGCTACCGGTGCCGACAGCGCAATTACCATTGCGCGCACAGGAAGCCGCGACTTCAGGTATAGAGATCGAGCTCAATGGCGCACGCGTGCGAGTGAGCGGGAAGGCAGACCCAGCCCAGTTGCGACTGGTGCTGCATTGCCTGAGGCCGGCATGATCGCGCTGCCGACCGGCACCCGCATCTGGCTCGCCGCAGGCGTCACCGACATGCGCCGCGGCATGGATGGTCTGGCTGCACTGGCGCAGGTGGCCCTTGAGCAAGACCCGTTCTCGGGCCACGTGTTCGCTTTCCGTGGTCGCCGTGGCGATCTGGTGAAACTGCTGTGGTGGAGTGGCGATGGAATGAACCTGTACGTCAAGCGCCTGGAGCGAGGCCGTTTCATCTGGCCGCAGGCCAACGCGGGATGCATCCATCTGTCGGCGGCACAACTGTCGATGCTGCTCGAAGGCATCGACTGGCGACGCCCCGAACGGACGTGGAGGCCCACATGCGCCGCGTAAATTTGCCCCCACTTCTGCGCGTGCCTGGTAAACTCTCAGGCATGCCAGTCAGCCGACTTCCCGACGACATCGACACACTCAAGCGCATGCTTGTCTCGCGCGAAGAAACCATTGCGCGCCTGCTTGCCGAGATCTCGCGTCTGAAGCGCTGGCAGTACGGACGCTCGTCGGAGCGCATAGCAGAACTGACGGGACAACTGCAGCTCGCACTCAGTGGCGGGTCACTGCCGCAGCAGGATGCCGTGCCGGCATCGGCGCCAGAACCGGTGCCTGATGAACCTGTAGACACGACAGCGCCGGCGGTCCCACTACGCCGCCGCTCGCGCGAATTCCCTGCACACCTGCCCCGTGAGGTGGTGGAGCACAAGCCGCAGGACTGCGACTGCCCCGAATGCGGCGGCCGGCTGCGCAAGCTGGGTGAAGACGCCTCCGAGATGCTGGACTACGTGCCGGGGTACTTCCGGGTGATCCGCCACGTGCGTCCCCGGCTGAGCTGCAGCCGTTGTGCGAAGGTCGTCCAGGAAGCGGCGCCGTCGCGCCCGATCGCACGCGGCATGGCTGCAGCCGGCCTGCTGGCGCAGGTGGTAGTTGCCAAGTACGCCGACCATACGCCGTTGTACCGGCAGGCAGGAATCTATCGACGTGCCGGCATTGAACTGGACCGTGCAACGCTGGCCTCGTGGGTTCGGGAGTCCGCCGCACTGCTGCAGCCGCTGGCGGATGCCGTTGGCCGGTA
>NZ_JARESO010000246.1:0-1576 GCF_046030175.1 Paraburkholderia sp. RL17-373-BIF-A
CAATTGCACCCGGTCGCCGCCGATCTTCTTCAATCGCCTGTCCTGCGCCTGGATGGTTATTCGGGCTGCAGCCGTGCGGACGAGAGTGGCGCGCCATTGTCAAATCCGATTTCACGGTCGAAAGGCTGCAGGCCGTCAGTCAGATAGATAGTCACTTTGGGCGTGGCGACCTTCGGGCGGACGCCCGCGCAGGCAATGTCGTCCGCGCCGGGGGGATGGTTATGGTCGAGGAGAATCGTTGTGCTGTGGCGATCACCGCCTGGTCAGCATGCGGACGATCTTCTGCACGATGAGCTCATGTTGCTCCAGCGCTTCATCGAGCGTACGTGCTCCGTAGCTCCTGTTGTCTCGCGCTTCCATTCCGGCGACGCGCGTCACGAACAGCGAACCCTCCCCGGTTTTCGGTTCGGACACACCGCGGAAGCGGGTGGTGACCGTCACACCGGATTCATCCAGCAGCGTGCGGCGGAAGATCAGTTCGTTCTCTGTCATCCAGCGCGACCACTCGCCGCGATCGAACACCTCGACAGGTCTGTTCTTCGCGTCGAGGACATAGAAGCGTTCCCTGCCGGACGGGACGGAGCGTGATTTCATATTTCAATGCGAAGGCGTGAGCAGGAAGCCGATCACCTCCCGCCACCAGGTTTCGTCGACGCGGCCGATCCAGTCGTTATGTTCAGCCGCCTTCACCACTATCAGTTGTCTCGGTTCGGCCAGCGAGTTGTAGAGCGCTTCGCCGAAGCGCGGGGGGACGATGCTGTCGCGCTCCGCAACCACGACGAGAACAGGGCGCCCGACCGACGCCATATGGGTCACGCTGTCGTATCGGTCGCGCAGCAGCCATTTCACGGGCAGCCACGGATAGTGATAAGCAGCGACGTGCTCAAGCCGATCCCATGGCGTGATGAGCAGCAAGCCAGCGGTCTTGTCGCGTTCACGCGAGCCGGCGGCGGCCGCCACGCCGGCCCCGAGCGATTCGCCGATGAGCAGCAACGGCGCGCCATAGAGCCGATGCGCCAGCGCGATGGTCTGTTGGGCATCACCGACCAGACTCTCTTCGCCCGGCGTGCCGTCGCGCGGCCCGTAGCCTGGATATTCGGCGAGGATCACGCGCAGCCCGAGCCGCGTGAGCGCTGCGGCGTAGAACGAACGGTGTCCGGCGTGCCCGGCATTGCCATGAAAGACGATGACGGTGGCGCGCACGGATCCGACGGGCTCGGCCACGAGGCCCCGGAACGCCTCAGGTGTCGGCCAGGCGCGAAGTACGCTGGAAACGACGTCCCCGGTTGCAGCCTTCTCAGGGAAGTAGATAAAACGATCCTGCAAGATGGCGACTCCAGCGAACACAATCAGGCACGCAACGGTGAGACGCAGCATCAACCCGGTGAATTTCATCGCCTTGAGCCCGATCCACCGATCGTTTCAGTAACGAACCCAGTTTAGCGCGCATTGACCACCGCTTATGTCCATGCGTGTCGTCGCGAGCCACGCGCTGACGGCGCCGGGAGGGACGGCTCCAAGGCAACGGGCAGCTGGCAACGACGCCCCCGCTTGCACAGTGAACCGTGGACCAGTC
>NZ_JARESO010000247.1:0-1553 GCF_046030175.1 Paraburkholderia sp. RL17-373-BIF-A
TTGCCAGTAAGGCGGACCTCCGAAATGCCAGCATTTGACCGTCGACCTCCACCGAAACACAGTCTGCGCCCAGATTGTGTTTGATCCGCTGATAAGATCTCTAATGACCGCGTCGATGGCCGTTCTTTTCTGATCCATTTTGGATGATTTGACAGAAGCATAAACGCCAAAAGCCAAAACCGACAGAAGGAGGTCCTTGCCCCCCGGCATTACCGTATTTCGCCACGTCCATAACCATGTTTGACTTCGGGCTTGAGAGCGCATAGCCATCACCAACGGAAGTTCTCTTTACAGTACCGGACGTAACTGACACAATCGCTTTCCATTATCCCACTTCAAGATCGAGGACATACCTAGCGCCAAGATATCCGTATGAGTTTAGTTGGATGGTAATCTTAATCGAGCTAACGCACGCTCGTAAATCTGCGGGAAATTTCGCGAAGTTTCATGATGTGCGTCCAGAGAACGAAAGAACTGTCGGCCGCCGCGCCCGACGCCATCTCCACGCGGCGCGCTCTGCGCGCTACGAAAGGAGGCGAAAGAGGGGCGATCGGTGGATGCCGAACAGCGCGGCGATCTCCCGCATGCTCGTCTGCTTTCATCCGCGAGGCGATATAGATGATTGTGCGGCGCCAGCGTGAGCGTCGGCTTGCGCGCAAACTTCGTGCCGCGTGCCCTGGCTGCAGCTAGGCCGCTGCTCGTGTTCAACGATCACGCTGCGCTCACACTTGGCCATGTCACCAGACACGGTCAAAATCATGCGGCCGGCCGGCGTCATCGCGTCGGCCCACGGCTCAGCGAGAATGCGCAGGCCCGCGCCGGCGCGACGAATCCGTCTAATGATGTCGAGGAGGTCGCACATGCCGCGCGCGAGCCGGTCAAGACGAGGCACAACGATGACGTCGCCGGCACGCAAGTCGAGCATACGGTCGAGTTGAGCGCGCGGCGAGTGCCGGTAATCTTCTACGCGAAGACTTTGCGGCAACCGGCCGCGCGCAGCTGCGCCTCCTGATTTCCAGGGTCCTGGTCGCGCGTCCAGACACGGCGTATCCGATCGGGAACGCATCCGTCTCGATATTCGCGCGTGGCGACATCAGCTCGGTCTCTCTGGTTTCCTCGCGATTCGAGCCATGACGTGGCCTCGTTGAGAGCGGGGTCGTGTACGGACTGAAGGTGCGCATCCCGTTGCATCGCACGGCCATGCGCTGCCGGCTTTCGCTAATCGATGCCGCGCCCGAACTCGGCAATTTTGCGCCGCCAGTCCATGCCGGTTTGCGGATCCGCGTCAGCGCCGACGGGAAACACATCCCCGCATACTTCTAGGCCGTCTTCAGGAGCAGCAGACGCCAGCCTGCACCCAAACTGGCAGGCCGCGGCCTCATTTTGTAGCAGTAGCCTGGCTCTACTGTATCGACATCGCCCGTTACGCGTCATTGTCAGCAGGCCGCGTTACAGCCTCGTGGCGATGCAGCCATAGGGCGTGGATCGCATCGAGGCGGTGGGGTGTGCGGCTAAATCCTTGTACTGATTTATGCTGCAATCCGAGACTCTGC
>NZ_JARESO010000248.1:0-1547 GCF_046030175.1 Paraburkholderia sp. RL17-373-BIF-A
CCCATTAGTCGGCCGGAGTCAAGGTACAAATCTCTTCCCCCTTGCGATTGCCATGTCGATATGTTTTTCATCGACATGGCAATCGCAAGGACGCTTGTGGTGCGTCTCCTGTCTGCAGGATCAATATCGCATCCGGTTTCTCAAAGCTGGTTGCGAAACGGATCGCACCAGACACCCATCTGGATCAAGCATGCCGTGAGGTAAGTCACGTGTGCCCTGGCGGCCATGGCCGCCCCGGAGAAACGTTGGTGCCGGACGAGGTCCAAGGGGTTGGTCAAAGCCGTGGCTGTTGCGTGTGCAACGCCAGTCAAACGTGGCTCCCCGCCCGGGCGACCCGATTGCTTGCAGACAGTCGGTGAGGTGAAGCAAAGGGAAGACCCAATCAAAGCCATGGCTGTGCACCAGTCAAGTTACCGGGTTCGTTCCCCTTGCATCACCTGCTAGCCAAAACAGCGAACTGTCTCAAATGGTTTGTGCTCCCGAAGCATGTGATAGCAGGCGCGAGCCAGCTTGTGCGCTAGTGCCTTGATCGCAACGATGCCGTTGCGCATTCGCTTCTTGCGTTCGTAAAAGCGCCTGGCTTGCGGACACGTACGGATCGCGAAGTTGGCCGCTTCGACAAACGCCCATGCCAGATAGCGGTTCCCGTTCTTCGTGTTGCCTTCGCCTTTCTTCCTGCTGTTGCTTTCGCGCCTGCTGTCCACGCAGCGACAGTAAGAACTGAAGTGGCCAACGGTGGCAAATCGCGAGATGGTGCCAGTTTCCAGCATGATAGTGGTCGCCAGCACCGGACCAATGCCGGGCACCGTGTTCAGCAGCGCGTAATCCGGATTCAGTTTCACCTGCTGCATGAGTCGCTTTTCGACGATCTCGATCTGCTGCTGAAGCGTTTGCAGGACCGCCAGGTTGGCCCGGATCGCGAGCGTTACGTCGGGCGCAAAACCGAATCGGCTCACCTGCGCGCCATCGAGGCGCTTGACCTGCGGCCCGTGCATCTGAGAACCAGTATGCCGCGCGAACAGGTTGCCGATCGCGAGAATCTGGGTGGTGCGGCACTGCACGAGCTGCATCCGTTTGCGTGCAAGGTCGCGTACCTGCCGTCCGTCCGCGGGGTAGATGTAGCCTTCGGGCAGCAGCCCCAGACGCAGTAATTGTGCGAGATGGGCCGCATCGGTGAAGTCACCACTGAATTTCAGCCCCTCGTACTGCCTGATCGCTGCCGGGTTGGCGAGATGAACATGGTATCCATCCGCAAACAGTGCATCGACCAACCAGTACCAGTTGTACGTCGCCTCGATGACCACACCTTCCAGTTCTTCGCGATGCGGCGCCAGTGCGGCGCGGATCTGCAACGCGTCGTTGGGCAACCGCCGCTGGTAGACGATGTGGTCCACCTCATCGCTGACCACGACCACACTGTTGTTCGAGTGCAGGTCGATTCCGCTAAACTTTTTCATGCCGGCCTCCTGTGCGTCACGTCGGTGTCGCAACCTTGACTCTACGCCAGCCGTCCTACCGGAACGGCGCGAGGCCGACTATATGATTAT
>NZ_JARESO010000249.1:0-1523 GCF_046030175.1 Paraburkholderia sp. RL17-373-BIF-A
GGGACAGATGAAGACGGCGAAGGGAACCTCGCCGTCGGCCGCTGAGCAGTTCTATTCCTTGGTTATATAAGGCATCCTAACAAGATTACTTTACTTCGCCATCCGTTTCTTATTGCGACACAACCAAATCGTCTGAGCTCCGTGGGCAAAGGGGTTCGTGGTTTCGAGTGTAACGCAGGATTGAACCACGCCTGCGCTCTCTGGTGGAGGCACAGATCTCGCGCATCAAGCGCTGCATCGGCGAGCGTCTGCTGACGCAGAAACTGGCGTCGCAGGAAGGCGAAGGTGTAGTCATCGCCAACCTCGTGAACCGGTGGAACTCGTTTGGCAGATGCGTTTGCGTTAAAAATGGATAGTCGCGTCCGTTGCACGGGAACTCATACCCATCCGGACAAAGCCTATTTGATGCACTTGTCAGTAACAGCACCTCGGCGTCCGGTTCGATCATGAATTGAGAGGTCAGTGCCTTGGTGGCCACTGGCGGGCGGTGTGGACCAGCGCCAGCACCCATACCGTTTCGCCTTCGATCTCGTACACGATGCGATAGCTTTCGTGAGGTATCAGATCGCGCGTGCCGGAGATCTTTCCCGGCTTTCCCATCCTGGGGAAGTCGGCCAGCTGCATGACGGCCTCGCTGAATAGCTCGTCCATTCTGACAGCGGCTGACACGTTGTCGGCTGCGATGTAGTCCCACACATCATCGCGATCCTGTTCCGCTTCAGGCGCCCAGATGACCCTCACGCCTTACCTGCCACGCTGGCACGCCGTGCAGCGAACCTAGCTTCAACCTCCTCATTCGAGCGACCATGGCCTGTACGCATCGAGGCACGGCCAGCCTCGACCTTACCGCGCAAGAACTCGTCATATTCGCGCGCTTCGCGTTGGCACCGCACGAATTCGCGCATCAACTCGCGTAGCACCTGCGACGCTGGTCGATGGGAGGCTTCGGCCTCGGCCATAAACTCGGCGCGCAACTCGGGCTCGAGCTTCATCGTGAAAACAGCTTCTTTCGACATGTGGCAACCTCCCGCAATGAATACTAACCAAGTATATACGTTTTGAGTATCATGGACAGGCCTGTCGTGCGACGCGGGGCGCCACAGTGATCCGTCCCCCAACGCTTCTGATTGGTTCGTTTTGGGTGTGCTATTGACGAACTAGCAAAATGTGGTACTGTATGCAGCGCATTTCGACCCAAACAGGACCAGTCCGCTCAAACAACCCTACCTGTAGCGGCCCGATAACATAAATCGTCGGGACCGATTACATCGGTGTTTTCGAGACCACATTAGCTGAGAATATCGGCGCGTCCGGGACCACATTACGTGAGAACGGGCCCACATTAGTTGAGAACAGCCCGATTACATCGGGCAGGGCCCACATTCAGTGAGAACGCTATAGCGGCACGCCAGCGGCCAGCAACTGGTCGTGCAACTCCTGTGTCCGCTCAGGCGGTAGATGTCCGCCGAGAAAGGCCCGGACCTCCTTGGGCTTGGCGCCGAGCATCTCCGTCAGGACTTTCG
>NZ_JARESO010000250.1:0-1495 GCF_046030175.1 Paraburkholderia sp. RL17-373-BIF-A
CCAAGCCACCGCGCCATCGCCAATCTGCCGGAAATTTCGTAAATTCTCTTGATGCTCGCCTGGGAAACGAAGTTCTCTTGGACGCTGCGCCCCTCTCTCCGCCCTCTATCGGCTTTGTTCAGCAGCGTCCTTGCGCGGCGAGCGTCGGTCGGTCGAAACACTCCATTAACAAAAGGCCAATCAGGGGCGCCGGAAGCAACCAACGCAGAGCGGGAAGCACCGATAACGATCCGACCGAATAGATACCCGAGCAACATGGAAAAGCACGACCGAACCCGACGACGACTTGATCAGAAGTAGGTCGCTCCTTTATTCCCATCTAAGAAGTCGACCTCCTTGCTCAGACGTCCATTCAGATCCGCGAAATTTCCGGGAAGTCTGCTGCATAACTTACCGCCATAGTACACATCCAAATATGGCGATTTACCTGTTTTCTCTTCGATGAGCAAGTCTTTACCCTCCACTTTTGTCGCAATGCTCGACGCTCCCGTCGTGCTAGCCATCGTAAGTTTCGCGGTCAGATCCCTCACTACCTCTTCGATAGCTTCCCTCTTCTGCTCCATCTTAGATGTTTTTACAATCGCGTAGATTCCGAATGTCAACATCGAAAGGATCAGGTCTTTCAACCCACCCGGATTGCCGTAATTCCCCGCCCGATCGATGCAGCCAGCGGAATCGCTAGATAACGCTCTATGGATGGTGCTTCCAGTTACTGACATATGAACGTCCAGTTGTTTAATTCACGAGAGGCTAGACTATCGTCGTTAATGTCGGGTTGCTTTCGCGAATCTCCCCACTCTATCGTAAACATCACGAGGTCAGCCGAGCCCTCGCTGAATCCGGTGGACGGTGTAGAGAGTGGGGGGGGGCAAGGCCGCGGGGACTGACGGAGAACGTTGGTACGGCGGTAACAGTTGGAACAAGCAAAGGAGATATGCGAAGGATGGCTTATAAAATCAATGAGCAGAATCGCTGGGCGGCAGACAGCGGGGCGTTGCACGAAAATTGCAACTGTCGATTCTTGATCTCTTGCGTCAATTCGATGGCACTAAGAATGACGCGTGCGCATTTCAAACCCTTGAATCCGAGCATTGGTCGGCTTCAGCGTCTGATCGCCCGATGACCCTGCTCCACGCTCTTGTTCAAATACTTGATCTGACGAAACTTGATCGACATCTCGCGCTCGGCATTCACCGCGTTAAGCGCGGCCAGACTGGAGCCACTTTCGTCGATGGTCACCGTCTCGGGTGAATCGTTTCGACCGATTGCCTTTTCGACGATGCGCTGCTCAGCAGCCTTGTCCCGCCTGCCTCTTAACAGAAATCGATAGCGTTGCCCACCTTATCCACTGCGCGGCAAAGGTACTTCAATGAGCCCTTGACTCTGATATAGGTTTCATCAACCCGCCGGCTTCTTGCCGACCGGACGCTTTTGCCTGCAAAACGTCATTTTGAACAGCGGCACCAGCTTGATGACCCGTAAGCGAGTCCACCCC
>NZ_JARESO010000251.1:0-1494 GCF_046030175.1 Paraburkholderia sp. RL17-373-BIF-A
ATCGCGGCGCACAGATCGAAATTGCCACACATATCGACGCCCTCGTTGCACGCAAACGCGAGGCCCGCCATCATCGCGGCCTTGACCATCTGGCCCAGGCGGCACCGGCCAGCCAGACGCTGATGCTGCGCGCCGCTGAACGGGGCGGCAACCTGGGCAACATCACCGCCAATCTGCTGCGCCTGCTTGACCGCTATGGCGCCTCCGAACTGCAGGCGGCCATTGAGGAGACTCTCGCCAGTGGTGCTGCACCTCACCCGAATCCGGTTCGTCTGGCGCTGGAGCGCCGGCGCGAGGCACGCAAGCTGCCTCCGCCAGTGGCCGTCCCGATGCCGGAACACGTGCGCAGGAAGGACACGCTGGTGACACCCCATCGGCTCGACATTTACGACCAGATCACCGGAGGCACCGATGAACGCGCCTGATGATCTGCAAAACCGCGCGCACGCCTTGCGCCTGTATGGACTGATAGCACACTGGCCCGATGTGGTGGCCGAGCCGTGGGTCGCGCCATTGCTGCGCTGGGAAGAGGACGAGCGCGGACGCCGTTCTCTGGAGCGACGCATCCGCGATGCCCATCTGGGCAGCTTCAAACCGTTGTGCGACTTCGACTGGGCCTGGCCCAAACGGTGCGATCGCGCTGTCGTCGAAGAGTTGATGGCGCTCGAGTTCGTCAAGGACACCGCGAACGTCGTGCTGATCGGCCCGAACGGCGTCGGCAAATCGACACTGGCGCTCAATCTCGCCTATCAGGCGATCGTGCATGGCCACACTGCCTTGTTCACCACCGCCGGCCAGATGCTCGGAGAACTGGCCGCGCTCGATAGCGATTCGGCCTTGCGCCGCCGGCTGAACCGCTATGCCTCACCCGACGTCCTTGTGGTCGATGAAGTCGGCTACCTCTCGTACTCGAACCGCCACGCCGATCTGCTGTTCGAACTCGTCAGCCGGCGGTACGGTGTCGCGTCGACAGTGGTTACGACAAATCGACCGTTCGGAGAATGGCATGAGGTGTTTCCGAACGCGGCTTGTGTCGTCTCCCTTGTTGACCGACTGGTGCATCGTGCGGAAGTCGTTGTGATCGAGGGCGAGTCCTATCGTGTGAAGGAGGCGCGTGAACGCGCTGAGCAGCGCACGAAGAAACGTACTGCGGCCAAGGCCGAGAAGAAGACATCATGACGCGCCTTCACCTGCCTTCCGGAATTACTTGTGGGCTCGACTTCCTGATTCCGGACGACTGGTCCGCCGATCAGGCGCTCGCTGTCGTCGAACTCATCGACGATCTACGCGAGCGAATCTGCATGCACTATCAGGTCCAATTGCATGAACAGCTGCACGAACAACGCGGCCCTCCCGTGAACGCTCACCTGAACGACGTCGACGATCCATTCTCATGAGCATCACTCTACAGTAGGCGCCGGTAACGGCCCCTACTCGTTGACGCTCCTTAACCTTGTGCCGCCGTTTAGGGCCGGATTTGCACCGCCGCTAACA
>NZ_JARESO010000252.1:0-1491 GCF_046030175.1 Paraburkholderia sp. RL17-373-BIF-A
GAAGCCATTTGATGTTGAGATCTGTATAAGGAGGTGATCTCAAGTGCTGATCGTCGGGCATTCGCGCGGTTGAGTTTCAACCGCTTCTCCAGTGTGATTAGAAAGGTGTTAATTGTGAGTGGAATGTCGTTAAATTCAATATATCGTGCAACGAATCATGGTATAGCGGCGGCTGGAAAATTCGACATGAGGAATAGCACCGACATAGTCGGGATGATTCTGAGCGCGTTGACTTTCGGTATCGCGGCAGGCATATATGCTCTATATAGCCATTTAAGTTCCAGGGAGAAGACCGATGAATATGCCAATCTGGCCAAGGCAATACTGGTTGAAGAAGTGAACCAGGAGGAGCGCTCCATTACAGTCCTGTCTGACAAGCATGGTGACATAACGCTCACGGAGAGCGAGGGCGGATTAGAGGTCTCCATGCATGGTCAATCGACTTTCATCCCCAATATGAATATTAGGGAATTGAAGAATATATTAAAGCAGATATGCTACAGAATTACTCTTCTTATTTCAAGGACGAGTTCGACGTTGCTTTGAATAGTGTACAGCAACATAGCGTTACTGAGCGGGATGCCCGTTTGCTCAACGAAATATATGGGCTTCCAAGTAGTTGCGATCCGGCTTTTTGGAACAGCATGCCGGACCTGACTGACAGGGAAGTCGAGCTCTTGATGCGATTGAGAATTGAGCGTATGTGCTCCGAAAACTATCCACGCGGCGGAACCATCGATATACCTAGGTTGCGGTCAGGCTATATATCCGAGCTGAGGGCGATCTACCGTCCGGGCGAAGTGAACAAGGACGCGGAAACGATGCTGAAAGAGAAGTCTTTGACGGCTGAGGAGGAAGAGCTTATCGCCACCAAGCTGAATGGAGCGCAAGTGGACTACTCGACAATGTTCGCGAGCTTTGGTCATGACGCTGAAGGAAGCAGCTTTTGTACGATCCATCCCTTGGTTTCATACACCTTGCAGTACAAGTCATGTCTGCCCAGTGTTGACTTGGAGAAGGCTCTCCCAGGAGCAGCTGAAGTGAATCTTTTTGTGATGCAGAATTCATGTCAAAAGGTGGCCGAATACAAAGAGAACAAAGCCGCGATCGACGTTGCGCTCGCCAAAGTATTTAAAGAACATGGAACTCTTAATATACGGCTGGTTGGCAGTGCCAGAAATGATCTTAGCTAGCGATGGCGATCTTATGCGTGGATGCCCCCAGTTTGCGGTCCTTTCTTGATGCGATGCATCGAAGTCCTGATCGAGTCATGCATTTGGACTTCGGTGCAGGGTAGAGGGGCGGAGGGGGAGAGTCAGAGGTGGCTCCGAGAATTCGGACCGTTCGTAGAGTGGAAAAGCTGGGGCGTGAGTCGGTCATAATGGCCGGCGACAAGGAACCAGAAGATGACGAAACGAAACCGACGGACACACTCACCGGCGTTCAAGGCAAAGGTGGCACTCGCGGCGCTCAAGGGCGACAAGACGCTGG
>NZ_JARESO010000253.1:0-1487 GCF_046030175.1 Paraburkholderia sp. RL17-373-BIF-A
ATGGACTGACCCCCAGAAGTTGGACAGTTGATATGACTCCGCTTGTCAAGAGGGGATCAGTTTTGGGTTTTGAGCTGCCATCTGAATTTCCTGAGGGCGACGTAGTAGTAAATCTCGACGGTGGATCATGCTGATATCCGCGGGTTGGTTACCGCATTACAGAAGTCCGCCCAGCGAGCCTGCCGCCATCTAGTGCCGCAAGTCGAATGAAATCCGTTGCCTAACTGTCTCGCGGGTTGCTCGGGTGCCGGGCTACGCCGCCTTCAGGAAACTCTTGCTCGGGTGGTGAGGTTGATTCACGTGTTGCTCAAGGGTTGGGTTACGCCATGCGCACCTCGGGCCGTACGGCGAGCGACATGGCGAGCTGGCTGATGTCCCAGATGAAACCGGCGAGTTCACGAGCGACCGCGACCACCGCAATATTCTTCTGCTTGCCGCGCGCAACGAGCTTCCGGTAGCGCCGGCACAGGCGCACCTGCGCGTCCCAGGCGCGGTCAACGATGGGCTTGGGGATGCCTTCGTGGCGGCGCTGGATTTCGGGACTCACGCGGGCCGGGTGCTGGTAACTCCAGGCCGCTTCCACCAGCAACTTTCTTGCATAGCTGTTGCCATTCTTGGTGATGCTGCCCTGACGGCGCTTGTCGCCCGACGAGTGTTCGGACGGCGTCACCCCCAGCCAGGCCATCAGCTGGCGCGGGTGGGCGAAGCGTGACAGATCCCCGAGCTCGGCGAGCATGCCCACTGCCGTGGTGAACTGGACGCCCCGCATCGTCTGCAGGCCCAGCACGGCAGGATAGAATCGCCAGTTGACGACGGCCTCGCGCAACGCGGCCTCCAGCCGGTCGCATTGCGCCAGGCGATCCTCGATCGTGCGCCGATACTCCTCGAACGCCAGTTGCTGCCAAACGCTGTCGAAAGCATAGGCGCTCAGCCAGCGCCGGTGCGCAGGTCCCCAGTCGGCGCGGCCTGCATAGCGCACGCCATGCAGGAGCAGAAAGGCCTTCAGCCGTTGCCGGGCACGCTTAAGATCGTCCTTGGCGCTGACCCACGCGCGAGCCAGATCGCGGAATGCTTCGTCTTCCACGCTTGGCACGTACACCGCTGACAGGTCGCCGGCGCGCAGCGACCGCACCAGCTTGATCGCATCACGCCGGTCAGTCTTGACCCGATCGCCCGGCTTTTTCGGAATCAGCGACGGCGCGCACACCATGCAGTCGAATCCTTTCTGCACGAGCTGACGGTAAAGTCCATAGCCGCACGGGCCCGCCTCGTAGACGATGCGGATGTGCCGCACCTTCGATTGCAGGCGCTTACACAGGCGATCAATATCCGTCTTCGTCGTGCCAATCTTGCCGAGCAGTTCGACCTCGCCTGTGCCCAGCGCATAGGCCACCGTGATCGAATCCTTGTGAACGTCGAGCCCTACGTACAGTGTGCTATCGTTTTCCACGCTTTGCGACACGTGTCGCCGTCTGCCGGACGTAAAC
>NZ_JARESO010000254.1:0-1446 GCF_046030175.1 Paraburkholderia sp. RL17-373-BIF-A
GTAGTCACAAGTGACCGCGAGCAACCCTCGAAGAAATCCCGATCTGCACGCAATGCCTGAAGGCTGTCCGGCATCGGCTGCTTCGTTGGCGACGATTGCGAATACCCCTTTCCGGGCGATGATACGCATTTCCGCACGAATCCTTACGCCTACCCAGTTTACGGGAATCACTTGTCAGCATGGGCTTTCGGTCACGCTCCGCGTCCAGTCAAATCTGGACGGTAGCCGATCTCGCTACTCTGACCGGAGATCCAGTCCTGACGGGGCTTGCTGACGGCCCATAAAGGGCGCGCCGTTCCGACGACGCTTGCCGGAACGGCGCCAGCCTCACATTCAGCGTGGGGGCTGGGGATACAAAGTAGCGTGCGGGTTTCCCTTCTGCGTTTCACGTAGACCAGGCAAAGACGCGCTCAATGGTCCTGAGACGCTCCTCGAAGATGGCGTTGTTGAACAAACCAAAATCCGGGAAAACCGCCCCGATTTTCTGTCCGTTTCTGGTGACTAAACCGGTGCTGATTGTTTCTCATGAGGAAGGGAGAAGACCCGGATTGGATTCATACGGAGGAAACGCAGTCTTTCGCCAAGCCGTATCTAGCAAAAATTTTTCGAGTAGAAGTGATAAATTTTTCAGAATTTACCGCATCAGTCGATGTTCGACAAACACAAAACGTTGAATTCTCATTTGTGTAAGGAGGACATGGACAGGCAGTTACATATTCAACGTAGTCATCGTAAGACATAGATACCTGCGACCACGGATCGATTGCAATCTGATGCACCTCACCATGCAGAGCAAAATTTGCTACGCAAAAAACGTGATCCCCATTGCTCTCTGCCATGTAGATCTCAATATGCATCTCGACATCCTTCAATCCGCGCGAATAAAGAAAATTCTTGGCACTCAAGTGTGCAAGGGCAGCGGCCGCATACGCCATCTCAAGACAATTCCCACATGAATACTTCAAGGAAGTAGAAACGGCAGATACCGCGTTTCCAAAATCGAAAGTGTCGGAGACGTGATCGCCAATGTCGCGCAGGGCGCCCACAATACTATTGTAGACTAGAACCTGTTCTGTCAGGCCATGCTTTGCGTGGTCTCGCGTGGCCGACTTAGGAACGAGGCCATTGACAATCGTGGAGCAACGGTGACCGAAGCTGATAGCGGCAAGTCTGTCTTGAACTTCGTGCCTGACGATCATCCGGCCACACTCAATATTGGTGACATCAATTTCCAGATGATGCTTGAATTGACGAAGGGTCGTACCTTCAATTGTTGTAATAGGGAGATTATTCAAAAAAACACAAAGCGAGCGCGCCCCGTTTTCATTGTCGCGCTGATCAATTTGAAGAATATTTCCGTCGACCTCCACACTAACATTCGTACTTCCAGGAAATTCATTTAGCCTCGAATAAATGTCTATCAAGGCTTGCTCGATCGCCGCTTTC
>NZ_JARESO010000255.1:0-1435 GCF_046030175.1 Paraburkholderia sp. RL17-373-BIF-A
GCCCTACCTTTGTAAGTGCTGTTTCGACAGTGCCTGACAGAAGCATTCCGGTGCGCAAGAATGTGAGTCAGGCGGCGGGAGGGGATGGTTTTCATGCTAGCTGCCATCCATGGCTCCGGAGGCGTATCCCCCCTCATCGCCATCCCTTTTTGACCACTGATTAGGCGCTGCGAACTATCGCTATGTAGGGCAGGGTTGGCAGAAAAGGGTTGCCTGTATTTCCGGAAAGGAGAAACTCCATGACGAATGTAGGCATTGATGTTGCCAAGGAGGTGCATTGGGTATGTGCAGTGGATGCCGATGGCGTCGTGCTGCTGAATCACCGGCTCCTGAACAGTCCGGCCGACATGCAAAGGCTGGTGGACGAGTTGCTCAGGCTGCCCGGCCCTGTGCGGATCGGGATTGACATTCTCGGCGGTATTGCCTCGCTGATCCAGGCTGTCGTACTGCAAGCGGGTTTTGAATTGCTTCATGTTCCGGGCATTGCGGTGAACCGTGCGCGGGAGGGAACAGTTGGTGGTGAGGCCAAGAGTGATCCTCGTGATGCGCGAGTGATTGCCGATCTGGTGCGCACCCGACGGGACCTGCGCAAGGTTGCAGCGGAGAGCGAAATTGATATTGAATTGCGATTGCTGGTCTCCCGGCGTCGGGATCTGACTGAAGAGCAGACGCGCAGGCTGGCCCGAATGCACGACCTTCTCGTAAGCATCTTTCCTGAACTCGAGCACTGCCTGGATCTGCGTCGCAAGACGGACCTCACCATGCTTCGCTGCTGGGTCACGCCCCAGGAGTTCCGCGATGCGACTGATGAGGAGATCCGTGGCCAGATGGAATCGGTCAAGGCTCGCTCGTTTGCACGCAAGATCATGGTTCAGGCGAAAGCCTGTGCAGAGCGACAAACGGTTGCCTTGCCGGGCGAACGCCTGACGTCCAGTCTTCTGAAGGAACTGGCTGACGAGGCGCTGCGCAACCGTCAACGCGAAGCGGAACTGGATCGGGACATCGAAGCGCGGTTGACCGGCCACCCTGATGCCGCCCTCATCCGCAGCCTGCCCGGCATGGGGGCGTTGCTGACAGCTGACTTCATCGCTGTGGCAGGTTCGATTGCGCGTTTCCGGTCTGCTGATGCCCTTGCTTCGGCAGCGGGTCTGGCCCCCGTGCTCAAGCAATCCGGGAAATCCAGCTGGCTTAAGCGGCCGCGAAAAGGCGACAGGCAGCTCAAAAGGATCTTCTATCAGTCTGCCTTCGCATCGCTTCGCTGCGAGGAAAGCGCGGCCTTCTACGCGCGCAAACGCAAGGAAGGAAAGCGGCATCATCAGATCATCATTGCGCTCGCCAGGCGACGGGTGAACGTGCTGTGGGCGAT
Organism: Paraburkholderia sp. RL17-373-BIF-A; assembly: GCF_046030175.1. Classification (NCBI taxonomy): domain Bacteria; kingdom Pseudomonadati; phylum Pseudomonadota; class Betaproteobacteria; order Burkholderiales; family Burkholderiaceae; genus Paraburkholderia; species Paraburkholderia sp. RL17-373-BIF-A. The sequence continues at coordinate 1,367 of NZ_JARESO010000255.1, forward strand.
CCTGCATAACAGGACGCCCTACACACCCGGATCTATGGTGACTTCTTGACAAAAACATTAGGCCGCCTC
>NZ_JARESO010000256.1:0-1425 GCF_046030175.1 Paraburkholderia sp. RL17-373-BIF-A
TGAAAAAGTCGCTACATGGCTTTTGCAATCGGCAAGCAAAAAAATCGACCTCTCAGATCGGCCCACAAGCCGCTCGCGAGCACCGGTCAAGGGTAAGAAGACCCATGAAAGCCTCGCGAGAGAGACGGTCAGCGACTTTTTCAACAGTATCGGCCGGTGCCTGCCTTTGGCGATCCGCCGTGGTTGACGCCGCCGAAACCGCCGCGAACCGTTGCCGAAAGTCGTCGCGGCTGCCGTGCAGAAAACGTCGTCTCGCACTTACTGGAGCGTGACTTCGCCATCAAACTCCACTTTCAGCTTGAACCCTGCAATTTCCAGCGTTACTTTTGCGGGAAACGATTCTGTGCCTGCGATGGTGCCGTCAGCAAGGGCCTTGGCTACTGCGTGTTCGATCTCGCGCTGCGAATTGACGCCAACCATTTTTAGGAACTTGCGTATGCTGAGGTTGAAGACTTCTTCATTCATTGACATCTCCCATTTTCCGTTGAAGGAGAGATTCCCGACAGTGAAGTTAAGCAGGCCGGCGGGCATCCACATGCTATCGAGAGCAACAGCCCCCGGTGACGATGGCGACGATCTTGTCGCCGCCGAGGGTGGTGAGTTCGACTTCCGCATTCACTGCGCCATCGCCGAGGGATGTGATCTTGCCGCGACGTTACGCGGCTACTACGCGGCCTGAGCTAGTTCAAAAGGTGAGCGCGGCAGGGGTTCGCCATCCACGAATGCAGTGGCACTGCGCACGGCAAACGCGAAAGCGCCTTCCTGACTCGCGAACTCTCCGAGATTCCCGAGTGAAGTAGCTTCACCGTCTTCCGCCAAGATCGATGCATGCGCTACAAAGGCTTTGCCATGCTTCGTGACGCAGGGCTGAATTGCTGCGCCGTGGTGATATAGAACCATCGCAACTCCTCTCAGTGATGTTCGCGGAATCGGCGATGGCATTTTAATGTTCCATTTTCGTCAAGGGAAAATGTTACCTTTCCTCGCGGGACGCATAAATAATACATGAGGGCCAAACGGTTTGGCGGGAGTAATTTTTAGCCCGTTTGCGAAGGGGGTTCTGATGGCCGGCCGATTACCACGCGCCCGCTAACCCTTCCCTACGAGTGGACAGATCCGCGTCGCGGCATGCCGGAGCCTTTGCCCCGAAGTCAACGTCATACGCCACCCTCGGCATCTCATTCGGCAACGTCCAGAAGTGCCCCTTCCTGGCCCTCCCAGTCCGACGCCAATCATGCCCTATAACGGACATCTGCGAATGCTGTGCTTCTGTCACGATTAGCCGCAATAGCCGACGACGCGACCGACGTGATCCGCGCGCGAGGGTGTTGTCTGGGCGGAGTCGATGTTCGAACGTCCGTGTGAAAGCTTGGGCCAACGGCCGTAGATGGCCGGACTGTGCCGGATGACGACTGGCTCACGTTG
>NZ_JARESO010000257.1:0-1423 GCF_046030175.1 Paraburkholderia sp. RL17-373-BIF-A
CGAGAATGTCGTCCGATGCAAGGTCGCCCCGCGCAGCTCCGAGTAGGTCAGCCTCGCTCCGCTAAGGTTCGCCCCGCTCAGGTTCGCTCCGCTAAGATCCGTCCCGCTAAGGTTCGTCCCACCAAGGTTCGCTTCGCTCAGGTTCGCTCCGCTCAGGTTTGCCCTGCGCAGGTTCGCCCCGCTCAGGTCCACCCCGCTCAGGTTCGCGCTGCGCAGGCCCGCTCCGCTCAGCGCCACTCCAGTCAGGTTCGCCCCACTCAAGTTAGCCTCGTACAAGCCCTTCCAGCGCAGGTCCGCCCCGCTCAAGTTCGCCCCGCTCAGGTTCGCCCCGCCTAGGTCGATGCAGCGCAGACTGATCCAGCGCAGGTCCACCCCACTTAGGTCCACTCCGCGCAGGTCCACCCTACCCCGTCCGAGCAAGTCCTGCCTCATCAGTGAGATGCGTCCAACCGCTTCCCTGTACAGATAATGGTCTGCCTCGTGCCGAACAATCTCTTGCTCTAGGACTGCTTTGAGGTCATCGATGGTGCCCCCCTCCACGGCAAAGGACTCTGATGTCGCGCCAGTTTTCACGATAACGGCGAGAACTGTGCCGTTCTCGTCTGTGTCCTCTGAAACTTCCAGCTCTCCACCGTGTTTCAACCTTACCGAAACAGAACGGTTACCCGGGCGCCTAACCGAGAATTCTCCAGAGTTGACTTTTGCATGAAGGTCCACTACCGCCTGTACTACGGCATCTTCCTTCTGGTGGCTGCTGATGCGCTTGCAAACCCGCTCGATGAGCAGTCCAATAAAGGCGGTCACTAGGGTGATCGCCGCCGTCACCGTCCCGCGTGAGCAGGAAATATCGAAGTCCCCCGCCCGCTTGGCCATGCTTTCTTGGGCGTTGGCCGTCACAGTCCGGAAGACCTCCTTGCCGAACGTGGGGATGTCTCTTCCGTCCACGCCGCGCCGGAAGGCTTCGTGCGTCCCGCCCCCCAACCACTGACCAGACTGGTACTTGCCAAAAAAGGCTCTTGCAAACGTAAGTGCAGTTACAACAGACATATTAATCCTATGGATGCATCGACCGCGATGGATACTTATGCCGTGTCCACACACGACACGAGGAACTCGCCGGCAGCCTTCCCGTGTTGCATTCGCCCCCTTTCGTGTGGGGCCCCGCGCTGATCGGATGAACAAGGGTCTCACATCGCCGGATACATCAGGAGCATTCATGTGTTCATCACAAGCAGCGACGGGCTTCCGGCACTAGCCGCGCCCCGGCCATATGGCGCTCCGCGCCGTGTCAAGGGAGTAGTGTAGTGTCTTGGCATCGGCAGACGGCACTAACACTATAGCGAGCCGGATCGAACGAGCATGCCCAAATTCACTGGAACGATTGAGAATTGCATAGACGGGTCAAGCGCTGGCTTGCCGGATC
>NZ_JARESO010000258.1:0-1409 GCF_046030175.1 Paraburkholderia sp. RL17-373-BIF-A
CACCTGGTTGCAGGCAGGCCTCGATGAGCCTACGTTTAGATTGCGAGTCGTAGCGACGCTTGCCGTCGCGCCCGACGAGGGCAACCGCGAGGAGCGCCGTATCTAAACTGGTTTGATTGAGTCATGAGATGTGTCCACAGAATATCAGTGGACGCAGCTTGCCTCGCTCTCAACCCAGACGCTATGTGCGCATAAATTCGCGCTTACGGTAGTCGAGAGGGCCGTTCCGAATTCCCCAAGGGAGATTCCGGACCGGCTGGCGGCAACGGTGTGGGAGCCGGGCGTCTCGGTCGCGAGACTCGCCCGTAAGAATGGCATCAACGCGAACATGCTGTACACTTGGCTGTGCCGATCTCTTACAGAGCAGCACGCTCCGTCCGCGAGCCTCCTGGCAGTCGTACTGCTGAGTGACCCACCACCGACGCAGGCCCTAGCCTCGCCGCCAGCTGATTTACGCGCATTTGATTCGAAGCCGGCGCCGCCTGCGGGCACAATCGAAATTTGAATCGGCCGTGTGGACGTCAAGGTGGATGGTCTGGTCGACGCCGACATGCTGCATACCGCGTTGGGCAGTCTGCGATCATGATCTTGCTCCCGGCTGGCACGCGTATCTGGATTGCTGCAGGCGTGACCGACATACGCTGTGGGTTTCAGGGGCTAGCGGCAAAGACGCAAACGGCGCTTGAGGAGAATCCATTGGGCGGCAACGTCCACATCGTCCGAGGCCGCCGATGCGATTTTATGAAGATCCTCCGGGCGACGGAGGACGGGATCTGGCTCTTGGCAAAGCGTCTTTAGCGGGGCCGCTTTATCTGCCTCAGCCGACGGCGGGAAGATTCACCTGAACTCAGCACAACTGTCAATGCTTCTCGAGGGGATCGATTGGCGACAGCCCCGCCGCACCGCCGCGTTATCGATGTTGGAAACCGCGCGGAACACTCGTAAACATGCCGTGCATGTCGAATTCCTGAAGGCCTTGTTGGTCGAGGCTCGTAGTCTGCTCGCTGAACGCGATATCAAAATCGAGCAACTCAAAGGGCACAGATCGACAAACTTCGGCGCATGCAGCGGCTCGGGCACCAAGTACAAACGCAGCCACGTGCACTGGAGGCAACCGGCGACTCGCTGCAGTCCGATGAACGCCTCGATTGAGCGTACGTCGGCCAACTTTCAAGTAACCGGGAAGAGGGACCGATTCACTCGCCACTGAGCCAGCGCCTAGCTCGTGACCGTACGGCCGTCGAAATCAAAATGCACGATGATGACGAGGGCCTCCGCGAGGGTAGCATTGTCGGTCGGAAACGCTTCGTCCCAACGGTGGAGTTGCGAGACTCGTCGGCAATTTCGAGCAACCAGCCCCTCCTCGCACAGGCATCGAACACGATCAAGAAATGAAGGTATCGCGTTCA
>NZ_JARESO010000259.1:0-1405 GCF_046030175.1 Paraburkholderia sp. RL17-373-BIF-A
CAACCGCCAGCTCATAAGCGGGTGTCTCGCGCAGTCGCGGTAGTGGTACATCTGGAATCTGTGTTCTCGCACATTCTGCCTCAGTGACAAGGCGCTCATTCTTCCCGCCTCGCGCGATGCGCGCGCCGGAACGGTCTGCTTAAAATCCGTGGGTTTCGCTGTGCGCGGTGGGGGCCGCCGGCTTCGGCTCGGCGAAGTGCCGTTAAAGGCTTCCGGTTCTTTAAGCGTGGTTGCGTCGGGAAAACGTTAGAGCTGACTCGGTGCATTCGCGGTCACCGCGGCGCGCGCTTCGCGTCGTGCCGCACTGCCCTCGGAATGCGAAAGGCGCATGCGCCTTTCTTCATGGCCGCGGTGCGATGCCACGGCTCACGGCTCACGGCTCACGGTCAGTGTGCGATCGCTGTGCGACGCGAGATCGTTTTGAATTGCATCTGCATGTTCTGTGTCCCCCTCGCCGCGCCGATACGTTCGCGGCTATCCATCGCTGTCCGCGTAGCCTTCGCCGGAAGGTCCGCTGCGTGGCGCGCCGTGATGCGGCTCTGCGGAATTCCCTTCGCATCGAGTGCGATGACCTGGTATAACTCGCGGTCAATCTCGACTTCGCTTTGGTAGTCCTCGACGGTGTCCAACAGCAGTTCCAGCAATTTCCGTTGCCGGTGTCTTTCTTCCCGTGTCACGGCCGGACTCCGAACTATTGAGGCCGCGAGTGTGACCAACTTGTCCAGTTGGCTTAGCTGCCGTTCAAGCAGTCCAAAGGCAGATAAGGCGAGTTTTTCGTATTGAAGTGCGTCAACGGGTGCGCGCGACGTGGTGCGTGAATGCTTGGCGGTTTTACTCATGGCGCGATCTCCCTGAAACGTATTCGATCGCCCACACACGCGATTAAGCGGTGGTGAGCGGGCACAGTGACAAGGTTGGCGGCCGGCGTAGAACCAGAACCGGCAGACCCGAAGGTCTCCTTGCCACGGCCCGCCCATAAAAAGATAGCGCGCGAAGGCTAACGCACGTCTGACTGAGCAGGCGCACGGGTTCTACTCTACACACAGGCCGCCAAGCCTGACCGTCGTTGTCTCGACGGCAAATTGAGTCTAGAACGCATCGATCGACGAGTGATCACCTGCCCAGGCTAAAAACCGTGCACCTCCAACATTTCTGAAATTTCCCAAGCATCACCCGAATGCGAGGACTACAGCGGTAGGGAAACGCCGAACGAAAACGAAGCGAACGGGGTAAATGAACGACCGCGACGGCGCGCGCAGCGCCGCCGGAAGAATGAGCGCCTTGTCACTCACGCGGAATGTGCGAGAACACAGATTCCAGATGAACCACTACCGCGACTGCGCAAGGGACCCGCTTATGAGCTGGCGGTGTGAAGCGGCTTTCTTTGCCTACTTTCTTTGCCGCC
>NZ_JARESO010000260.1:0-1395 GCF_046030175.1 Paraburkholderia sp. RL17-373-BIF-A
ATTGCACGCCCCGTCAGCCCTGTCGATATCGCATCGGCATTGACGGGGATTGCCGATGCCGGCCTCAGGCCGCCTCTTCGTTTGCGCCCGCTGCCGGGCCCAGGTCATTGTTTGCCGCCGTTGTGACCGCGGACAGATTTACTGCAAAGGCGACTGCTCTCGAGCCTCACGCCAGGCCAGCTTACGCGAGGCTGCTCAGCGCTATCAGCGCAGTCGCCACGGCCGGTTTGCACACGCTGAACGGATGCGCCGCTATCGCAGCCGCCAGAATAAAGTGACGCATCACGGTTCCGCCGTGCCTGCCGCCGATGCTCTACTGGCACCGACTTCGACGACGTCGGCGGCCAGAGCAGCGGTACCCACCAGCGCCACACCTGTGCCTGAGCATTGCCACTTCTGCCACTGCGTCCGTCCGGGCTTCTTACGCCTCGGGCCACTGCGCCGTCGGGTCTTCCGTGACGTTCGTACTGCTACTCACTGCACAGGAAGGGACCCATGACCATCGGAGTTGAACTCGAAGCGCAGATCCTGCGCTACTACCATGTCGAGAAGTGGCGCTGTGGCACCATCGCGCGCCAGTTACACGTAAACCGCGGCACCGTCCAGCGCGTGCTGGCTCAGGCCGGACTGCCCCGGATTGGCCCGATGCTGCGGCCCTCGCAGATCGATGCCTACCTGCCGTTCATCCATGAGACGCTCAAGAAGTTTCCATCACTCACGGCCAGCCGCCTGTATGCGATGGTCTATGAGCGCGGCTACCGCGGCGGTCAGCACCACTTCAGACACCTGGTTTCGCTTCATCGTCCGCGCCCGGTGGCCGAGGCGTACCTTCGGCTTCGCACCTTGCCTGGGGAGCAAGCTCAATGCGACTGGGGGAGCTTCGGCCATCTGCAGATCGGACGTGCGCGCCGACCCCTGATGGCCTTCGTGATGGTGCTGTCGTGGTCGCGACAGATCTATCTGCACTTCTTCCTCGATGCACGCATGGACAGCTTCCTGGCCGGCCACGCCGGTGCCTGGGCGGCATGGTCCGGATTGCCACGTGTCGTCTTGTACGACAATCTTAAAAGTGCCGTGCTTGAACGTCGGGGCGACGCGATCCGCTTCAACCCGACGCTGCTCGCGTTCGCCGCGCATCATCGCTACGAGCCCCGTCCAGTGGCCGTGTGCCGAGGAAATGAGAAGGGTCGCGTCGAAAGGGCTATACGGTTTGTACGCGAGAATTTCTTTGCCGCGCGCAAATTCGTCGACCTCGACGACCTCAATGCCCAGGCCGCCCTCTGGTGCGCTGGACCTGCGGCTGATCGACCGTGCCGGGAAGAGCCCACAATCACCGTGCGTGAGGCCTTCGCCCGCGAACAGCCCAGCCTGCTCGCCTTGCCGGCGAATCCGTAT
>NZ_JARESO010000261.1:0-1394 GCF_046030175.1 Paraburkholderia sp. RL17-373-BIF-A
AGAGAATAGCTTCCGAAGTCGCCTAAGTCGGTTGGCTGTTCCATTGCTCCGCGTACCCCTGTGTCACTCGCTTCCAGTACGAGCGGGGACGGACAGAGCACAGGACGAGAGCGTTTCGTTCGGTGGGGTGGTGCGCGCCCGGGTGCGGTATTGGTGGGGTCGGGCAACCGTGTTTGAAACTGTTTTCACAGGAACGCCACACTCGCGTGCCAGCGGCACCCCACCAAACGAAACGCTCTCTCTAAGCACTGCCCGCTCAGGATCGAGCTATAATCCGCGCCCGCCGTGGCTTTTACGCAAATTCGGCTGCTTTGGGAAACCCGCAACCAGTTGTGTCAGACCCCATATCTTGAAATTCGTTTACTCGTCGCACTTACGCGATGCCGCTCACTCTATCACCTGCAACTTTTCGCCTGCGACCGCATCTCCGCTGGCAATCACCTCGGCAGACCCGTGGTTTTAGCCGCCGCGCAGCGGGCTCACCTAGTCTGCAAGGCTTCAAAATTTACGCCTGACTCCATCAACTACAACGGGAGAAGACCCGATGGCGACGAGCGCAGCGTCCAACAGCTCCTTCGTTTTTTGGACGTATGTCACGAAAATTCGCGAAACTTTCTGCAGATTCGCGAGCGCGCGTCAGCTCGACCAAGGTCAGGATAGCGCCGTTTGACGCCATATTTTGGCAATCGAATTGCCTCGGCCGTACGATGTTGAAATTGAATGCAGGGAGAACGATTATGTCAATAGTAACATCCGGTACTATAAAAAGAGCTTTCGTTGGTGAACATTCTGCGACTTCGAAGATGAAGTCAAACATGGTCATGGATGGGGCGAAATACGGTAATGCGGGCGGGGTGGGGGACTTGCTTCTCTCGATTTTGACATTCGGGATTTATGCCTTTGCTAAATCATCCAAAATGGATCAGAAAAGAGCGGCGGTCGAAGCGGCCATAAGAGAGCTTAATCAGCAGATACCGGTGAAGGGCGCGACCATTATTTCCACTAAGGTCGACGGTAAAGTGCTGGTCATTTCAGAGATCTCTATTGGTGGCACTCCTGCTTTGAAGGTTGCGTTTGGTGGTAGAAACGTCGGCATAATTCAGAATACGAATTTAGCGTCGTTCAAAGAACATCTGGAGGCGGAAATTGCTCCTGTGCCGAAGCTGAATGAGGACGACACAAGTGAGCACGATGCGCATGGATATTAAAACGGCTCTGTCGGGTAGCTGGGCGCGGTTACCGGCTTTGTTCGGAAGACCAAGCGTGACCAGGACACGTCTGATGGCGCAAGGGAAGGCGTGGGAGTAAAAGTGGTGTCGTGAAGAACGACGGGCTCCCCATGGCGGACAAGACGAAACTGCAGAGCGGCGAGGCGCGCAAGCGCGAGAAGCCGG
>NZ_JARESO010000262.1:0-1388 GCF_046030175.1 Paraburkholderia sp. RL17-373-BIF-A
TCGCTACGCGCGCGAACAGGTCGACGTGCGCCACACGACAAACACCGTCGAGATATTCCATCGCGGCCAACGCATTGCCGCTCACGGCAAAAGCGCTCACCGTCGCTATCACACCACGATCGACGCGCACATGCCGCCGGAGCACCTGGCTGTCGCCAAGGGCTGGGATCCGGAGCGGCTGCGCAACTGGGCCGCCGACATCGGCCCGCATACGGCGGCCGTCATCCAGCACCTGCTGGGTGCCCGCAAGCACCCCCAGCAGTCGTATCGCACCTGCCTGGGTGTGCTGCGCATGGGCAAGGACTACGGGCGCGACCGGCTCGAAGCTGCCTGCCGCCGCGCCATCGATCTGAAAGCGCCGAACTACAAGTTCATTGACTCGACGCTGAAGAACGGCCTGGACCGGGAGCCCGAACCCGCCACCGGGCAGGCCGACCTGCCGCTTGTGCATGCCAATGTGCGCGGGCCTTCGTACTACCACTGAAGCTGAAAGGGAGTCTATATGCTGCATCACCCCACTGTTGACAAACTGCACGCGCTGCGCCTGTCCGGCATGGCGGCGGCGCTTGCCGAGCAACAGTCCCAGGACGGCATTGACCGGCTGGGCTTTGAAGAACGTCTGGGGCTGCTGGTCGAGCGTGAATCCAGTGAACGTGACTCGCGACAAACGGCAGCCCGGCTGCGCCGGGCCAGATTGAAGGTTCCCGACGCTTCGCCCGAGGACATCGACTATCGCACCGCCCGCGGCCTGGACCGGGCGCTCACCGCCCGACTGCTGAGCGGTGAGTGGCTTCGGGAGAGGCAGAACCTGATCCTCGTTGGCCCGACCGGGCTCGGCAAGAGCTGGTTGGGTTGCGCCTTCGCCATCCAGGCGTGCCGCCAGGGGTTCTCCGCCTGCTATCTGCGCGTGCCGAAACTGAACGAGGAACTGGCGATCGCACACGGCAGCGGGCGCTACGCGCGATGGCTCGCACAACTTGCCAAGACGGATCTTGTGATTCTCGACGATCTGGCAATGGCGCCGCTGACCGATTCCGCGCGGCGCGATCTGCTTGAGGTTCTTGACGACCGTCACGGGCACCGTTCCACGCTCAACCTCCCAGATCCCGGTGGACCACTGGCATGAGGCGATCGGCGAACCCAGCGTCGCCGACGCGATACTTGACCGGCTGGTGCACAACGCCCATCGCATCACGCTCTCCGGCGAATCGCTGCGCAAGACGCGCAGTCGATTGACCGCAAAGCCGCAGTCCGAGTAAAAAGGTAAAGGTCCCGCGTCGCTGCGCTCCGTTTGTTCGCGATGGCGTGGAATCCTTGTTCACTTTGCCGTGGAATCACGATTCACTTTGCCGTGGAATGGCTGTTCTCTTTGCGTGGAATACGCAAGC
>NZ_JARESO010000263.1:0-1384 GCF_046030175.1 Paraburkholderia sp. RL17-373-BIF-A
GCACGCGGTGTCAGCCGCAAAGATGACCAGGACAAGCTCGCGGATGATATCGCAGACGGCGACCGTGACCCAGCGACGCCGGACAATGCTGCCCCTATCCTACAGTCCGAGGACGACGAACAGCACGACGAAATGTGCGACGAAGACGCACCGGAATAAGAGGCGAGAGAGATAGGCGCTGCGCCAAAACACAGACGGTACGACGAACTGGAAGTCATGCTGCTTGCGCGCTTGCCCGGCCAGGTATAGCCCTTGCGCGCTTGAGTGCGCATCAGCTGATGACGTATGGAGGAACCGCATGCCGCAAGTTATCGTTGCGCTGTTCGGCTCATATCATGACGGCGACGAGGCGCTTCGCGCGCTGCAGGCATTGGGGTTAAGCCTGGACCGTGGACATTTATACCAGGCAGGAAAACGAGCCCCGGCGATGCCTGTTCCTGTCAATACTCCAGAGCTGGATTGGCACCTCCACGAGTTCGCGGAGTATGCCGCGCATGGCGAGCGTCCGTGCGCAGGCGCGAACCGATACAACCCGGAGACGGAAGATTTTGGCCTCAGCGCCGACACTGTGGCTCCCGTGGGCGTGGACACAGCCTCGCGTACGCTTCTTATTATTGAGGACATAACTGGCCTGAGACCCGCCACCGCTTGCGAGGTGCTTTACGACTATGGCGCGCTCGCAGTAAAGGACGCGGCCGGCCACTGGCGCTTCTCACCCCACCGGAAGGTCTGCCGCAGCCAGGAATCGTGATTTGATTCGACGGCCAGTTTTGCGACGCCGTGGTGGGAAGTGCCTGGCTAACCGAGCGAATGCGGCGAACCACGTTAACGCACGCAGCCGTTGCAGAGTCGCACCGTTCATCGGTGATGCGGGCACACCATGCGACATTGTGCCTAGCTTCGAAGTTGCGGCGGGACCTGCTCAATGTTGAAATACTGGTCGCCTTTAGCGAAACTGCGAGGTGCGAAAAAGAGAGAACGCTCAACACGGCGAGCAAAATAGCCGCAACAGACACCGCCATGATACGAGCCGATTATTCCGCCTCAGAGGTGCAAGCCGAGCGCCCCGCACCCAGCCCCCCATGCCGCCAAAACCGTCGCGCAATCCACTTACGATGTGCGTCTACGCGGAGCCGGACCGTGACGCCGTTTGTGCTATCCAAGTCTCCCGGGAACGCCTGTTGCGTCGCTATTGCGCGGTCGAAGCTTCGGATTTCTTAGTTGTTGAGACCGCGTTTGAACAGCCTTCAACCTGGGAAACGCCATCATGCAGATTCTTGCCACTCAAACCGGCCTGCCTCGCGTGTCATGGGGTGCCATTTTCGCCGGCGTAATCCTGTCACTCATTGTCTATCTCGTCCTCAGCGTGCTCGGGACAGCCATC
>NZ_JARESO010000264.1:0-1360 GCF_046030175.1 Paraburkholderia sp. RL17-373-BIF-A
GACGAAGTCACGAATAGCGAAGGTTTCGCCGAGCGATGCGATGTCGCGATAATAGGCGGCGGCATTGTTGGCGTCAGCACCGCGTATGAACTGGCGCGACGCGGCCTCCAGGTCGCTCTGCTCGAAAAGGGCGTCATCGGCTGCGAGCAGTCGGGGCGCAATTGGGGCTGGGTGCGGCAGCAGAACCGCGACCTCCATGAGTTGCCGCTCGCGATGCAGAGCCTCAAGCGCTGGAGCGAACTAAGCGAAGAACTGGGCGAGGATATTGGGTTTCGTAAGGCGGGCATTCTGTACGGCACGGAGCATCAATCTGACATCGCGCAATGGGAGTCGTGGCTTGCCCGCGCCCGGGAAGTCGGCTTTAACAGCGAGATCCTCAGTGCGCGCGAACTGGCAGCGCGCATTCCGTCCGGACGTGCGAAGTGGGCTGGAGGTCTGTGGTCTGTCTCTGACGGGCGCGCCGAGCCGTCGAAAGCCGCGCCTGCGATTGCTCGCGGCGCGCAAGGTCTCGGCGCGATGGTGTATCAGAACTGCGCGGTACGAAGTCTCGACATGAGTGCGGGGCGTGTCTCTGGCGTCTGGACGGAGCGCGGCCGGCTCGCAGCCGACACCGTCGTTCTCGCGGGAGGCGCCTGGAGCGCGTTGTTCTGCCAGCATCACGGCATCGATCTGCCATCCATCAACGTGATGGGAACGGCGTTGCGAACCGCTGAGGCGCCGGGGGTTATCGAAGGCTGTTTCTCCGGGCCTAACTTCGCGCTGAGGCGACGGTTGGACGGCGGCTATACGATCGCGGTTCCCGGCCACGGACGTGTGGAGCTCGCGCCACAAAACCTGCGGCATTCGGTGAAGTTCCGCACCATGTTCCGCAGCAAGCTGAAGAAAAAACTGAAGATTCGCGTCGGTGCCAGCTTCTTCCACGGACCGGAGGCAAGCGCGACCTGGCGCGACGATGACGTCTCGCCGTTCGAAGAAACACGGGTGCTGAATCCCCGGCCTGATACCGAATGGCTCGAACGTGCGCTGCAAAACGTGGCCAGCGTGTTTCCCGAACTGTCGGGGTTGCGGATCGCTCACGCATGGGCGGGCGCGATCGACACGACGCCGGACCTCGTTCCCGTCATCTCGAAGGTTAATGCGAAACCCGGTCTCGTGATCGCGTCCGGCTTCAGCGGACACGGCTTTGGATTAGGGCCAGGCGCAGGGGTGCTCGTGAGCCGGTTGGTAATGGACGAGGCGCCGCAGTTCGACATTAGTCCCTACAGACTCGCCCGCTTTTCCGACGGAACGAAACTGAGCAGCCCCGAAATGATGTGAGTCGAGGCCGCGGGCAAGCTATCGCGGCAGCCCACTTCGGGAG
>NZ_JARESO010000265.1:0-1348 GCF_046030175.1 Paraburkholderia sp. RL17-373-BIF-A
GGCAGAATGTTCAGGTTCGGCGAGGCCTTCGAATACATGTAGCACGCGTAGCCGCTGCAGAAGCCGCAGAAGTTGCACGGCCCCATCTGCACGCCGTACGGGTTCGTGTACGGACCCGATGTATTCGCCGAAGGCAGACGGTACGGATTCAGCCCGAGTTCGCGCGCGGCCTTGCCGAAACGCTCCGCCGAATATGTGTTCAGTTGCGCGGCGAGCGGAAAGTTGTCGCTGCGCGGCGCTTCGAACACGTTGCCGTCGCCGACCACCTTGCCGTTGACCTTGTACGCCTGGCCCGAGGTGCCGAACACCTTCTCGGCGAAGTCGAAGTACGGTTCGAGTTCTTCGTAGCTGACGCCGTAATCCTGGATCGTCATGCCTTCGGGAATGAAGCGCCTGCCGTAGCGTTCCTCGTAGTGACTCTTCAGGCGCAGCTCTTCCGGCGTGATGCGGAAGTGCACGCCCGACCAGTGCAGCCCCGCGCCGCCGACGCCTTCGCCCGGCAGAAACGCGGCCAACTGGCGATACGGCAAGGCGGTATCGTTTGGCGCATGGCGGATCGAGACAGTGGTCTTCGAGAGATCGAGGAACAGCTTCTTGCGCACGTTATAGGTCAGCTCGTCGATCGTGTTCGGATACGCGCCGTCCGGATAGGTGTCGCGGTATTCGCCGCGTTCGAGCGCGACGACCTTGAGGCCCGCTTCGGTGAGTTCCTTCGCGAGAATCGCACCGGTCCAGCCGAAGCCGACGATCACCGCGTCGACGTGCGGTTTGGTTTGGGTAGACATCAGGTGCGCTTTCCTTCGATCGACACGGGGCCATACGGATAGGCCGCGCCGTTCTGATTGACGAAGTCCATGAAATCGGCGCGCGCGCCGGGAAAACCGATCATCTTCCAGCCGCCCATGTCGCGATTGCCGCCGTGGACCGGATCGCAGAAGTAGCCTTCGCGGGTGTTCTGCAGCAGTTGTCCGAAGAACACCTCGGCCGGCACGTCGGCGAGATCGACCTTGCCTTTCTCGAGCGTGCCGAGCACGGTGTCGCGCGTGGCGGCGTCGAGCGCATCGAAGGGGTGGCCATAGGTCTTCGTGCAGTACGCGTTGACTGCCGCGATGCCGAGGCGGTACAGATCGCGCGGCACCAGCTTCAACTGATAGCCGAGTTCGGGCGCGCCCTGCGTGAACGGGGCCTGCATGTACCAGAGCGCGCCATGCGCATACGGGGTCTCCATCTGCCGGTCGATGAATTCGGGCACGCCCGCTTCGACGGCGCCGGGGCCTTCGCTGTCCGATGGAATCAGACGGTCGACCGCGGCGTGAATGAACGCCCATTCCTTCGCGTCGAAGAAATG
>NZ_JARESO010000266.1:0-1346 GCF_046030175.1 Paraburkholderia sp. RL17-373-BIF-A
GAAAGGGCTTGTATACGGGGCGTTCGATCTGTAAACTTCATCGCATAACTGATTGATAAATCGACGATATGAACTCAAATACCAGCGTCCTCCCAACTCCTGGCTGAGTTCTCCGATTTCCTGTTCGATCCGGCGCTCGCTGAGCGCGTGCGTCTTTCTCCCACTGCATTCACCCGCAATCGCACACTGACATTGCCGCGCATGGCCGCGCTGATGATGTCGGGCATGTGCGCGAGCGTGCAGGCCGAGCTCGATGGCCTGTTTGGTGAGCTCGGCGAATGCGGCGTGCGTACCCGCGGCGTCAGTGCACAGGCCTTCAGCAAGGCGCGCCGGGGGCTGTCGGCCGAGCTGTTCGAACGGGCCCGCGCACGTCTGATTGAGCTTGCCCAACCCCATATTGACTCGATGCGCTGGAACGGCCTGAGGCCGGTCGCAGCCGACGGCACCCGGCTGCGGGTGGCGACCCGCCAGGGCCATGCGTTGCGCGCCGATCACTACGCGTTCGCGCTGTTCCTGCCGGGGCCCGAACTGACGTTGCATGCCGCGCTCCATCCGGCCGACGGCGCCGAGCGGCAGATGCTGTTCGAAGCGCTGGATGTGCTTCAGCCGCACACCGATCTGCTGCTGCTTGATCGCGGCTATATCGGCAACATGATGGTGGCTGCGCTGGCGCAGCGCGAGATCCACTTCTGCCTGCGCGTGGATACCCGAGGATGGAAATGTGTAAGCGCGTTTGCGCGCAGCGGCCAGGCCGAGCAGGTCGTGACACTGGGCGCGCCCAACGAAGAGGATGCCCGCGACTATGAACTGGCGCGCACGCCTACCACCGTGCGCCTGATCCGGGACGTCACGCCCAGCGGCCGCGTGCGTGTGCTGATGACCTCGCTGCTGGAGCGCGAACGTTATCCGGCCAGCGCTTTCGGCGCGCTCTATCATCAACGCTGGCGTATTGAGGAAGCGTTCAAACGTCTGAAGCACCGACTGCGGCTTGAGGCTGTCACCGGCCTGGATTACCTGGCGCTGCAGCAGGACTTCGGTGCGAAAACCGTCGCTGATAACCTGTGTACGCTACTCAATGACCTGGACGATCCAGCCAAAGACGACCACACCAGTCATCCAAACCGTCTATACGCGCTGGGCGCACTCAAGCCGATCCTCGGCGCGTGCCTGCTACGGATTGAGCGCTGCCTGAACCGGCTCGCCGATCTCATGCCCGCCATCCACGGAGCCCGATGTCGTATCCAGCCCTCGCGCTCTTACCCACGACCGCCCAGAAAAGCCAAACCCCATCTCCATCTCGCGTACAAGGTCGCTTGATGGAATGGGGCTTAAGTTGAGAGCATTGC
>NZ_JARESO010000267.1:0-1314 GCF_046030175.1 Paraburkholderia sp. RL17-373-BIF-A
TACCTTTACGTCCGGCAGTCGTCGATGAGACAGGTCGTCGAGAACGTCGAGAGCACGAAGCGGCAATATGCCCTTCGTGGGCGTGCGACCGCGCTTGGATGGCGCGACGACCAGATCATTACCATCGATAGCGACCAGGGCGAGTCTGGCGCATCGGCGTCCTGGCGGGAAGGATTTCAACGACTGGTCACGGATGTCGGCATGGGACGCGCGGGCATCGTCATGGGCCTGGAGGTGTCCCGCCTGGCAAGAAACAATGCCGACTGGCATCGCCTGCTGGAGATCTGCGCCTTCGCTGATACGCTCATTCTCGATGAGGATGGTGTCTATAACCCTGGGTCCTTCAACGACAGGCTTCTTCTCGGGCTCAAGGGTACGATGAGCGAGGCGGAGCTCCACGTTATCAAAGCCCGATTGCGCGGAGGAATCCTGAACAAGGCGCGCCGTGGCGAGTATCGCTGTCCACTCCCGACTGGCTTCGTGTACGACGAACTCGGCAACGTGGTGCTTGACCCAGACTTGCAGGTCAGGGAGACAATCGCGTACTTCTTCGAAACGTTCTCACGGATAGGCTCGGCCAGTCAGACAGTCAAGGTCTTCAAGAATGAAGGTCTTCGTTTTCCATCCCGCATGCGCAACGAGAAGCTGATTACCTTCCAGCCGCTCACCGCGTCGACCGCGCTGCGCACGCTGAACCATCCGCGTTACGCCGGTACTTACGTCTACGGCCGGCGGTATTACCGGCGAACTGCTGACGGTAAGAATGTGCCTCGCAAGCGCGAACGTGACGACTGGCTAGCCTGCATCCCGGACGCCCATCCCGGGTACATCACGCCGGAACAGTTTCAGCAGAATCTCAAGATTCTCGAGATCAATGGTCGCGGATATGAGGTTGCGCGAGCGTCACCGCCCAGAGAGGGCGCGGCTCTGCTCCAGGGGCGTGCGGTTTGCGGACTATGCGGCCGGCACTTCCGGCTCCGGTATGCCACGCGTCGCGGACGGCAGGAGGCATGGTATATCTGCGATCGCGCACAAGGCGCTCGTGGGGAGCCCTGCTGCCAGTCAATTGCAGGAGCGCCCATTGATGAAGCAGTCGGTGCACTGGTCGCCGCCATGGTGACGCCAGCCGCGGTTGAGTTGGCGCTGGAGATCCGTAGAGAGATTGAAACTCGGCACAACGAAGCAGACCGATTACGTCTGCGGGCCGTCGAACGCGGGCAGTACGCGGCAGATCTGGCACAACGACGATTCATGCTCGTTGACCCCAATAACCGCCTGGTCGCCGATACGCTCGAGCACGAATGGAACGATAAG
>NZ_JARESO010000268.1:0-1309 GCF_046030175.1 Paraburkholderia sp. RL17-373-BIF-A
GTTCCTGCGTTGTATTGGTTTGCAGATGACGGGACCCGTCTATTGCACCATACCCCGCCGTCCGGCCGTCGCCCAACGCCACGTGATTTGCTCTCGAGTCTTATGCGTGTAGAGCCTCGACTGGATGCACGTTGGCTTGATGACAAGACATTGATGCTTTCAGGTCGGTGCCACGATTTAAACAAATTGAGCTCGCTCATCGAGAAACTTCACGCAGACGGTGTGCGACTACAACAGGAAATGGTTTGTGACGAGGACCTGAAGCGCTCCGTCCGCGCTCTGCTGGCCAACTATGGATATAACGACGTTCTCTTGATGTTAAGCGCCGATGGTAGTGTCAGTATTGATGGTCCGGTGCGAAACGATGCGCGCTTCCCTGAATTGGTCGATGCGCTGGACAGAATTCCTGGGTTGCGTGATTGGCAGATTTCCAACCGCACTGCAGATGAATTGGGCCAGTTGTTGTCAAAGTTGCGGGCAGCTAACTTGTTGACAGGCGTCAGCGCCGTGCGTAGCGAGCGAGGTTGGATGCTGTCCGGACAATTCGAGCCAGAGCGGCTGGAAGTGCTCACGAGCCTAGTGGCCTCGTGGAACGCCCAAGTTGGATCGCCCACGCCTATGCGCTTTGTCAGTGCAACTGCCGCCGCAGTGCGGACCACCGATTACTTTCCGGCGGCGATTTCCATTGTCGGCGGTAGTGCCAATTCCCCGTTTCTGGAGCTGGCGAACGGCATTCGGCTGACGGTCGGTAGTTCCGCGTTAGGTGGGACACAGATCGTGGACATCAGTGCTGCGGGCGTTTCACTCATTGATGGTCAGCAACTGATATTTTTGCCATTTCGACACTGATATTGGAGCCTTGAATGGACGCGATAACCGATCTCGAAGATCGCTTGGCCGCTGATACCTTGGGCCGGGTGAGATGCGAACTGCAACTGATATTGGAGGACGCCATTGCTGGACTTTGTCGGCGGCAACGTGAGCCGCAACAGGCCGCACAGTTAGCAGCGCTTGGCCGGCAACAATTAGCCTGTATGGCGGCGCAGCGCGTCATCGAGGTGGTCTGGCATCGTTGTCATCAGAGTGGCAGATAATTCAGGCCATGACCTGATGGAGTGCGACGTGAGTGCGAGCCATAATCGTTTCATTGGGGAAGAGTCGGAGAGCACCGTGTCCGCGTCTAGTATTACCTCTTGCGTTGTCAGGCGATTGGCTTCGGACGTCGAAATATATCCTTCGCCAACATTTGGTCATTGCATGACGGACATGCCGGGAAGCGGGCATCTCTGCCCGTTGCGGAACTGGGATG
>NZ_JARESO010000269.1:0-1305 GCF_046030175.1 Paraburkholderia sp. RL17-373-BIF-A
CGTGCCTATGGCACACGGCTTCGTCTATCTCACTGCTGTGATCGATTAGGCCAGCCGCCGTGTTTTAGCGCACCGAGTCGCGATCACGATGGAGGCTGAGCATGCGGTAGCAGCGCTCGAAGAAGCATTCGCAAAATATGGATTGCCTGAGATCGTCAATACTGATCAAGGCAGCCAATTCACCAGTACGGTCTTCACCGACGCGGTCCTCTCGCGCGGAATCGCTTTGTCGATGGATGGCAAGGGAAGCTGGCGGGACAACGTTTTTATCGAACGACTGTGGCGCAGCGTGAAGTACCAATCTTGTCATCCTTACAATGGCCGCCGAAAGCTCTAAAAAGAGTATTGCTTGTTATTAGTGACATAACGATCACTTGCTCCTACAGCTGGTTGCTGGCTTCTCCACGCGACTAAATCTCCCTGAATCAGCGGACGGGTGTTCACTGCAAATGCCCCCCTTTCTGGCCGCAACGCTCAGTCACTCGTCTTAAAGGACGCGATGGATTCGCCATGAACGTGCGCCGGGTGCGTATGCGTGGTAAGACGATCTGTCCACGCCATGATCAGCGCCGACAGCAGGAATACCACATGGATGATGACTTGCCACAAAACCGCGTGTTCGGTGTGCTGGTCCGGGTTGATGAAGGTTTTGAGCAGGTTGATTGACGAGATACCAATGAGCGCCATCGACAGTTTGACTTTCAGCACCCCTGCGTTGACGTGGTCGAGCCATTCGGGCTCATCCGGATGCCCTTCGAGGCCCAAGCGAGAGACGAAGGTTTCATAACCCCCCACGATCACCATGATCAGCAGGTTCGAGATCATTACCACGTCGATCAGGCCAAGCACCGCCATCATGATAGTGGTTTCGTCAAGCGTGGTGGCGGGGGTGATGAGGTGCCAGACTTCCTTCAGGAACAGTAACACGTACACGCCCTGCGCCACTATCAGACCCAGATAGAGCGGAACCTGCAGCCAGCGACTCATGAAAATGATCGCGGGCAGCGGTTTCAGTGGACGGCGGACTGGGTGCGTGCGAAAGGATGACGGGGGCGCGGACACGATATCGTCAAAATTGATAGAGGGTGAGGCGAGATTTCCGGAGAAGCGCGACAAGTTGCGCAAAAAAGAAGCCGCAGTGCAGCTGCGGCTTAACCACAACGAGACCACGCATGAAGGGTGGGATAGTAATTGATATCTTTCGTTGACGTGATCGAAAAACCGCTAGCCCTGTCGATTTTAAGCAACCGCGCGGTTACAGCAAAGCACACCGGATCGTCGGAGGTGAATGAGAGCGTTCGATTT
>NZ_JARESO010000270.1:0-1282 GCF_046030175.1 Paraburkholderia sp. RL17-373-BIF-A
TACAAGATGTTTTCTGTGGTCAACCACAGAACACATCGACTATCACGTCGAGATCAACAAACACCGCTACAGCGTGCCGCACGCGCTGGTCGGTATCAAGCTCGATGCGCGCATTACGGCGGGCGCTGTCGAACTGCTGCATCGAGGTCGCCGTGTCGCCAGCCACGCACGCAACGACCGCGCAGGCGGCTACACCACCGTCGTCGAGCACATGCCGGCGGCGCACCGCGCTCATCTGGAATGGACGCCGCAGCGGCTGATTCATTGGGGACAGCAGATCGGCGCGGCGACCGGCGCGCTTGTTACCCGGCTGCTGCAGGAGCAACGCCATCCGGAACACGGCTATCGGGCGTGCCTCGGATTGCTCTCGCTCTCACGTCGCTATGGCCGCGAACGTCTCGAAACCGCCTGTGCGCTAGCACTGGAGCTGGGCGTGCACCGTTACCGCCACGTGCGCGACATCCTGATCAACAACCGCGACCGCGCTGCAGTGGCAACGCCTGCCGACTGGATCAGCCCGAGCCACGCGCATGTACGCGGTCCCGGCTACTACCAATAAAGAAGACCCACCATGATGATGCAACAGACACTGACGCAACTGCGCACCCCGAAGCTGGACGGTTTCGCTGACGGCCTGGAAGAACAACTGACGCAGCCCGGTGCGGCCAGCCTGAGCTTCGAGGAACGCCTGTCACTGCTGGTCGACCGGGAAGCCAGCTGGCGTGATGATCGCCGACGTACCCGACTGCTCAAGCAGGCGCGCCTCAAGTATCCGCAAGCCGCCATTGAAGATCTCGACACGCGCGCTGGCCGTGGCGTCGATCCGCGCTCACTCACGAGTCTCGCGCTCGGTGACTGGGTCGAAGCCGGCTATAGCCTGCTCATCAGCGGTCCAACCGGCGCTGGGAAATCGTGGCTCGCGTGCGCCCTGGCCCAATACGCTTGCCGGCGCGGGCATTCGGCCTTGTATCTGCGCGTGCCGCGACTTGGCGAGGAGCTTCGCGTTCTGCACGGCAATGGCGGCTTCACAAAATGGCTGCTGCAGGTCGCCCGCGTTGACGTGCTCCTGCTGGAGGATTGGGGAATGGCTCCCCTCGACGCGTTGGTCCGAAACGATCTGCTCGAGATGATCGATGACCGCTCGGCGGGAAAGGCGACCATCATCACCAGCCAGTTATTACGGGTTCGAACCCGTAAAGCAGAGGGTTTTTTGGTTAGCGATTGCGGCTACAGACGTATAAGCGAGTCCGTACAGGTCGGACCGCAATCGGTAACTAAAAAC
>NZ_JARESO010000271.1:0-1277 GCF_046030175.1 Paraburkholderia sp. RL17-373-BIF-A
CGACCGCGGCAAAATCGAGCACAGGCGCCCGATGGTCATACTTGCCAAATCCAGCCATATACAGGGGCCGTGTGTCGAGTGACAGGATCGGCACGGGTTCGGTATCGATGATGCGCAGCTCTGATGAGTTGGGCGCGGGTGGCGGTGGCAGTTCCGGGACGATCTCCCGCAGCACGGCGCCCACGAGCGGCGCTTCGGTCAGCGAGATCGGCGGCATCGCCAGATAAGCGGCCAGTTGCTGCGCCTGCAACGATTGCAACGGCAACTGCACGATGCCGGCAACGCCAGCCTGTGTGTCGATGTACCAGGCGGGCTCGGTCGCCAGCAGCATCGTGGATGGGGGCTCGGTTCGCAGTACCGGTCGTACACAGTCGTCCGGCTGCGGCTGCCATTCGATGTGTCCCGGACGAGCATGTCCCTCGGACAAGGCCACACGCATGGGCGATGAAGCATGATTCGCTGTCGGTGCTGTGAACAGGCGGCCCGTCACAGTCAGTTTCTGCAACACGTCGGCCCCGGTTGAACCGCGCAACACGAAACTGCCGTAATCTTCGCGACTACGGCCCAGCCACAGTCCCCGCAGGATCACCAGATCATCGTCCGTGACGAATTTCGGCGGCTTCAGGAGGGCCGCCTCGACGTTATGCCAAGCGTCGTCGATCGATCTGATCGTGCCGTCCGTGTTGCGGCGCGCCTTGAAGATCTCCACTTCATGACGCTGGTGATAGCGCGACCAGCCCAGCACGTAAGCGAGTGTATGGGTTGGTTTCGATGCCGCTTTCCTTGCATTGGGCGCGCTCGACGCGAGACTGGCGCGAAACGTCTCCAGCCAGCTGATGACTTCGGGCCGCACGCCAACCTGCGGCTTCGGCATCTTCTCCATGCCTGCGATCAGCAGCGCCGCCACGTGCTTGCAGTCGTAGCCGACCGGGCACGAGCATTCACTTTCGACCCACGGACCTTCTTCCGCCTCGTAGAAGTGCACGTCCACTGCATACGGGCGACGCGCGGTCCCCTGCACCTCGCCGCTGAGCGTGTTGTCCTGCCAGTGCAGTTTCGATACCGCGTGGACGTAATCGCGCGCTTTCGCGACCGTGTGGGAACCTAACCAGTCCGCGATCTGCGCCCGGTCATAGAAAACTGACGACATCAGGGGTGTCCCTTCCATGCGTGTTCAAGCCAGTGGTGATGACGGCAGCGCGTGAGCAGGAAACGACACTCACGGCGCGGACCGCGTACGTGTGAATTCCCATCCAGCATCAGTCGCCAGGGCTTTG
>NZ_JARESO010000272.1:0-1237 GCF_046030175.1 Paraburkholderia sp. RL17-373-BIF-A
GCCAAAACCCGACGATCCTCCATTCTGACGGCTTCGTCGCACATCACTTCAACTTCAAGGGGGCCACACGGCCCCCTTATTGTTGACTCAATCGCTCAACCTTGCGCCGCCATTTATAAGCGGATTTGCTCCGCCACTAACAGTAGCTCCGCGGCGGCGGCAGGTCGAGTTGCTGCGCACGGTTCGCCATCGCGTTCAGCTGCGATCGCGCGCGGCGCGCGCAGTCGTAACCGGCAGGAACAGGGTACGGGGGATGTCGGCAAAGGCCACAAACCCGTGATGCTGGTAGAACGCCACCGCGGCATCATCCTTCGCGTCGACGAGCAGCGCCCAGGCGGCAATGTCCGCGCGCAGCACGCGATCGAGCGCGTCGGCGAGCAGCGCCGCACCCAGTCCCCGGCCGCGATACGCGAGATCCACCGCGAGCCGGCCCATTCTCACGGCGGGAATGGTGGGGTAACGCGGCAGGCGCTGGGCGACCAGCTGCGGCAGATCGCCCAGCGCGACACTGGCCGACGCCAGCGTGTAATACCCCGCGATGCGCTCGCCGTCGAGCGCGACAAAACACGAACTCACGCGGCGGCGCTGGTCCTGGGTGGCCTGCTGCCGCAGATAGCGGTCGAGCGCATCAACTCCGCTGTCGAAGGCTTCGCGCGCGTGTGCGCCGTCGAGTGCCGCGACGTGAAAGCTCCCGCTCACGCGTTACCCGCGGGATCCAGCAGCGTCCGGCGACGCGTAAAGGCGCGCTGCAACGCGTCGGCGGGTTCAGCCGGCTCGAGCAGCGCTGCGGCGAAGCGCGCCTGGTCGTCCAGCGTAAGCTGCACGACCTCGCGCTCGGCAATCACGCGCAGCGCGGCGTCCTGGGCGGCCGACACGACGAAATCGGACAGCGAGCGACCCTGCAGTTCCGCTGCGCGTCGCAGCAGGTCGCGCG
Organism: Paraburkholderia sp. RL17-373-BIF-A; assembly: GCF_046030175.1. Classification (NCBI taxonomy): domain Bacteria; kingdom Pseudomonadati; phylum Pseudomonadota; class Betaproteobacteria; order Burkholderiales; family Burkholderiaceae; genus Paraburkholderia; species Paraburkholderia sp. RL17-373-BIF-A. The sequence continues at coordinate 935 of NZ_JARESO010000272.1, forward strand.
TTTCCGGGCTGATGCGCGCTTCCAGTCGCGCCTGGGTGGGAGAAGTAGCCATGGTGGGATCCGGTGACATCATGCCGGAATTGTACGGCATCGTGTCGTACAATTCACGTGAAAAGTGAGGCGCGAAGCCATTTTCCCCGGAAAACCGGTATTAAACCCAATGTTGCTAAGGCAGAGGATTTTTAGCGAAGCGGAAGCGGCGCACCGGGATGAGCGCAGGCACGGCGCGAAATCCGCGTCCGCTTCGCTAAAAATTCTTTGAGCTAAACCGCTCCGCTTGCGCCAGCATCTATGGGCATTGAA
>NZ_JARESO010000273.1:0-1229 GCF_046030175.1 Paraburkholderia sp. RL17-373-BIF-A
TCGCCAGGCTCAGGTTCGCCCTGCTCAGGTTCGTCTCGCGCAGGTTCGCCCCGCTCAGGTTCGCCTCGCTCAGGTCCGCTTGTATTAGGTTCATCCCGCTCAGATCCACCCCGTTCAGGTCCATCCCGCTCAGGCTCTCCCCCGTCAGGTCCAACTTGCCCCCTCGGAGTAAAACCTGTTTCACTCCTGGGATGCGTTTAACGGCTTCCCCGTACAGATGGTGATCTGCCTCGTGGCGAACAATGTCCTGTTCCAGAACTGCCCCGAGGTCATTGATGGTGCCACCCTCGATGGCAAAAGAGTCAGAGGTCGCGCCAGTCTTCACAGTAATGGTGAGGACTGTGCCGTTCTCGTCTGTGTCCTCCGAAACCGCCAGCTCACCGCCGTGTTTCAACCCTATTGAAACAGAACGATTACCCAGCCCGTCGATCTGGAAATCTGTATCGGAGATCTTCTTCTGAAGATCGACCACCGCGTGCGTTACGACGTCTTCTTTCTGGTGGCTGCTGATGCACTTGCAAACCCGCTCGATGAGCAGTCCAATAAATGCAGTCAACAGGGTAATCGTCGCAGTCACTGTCCCACGTGAGCAAGAAATATCGAAGTCTCCCGCCAGTTTCCCCATGCTTTCGTTGGCGGTGACGCGCCGGAAGACCTCCCTGCTAAAAGTGGGAACGCTTTTCCCGTCCGCACCCCGCCGGAAGGCTTCGTGCGTTCCGCCCGCGAAACGGATTTCCTGCCCATCAACCCAACCTTTACCGAAAAAAGCTCTTGCAAACGTTTGTGCAGTCACGACAGACATGGTGTAAGTACTCTTCGCAGGCTAATGAGGTGTATCGGGAAGAAAAAGAGCCGCACACAACCTGCGGCCAGATCCACGACGACATGACCGAAGGAACAGCGCGGGGGAAGCGCCGCGAGCGGATAATACTGCCCTGAATGCGAATTGGGTTTACGAAAGAATAAAGCCCCACGAATCCTAAGTCGTGCGGACCGAATTCAATACAGACAGGACTTACGCAAAAAACGGCGCCCGAACGCAGACACGAATTGTTACGAAACGACGTAAACCTGAAGCGGCGCGGAGTTTCGTAATGCTGAGGGTCAACTGGTTGCCAGTTTCGGGTTGTTAGGAGTGGAAGGACCATGACGGCCGGGCGTGGTGCCAGAAGCGCTGCGTGCGCTGGCGGCCGCGATGCTCAATGCTGCCGATGACCTGGATCCTGGTA
>NZ_JARESO010000274.1:0-1211 GCF_046030175.1 Paraburkholderia sp. RL17-373-BIF-A
GTTCGCGCGCTGCGCGAAAGCCGTGCGCCGCAAGCCGGGCTCAACCTGGCATCTGGATGAGGTATTCCTGGAACTGCAAGGTGAGCCGTACGTGCTGTGGCGCGCGGTGGACGAGCACGGCACGGAGCTGGACGTGCTGCTGCAAAAGCGCCGCGACACGGCGGCGGCCAAACGTTTCTTCCAGCGGGTGCTGCGCGCCCACGGCGTGCCCAGAAAGATTGGGACCGATCAGCTACGCAGCTATCCGGCGGCGAAGGCAGAAGTGCCGGAGCTGGCTGACGTGAAGCACGTCTTCGTGAAAGCTTCTGCCCGGGTCAATAACCGCGCGGAAAACAGCCACCAGCCCACGCGCCGGCGAGAGCGTCAGATGCAGGGCTTCCGCGATCCCCGGCGCACGCAGGCGTTTCTCTCGCGTTTGGGTCCGTTCCGTCAACACTTCGCGTTGTCCCGGCACCGGATGAACGCAAGCCAAGCTGTCATCGCCAGCAACTCGGGGCGCGTCTGCTTGCGTGGTACGACTGGGCAGGTGTGCAACTTCCCGGCGAAAATTAATGAGGAAACCTTATCTAAATGGGAAAACATGCCCCGTTTTGCCTAACTTGACAAAGCCATCAATAGCAGCTTTCATCGCGGAGGACGTATTTCACTCCGCCTCCTCAATGCGACAGCACCATTCCACGCGGCGTTAATCCGGCTGCCACGGGGCTGCCGAGCGGCGACAGGGTGCCGTCTGTGTTCACCGTGTACATTGAAACCGTGTTGCTGTCGACATTCGTCACATACGCGACCTGGCCGGATGGCGCTACCGTGATCGAGAATGACTGGTCTCCGGCTGCCACGGGGCTGCCGAGCGGAGACAAGGTGCCGTCCGTGTTCACCGTGTACATCGAAACCGTGTTGTCGCTCGAATTTACCACATACGCGAACCGGCCGGAGGGTGTCACCACAATCGAGGTTGGGGATGCTTCAGTTGCCACGGGGCTGCCGAGCGGGGACAGGGTGCCGTCCATATTCACCGTGTACATCGAAACCGTCCGGCTGCTGGCATTTTCCACATACGCGGCCTGGCCGGATGGCGCCACCGCGATCGATGATGGCTCGTTTCCGGTTGCCACGGGGCTACCGAGCGGGGACAGGGAGCCGTCCGTGTTCACCGTGTACATCGACACCGTGTTGCCGTTCGAATTTACCACATACGCGAACCGGCCGAT
>NZ_JARESO010000275.1:0-1209 GCF_046030175.1 Paraburkholderia sp. RL17-373-BIF-A
GCGCGCGCTGTATCGTCGTCGCAACCGCTGTCGTCGTTGTGAGGCCCACGTCGTACTGCGCGCCTCGGCCGCGAACAGCTTGCCGATCAATTTGATGAAGCGCGTCGCCAACAGATCGGGCGTTCGGGCAGCCTTTGGTACGCTGTCCTCTGCTTTGACGAAGTACCGTCTCAGGTGAACCCAGCATCCAAGGTGCACGAGCTGGTGACGCCGGGCAATGTCGTTGTAGGGCTCGTAGCCATCGGTCATCATGACCGCGCCCTCGCGGATCCCGGTGAACAGCTTGTCGGCCAGCCTGGTGCCACGCCCCGGTGTATAGGTGAAGCATCGGATGGGCACGCCCGAATCGGTCATCTGCGCCCAGAGATAACTCTTCGTTTGCGGTCGACGGCCCTTTTCCTTCAACACCTGGAGTGTCGTCTCGTCGCAGTAGATCAGCTCGGCATCGAGCAACGCATCGCGCATCAGGTTGATCACGGGTTGCGTTCCGAGACCCACACGGACCATGCTCGCAGCAATCGTGTTCGACGAGATGTCGCCGCCGAAGCGACGTAGCAGACCGGCCTGGCGATACAGTGGCATCCCGAACTGATACTTGCCGGCGGCGATCCATGCAAGCGCCGATTCGCTCAACAGGCCGCGAGGGATGATGCGAGGCGGCGCCGGCGTCACCTTGATGCCGAGATCGCAGCACGGACACGCGTATTTGACGCGTTGGTGCTGGATCACGCGAAGCTGCTCCGGAATCACGTCGAGCTGCTCGCTGATCTCCACGCCAAACTCGACGAGCGCGTGACCATCGTTCATGCAGAAGCGTTCAGCCTCAGGCAGCTCGTGCCGCACCACGTCGCGCGGCAGGTTGGGATCAAGCGGCTTGCGATGGCCCCGCTTCTTGCGCGTATGTGCGCCGACCGTCGATTCTGGCGTATCTTCCTGAGCAGGTGAGCTGCTCGCGCCGAGCACCTCGGCTTCGTTGAACAGGCTGGGTTGATCCGAATCTCGTGCCTCGCTCTTTGCGCCGAACAGCTCGTGACGGTAGGCCCGGAGTCGTTCCTCGGCGAGATCGCGTTCCGCTGTCACGAGCCGCAGGGCGCCGCGTAATGCCTCCTGTTCTTCTCGCAACGCACGAGCGGCATCGCGTTCGGCGAGCAGCTCTTTCAGTTCGTCGGCGGTGATCGTGACGTTGACCGGCATGCTGGGTTAGACCAG
>NZ_JARESO010000276.1:0-1184 GCF_046030175.1 Paraburkholderia sp. RL17-373-BIF-A
AGTTTCATGGCGCATCACATCGGCGATTTTCAGGTTTCCAGTACGTGGGCGGCGATCTGCAACGAGTTGTGCTTCCGTGTGAGCCAGCTGTTCCCCGACCATTTCATCCCGGCCGCGATGCTTCCGCAGAGTCCGGGCGTCGATGCCGCCACCTGCATTCCCGAACTCGTCAAATGCGTCGAGCAGTACGGCAACGTGGCGATCAATCTCAACCCGGATCCGTCGGGCGGTCACTGGACCAGCCCGCCGCTGTCCGATCGCTACTGGTACCCGATCTACGAGAAGATGGTCGAGTACGACATCCCCGCGATGGTCCACGTGAGCACGAGCTGCAATGCGTGCTTCCACACGACCGGCGCGCATTACCTGAACGCCGATACCACCGCGTTCATGCAGTGTCTCACGTCGGACCTGTTCCGCGATTTCCCCTCACTGCGTTTCGTGATTCCGCACGGCGGCGGCGCGGTGCCCTATCACTGGGGACGCTTTCGCGGACTCGCGCAAGAACTGAAGAAGCCCTTGCTGAAAGATCATCTGCTCAACAACGTGTTCTTCGACACCTGCGTCTATCACCAGCCGGGCATCGATCTGCTCACGCGCGTGATTCCGGTGGACAACATCCTGTTTGCAAGCGAGATGATCGGCGCCGTGCGCGGTATCGATCCGGAGACGGGTAACTATTTCGACGACACGAAACGCTACATCGAGGCCGCGCATATCGATGCGGACGAGCGCTACAGGATTTACGAAGGTAACGCACGCCGCGTCTATCCGCGCCTCGATGCGGCATTGAAGACGAAGGGACATTGATCATGTATGAACTAGGTGTGGTGTATCGCAACATCCAGCGGGCAGATGGCGACGTCGCCGCGAAGCTCGGTGCGCTCGGAACCGCCACCGTGCACGAGGCAATGGGTCGTGTCGGTCTGCTGAAGCCTTATATGCGTCCGATCTATGCCGGCGCGCGCGCCCACGGCACGGCCGTCACGGTGCTGCTGCAGCCGGGCGACAACTGGATGCTGCACGTCGCGGCGGAACAGATCCAGCCGGGCGATATCGTCATCGCCGGAGTCACGGCGGACTGCACGGACGGCTATTTCGGCGACCTGCTGGCGACGAGCTTCAAGGCGCGCGGCGCGCAGGGTCTCATCATCGACGCCGGTGTACGCGACGTGAGCGTGCTG
>NZ_JARESO010000277.1:0-1178 GCF_046030175.1 Paraburkholderia sp. RL17-373-BIF-A
GTTGTCCCCGTTCTCTGCGGATGCCGCGACAGCTGCGGGGCTCCATGCGATTAGCGGCTGATCGTTGCGCATATATAGTGGATGACGCGGCGAGCCGTCCTTCGTCGTGTCGAGACACCAAAGGCGCGCGCCGGCGTCGAGCATGATGCTGGCGACGCGCGCGGCGTGCTCTGGCCTGGCATTCGAGCCCCATGCGCAAATTACGTCGCCGCACTCGCGAGCGAAATTCCACAGGTAGTCGTCGTTATCGGGCCCGACCGGATCCGGATGGGACCAAAGAGCGGCTGGGTCTGCCGAGCGCAGCGCGTACAGGTTGGCGACTGCCAGACCATTGCAATCCCACAGCTTCGCGAAGCCGCGGCATCGGCGAATGGTCGGATCGTCGAGCCGCGCGTCGGCAGTGCTCGGATTGAGCATGACGAACAGCGCATTCGATTTTTCGGGCGACATTGATTCGGCTGGGCGCGTCAGCCGATAGCGATATATGCCACAAGGGGTGATGACTGTGCTCATGCTAGGATTCCTCGAAAACCATCTGGGAGAGATCCGTGCCGCACTGGGAACACATCCGCAACGGACACGTCGTCAGCATCAACGCCGGTCAAGATGTGCGAGGCAGATGGAGTTGGTCCTATACCATCGACGGCGACGGCTACACAGAGATGCGCGACCGTCCCTTGAAGTCTGCCGATGCTGCCCGCCTCGAAGCAGAGCTTGACGCGAACGTGAAGGCCGATCGGCTGCCCGCCGGCGACGCTGTTGAGTAATTTACTCATGCAACACCTCGCGGGAATTCGTCATGCGTGCGGCCGTCGAGATGGCGGCCGGCCGCTTTCTTGCCGCAGCGATAGAGCACAGGTTCATCATTGCAGTGCATCCCTTCAGCGGAACCCGGCGTCATGGTGCTGAATTCCCACTCGCCGTCCCAATAGTCCGCGACCCGCGCGGTCCGCGTCAGCGGTCCGCCGCAATTTTCGCCGGGCGCCCACTCTTCCCCATTGCTTGAACAGGTAGGGGACGCCCAGCGCCATCGCACTGATCGCGAAGATCACGCACCCAATCCGGATGCATCGGCCGCGCGTCGCCGCCGCTTTCACCTCCCGCGATCACCCGATCGATTCGGCCCGGCATGTCGCTGTGATTGGTGAAGCCGCCGCGCTGCTCGCCGAGGCCTGCAG
>NZ_JARESO010000278.1:0-1144 GCF_046030175.1 Paraburkholderia sp. RL17-373-BIF-A
TTGACAAAGCCGTCTAAACCGGTCATTACCGTTCTCAGCTTGAGTGATACGCAGCAGTCAGACTATCGCGGGCGACGTGCCGGTTCCCTTCAGGCAGCCCCCCGATCTGGCCCGCCAGCGCGGCCAGGGGCTGGGCCCGCCCCGCCACGTCGAGTTCGCAAACAGCCGCCAGCAGACGGTCAAAGGCGGCCTGCTGGTTCCCTCCAGGCAGCCTCAAGATCTGGCCGGCGAGCGCGGCCAGGGGCTGGCCCCGCCCGGCCACGTCGAGTTCGCGAACAACCGCCAGCAGACTCTCGAAGGCGGCCTGGCGGCTCCCTCCCGGTAGTATCCAGATCTGGCCGGCGAGCGCAGCCAGGGGCAAGCTCCGCTCGGCCACGTCGAGTTCGCGAACAGCCGCCAGCAGACGCTCAAAGGCGGCCTGCTGGTTCCCTCCAGGCAGCCTCAAGATCTGGTCGGCGAGCGCGGCCATGGGCTGGCCCCGCCCGGCCACGTCGAGTTCGCGAACAGCCGCCAGCAGGATATCGAAGGCAGTCTGCCGGTTCCCAGGTAGCATCCAGATCTGGCCGGCGAGCGCGGCCATGGGCTGGCCCCGCCCGGCCACGTCGAGTTCGCAAACAGCAGCCAGCAGGATATCGAAGGCGGCCTGCCGGTTCCCTTCAGGTAGCCCCCCGATCTGGCCGGCGATCGCGACCAGGGGCTGGCCCCGATCGACTACATCGAGTTGGCGAACTTCCGTCAGCAGACTCTCGAAGGCGAGCTGCCGGTTCCCTTCAGGTAGCCCTCCAATCTGGCCGGCAAGCGCGGCCAGGGGCTGACTCCGATCGACCACATCGAGTTGGCGAACTTCCGTCAGCAGACTCTCGAAGACGGTCTGGCGGTCCCCTCCAAGTAGTATAGGTAGCTCCCCGATCTGGCCGGCAAGCGCGGCCAGGGGCTGACCCCGATCGACTACATCGAGTTGGCGAACTTCCGTCAGCAGCCTATCGAAGGCGGCCTGTCGCTTCCATCCAAGTAGTAAAGGTAGCTCCCCGATCTGGCCGGCAAGCGCGGCCAGAGGCTGGCCCCGATTCGCCGCGTCGAGTTCGCGGACAGCCGCCAGCAGACTATCGAAGGCGCCCTGCTGGTTCCCTCCGCGTAGGAACCG
>NZ_JARESO010000279.1:0-1142 GCF_046030175.1 Paraburkholderia sp. RL17-373-BIF-A
ACCGCCAGACGATGCCCAGTCCGGGCGCGTCACCCCCATTTGTTTCGTTCCGGCGCAGTTCGTTCAATCCGAGCGAACCATCCGGGCAATCTGCCGGAGAGACAGTTGCCTTGCGACACTGCTCACTGAGGAGCAGTCCCGACGCGGACAACCGAAGCGGCAACGGGGGAGATAAATTCTGCGCGAACGGCATCGCCAACTTTCAGGCTGTCGAGCGATAACGTCGGGGCAACATCGAACTCCTGTGTCTGAGTCGGGCCGCGCAGTGTGACCTCCCGGTTCTTCCGGTCGATTTTTAGCACCGTGGCCACGAACTCCACGCTTCGGGTCGAACTGACTTCTCCATCCGACGCTGGCTGCAAGACTTCTGTTTCGATTCGCTCGCGGATGCCACCCGATGCCACCTTGTCCATACGAGTCAGTATTGCGTTTCTATACGCAATATTGACCGTATCGCCGATTTGTAACGTCTTTACGTCGGCAATATCTGGGCTGATTTCAAACACGACCATTTCCCCGCCCGCGTCGCGCAAGGTCACGCTGTTGTGCGAGGGGGCTATCCCGGCGACGCGTGCCTGGATGTGTCGAAAGGCTTTTACACCGACTGCGTGTCCTGTGCGAGGACCTGGTGCTTGGGCACCAGCCGATTGAAGTACCAGCACGCCGACCGAGACAGCAACAGCAACGACGTGTAAGCGGGCAGCGCCTGTTCTGGTTCCATGCATTTCTGGCTCCCCAAAAAAACGTCCAACGATACAAAACTCGCCAGACCGTCACAATCATAAACATAAACTGGACCGTGGCCCTCTGCTTGCACCGCAAACGCGAGGGAACTCAGTTTCCCTGCCTTCGGGGTGTCGTTGTTCGTCAACCGAGATATCTGCTAGCAGCACACAGCCGCACAGAACATTGCGATGGCTGGCCCGCACTAAAGCGGTCATCCAGCGTTAGGACAGTAGAGAGCACCCGAGATATAAGTAGTTTCTGCCTCTCGATAAGGAGTACGCTTAATTATCAGGCCGGTCTCCAGACGACGGCGATAACGCTCCGGGCAAATCTGCCCGACCGCGAACCCAGTTTCTGCACGCACGTCTCCAACTGACACCCCGAATCGATACGAGCTGGCGCGTTCACGCGCCGGG
>NZ_JARESO010000280.1:0-1136 GCF_046030175.1 Paraburkholderia sp. RL17-373-BIF-A
GCCGAACAGGAGGATCGTGGCGCCTTTCTCAAGCCACGAATCGCCGGTGGCCAGCGCCATCACATGCGCCTTCGAGACCATGGGCACCATGCCGAAGTCGAAGGTGGCGAGCGTCTTGGTCGGATCCAGATGCGACTCGGTGCGATGACGCTCGATTCTGCGTTTGGCCCGCTCGGCGAGTTCATGTTCGAGCAATGCACCGAGTAACCGGGAGGCCTGCCAGCTTTCCTTGTCCGAGCGTTCGGCGAAGTCCGGCCACAACCGGCCGATGGTTGACAGGCGCAATTCGTTGAGCATCAGCGCGATACGGCCTGCATCGTAGGCGGCGTTCATGCGAGCACCTCCTCATCGAGCAACGTGTCATAGAGCGCGGCGGACGGCATGTCGACGACAACCACCGGACACTCGGCCTGGCGCGGCGCGAACTCATCGAACAGCGCCTTCAGGTCGGGCAGTTCACCGAGTTCGAGCAATGCATCGAGCCTCAGCGCCAGTTGCGCCTCGACGCCGTGGTTTCCTGCCAGCTCAAGCAGGCCCACCATGGTCTTGCATGCGCTGCGCGGCGTCAGTGCTACCTCGAGCCGTTCCCAGGTCCGCCGGTAGGCTTCACGCGGAAACAGATCGTCACGGAACGCGAGGCCCCTGAAGGCCTGCGGCTTGCGTTTGAGTGATTCGATGAAGTGCCGGTAGTCGATGCCGCGACCGCGCCGTTTGCTCGTGTGCGTGGCTCTCGCTGTGCTGTGCACGAGCGCGCCAGACAGATAGCAATCGAGCCGGTCACTGTAGAGGCGTACCTTCAGGCGATGACCGATCAGCCGCGACGGCGCGCTGTACAGGACGCAACGCACGGTGAACGTGCCGCAGCGGGTCACGCGCGCCTCTTCCTCAACGAAGTCGGTGGTACGGTGCTCAGGCAGGTCCAGCAGGTGTTCGCGCTCGATCTGGAACGCTGCTGCATTGCGCCGGTTGCGGCGCATTACCACTCCGCGCACGAACTCGTCGTACGCGGCGCGGTCCGCGAAGTCGCGATGACCTCGCAACTCCAGGGCCTGATCGAGCTGATCCTTCAGATAGCGATGCGAGGACTCGACGCTGCCATTCTCGTGATTATGGCCTCGAGGCCATAAAGCAGAGGG
>NZ_JARESO010000281.1:0-1132 GCF_046030175.1 Paraburkholderia sp. RL17-373-BIF-A
GTGAGCAATGCTTTATTGAAGATGAGGGCGGGCCCCTCGAAGTCGGCTTGCAGGAGTTGGCTTCAAATCACCTCAAGCTGCGTGGGTAAAGAGTCCGCGTGGTGAGCGTTGAGGAAAAGGCGGAGAGAAATTCTGTCAGATGAGTGCTGGTGAGACGAACGCGAGTGAACCACTGATGACGTGTCGAAACCCCATGATGACGCCAAAACCGGGGGGTATGGATGCCCCGGGACAAGGACAGACGGAGCCTGTTGACGGGCTGTCTGGCGTCCGGCATGAAGGTGGCGTGACGCCAGCGCAGGCTTCAATGAGGAACGTAGGAACCTGTCGTCGCGATGCGAAGGGAGAAGCTCAAGCAGGCAGCCCCTGCAAGAGCCTGAGTACCGATGCGCGGCACAGGGGCGGAGTCGTCCGTAGTAGGGAGGAAGGCCCTGTAATGGGGCTGGACCGAAGGGGCGACGTTGTCCGGCAAGACGAGGCAGACAACCGGCAACGGGAGGATCTGTCTCGGCATGCCAAACCGTTTGATATTTCCAAGCGCGAAGTGTGGGAGGCCTACAAGAAGGTCAAGGCCAACCGGGGCGCTGCTGGAGTCGATCGGCAGACGATTGAGGAGTTCGATTCGAGGTTGGCTGACAACCTTTATAAACTCTGGAATCGACTGGCCTCGGGAAGTTACCAACCTCCACCGGTTAGACGTGTGGAAATTCCGAAGGCAGGTGGCGGTGTGCGACCGTTGGGGATACCGACGGTCGCGGACCGGGTGGCTCAGATGGTGGTCAAACAGCGTCTTGAGCCACAACTGGAACCGCGCTTCCATCCCGACTCTTACGGCTACCGGCCGGGCCGGTCGGCACATCAGGCAGTGGCCATGGCGCGCGTGCGTTGCTGGCAATACGCCTGGGTGCTTGATCTTGACATCAAGGGGTTCTTCGATTCCATCGATCACACTTTGCTGATGAAGGCGATACGGCATCACACGAAGTGCAGGGTGACGCTTCTGTACATTGAGCGGTGGCTTCGGGCTCCGGTCAGTCTGGCAGATGGCACTACGCAGCAGCGGGACGCTGGCACACCGCAAGGCGGAGTCATCAGTCCGTTGCTGGCCAATCTGTTTCTGCACTATGTGTTC
>NZ_JARESO010000282.1:0-1121 GCF_046030175.1 Paraburkholderia sp. RL17-373-BIF-A
TATGTAACCGAACAGGTAACACTATGAACCTCGATAATATTGCAGCCCAAATGGGTAGTCAGAGCGCCCGTATTGCCAACGATGCGGAGGCGGCGATGAAGTTGGACGTTGTTAACAATCCAGAGAATATGCTTAAAGCGCAGTTCGAAATGAATCGGTACTCGGTGATGGTCGGTTATGAGAGTTCCGTATTGAAGGCGGTAAAAGACATGCTGATGGGCATTATTTCAAAAATTGGATGAGCATTATGGATTCATCGGCCTCTATCGTACGTCTAGTTGTCGAAGCCGGCTTCGCTGCAGTCAACCATGGGTTGCGCGTCGAGATGCGCGACATTCTTTCTGCACTGCCTGACATGATCGATGAGCCTCTGCAGTTGGCCCGAACCGAGTCCGTCCTGTTGTTTGGTTTGGGGCATCGTAGGGCAGCCGCAGCGCGGCTCGCTACCCTCGAGCCGACTGACTGTGATGTTTTGCGTAGCTTGTTGGAGCAACCCCAATAAGGAGCTGTGACATGGATATCTCTTCAATCGCCAACATCTCCTCGGCCCTTGCGCCGGTGAGTCAGTCGCCTGCTGTGGCGCCGTCTAGTACTGCCCAACAGCAATTTGCCGATTTGCTTGGCGGCCCGAGTCCGACGAATTCGCCGGATGCCCTCCTAGGAGCGCAATTCGAATTGACCCAAATGATGGTGGGTACGGAATTGACTGCTAAGGTTGCGGGCTCAATCACGCAGTCCATTAACAAGTTGGTTAATATGCAATGAAATTCCGGCTCTTGTTGTTGTGCGGAGTAGTGTTGCTCGGTGGTTGTAAGCGCGAGCTTTACAGCAATCTGGATGAGGCTGAGGCCAACCAGATGCTCGCCTTGCTTATGTACAATGAGATTCCCGTCAACAAAACGGTAAGCAAAGAGGGTGTGGGTCTTGAAGTCGAAAGTGCTCGCATTGTCGACGCCGTGGAGGTATTGCGCCACCACGGTCTACCGCGCCGCAAGACTGCTACCATTCAAGACCTGTTTCCTAGTGGGCAACTGGTGTCTTCGCCGGGACAGGAAGAAGAGAAGCTCAACTACTTCAAAGGTCAGCAGATCGAAAGACTGCTCTCCAGCATGGACGGCGTA
>NZ_JARESO010000283.1:0-1098 GCF_046030175.1 Paraburkholderia sp. RL17-373-BIF-A
GGCCTGATCGAATAGCGAGAGAGTGCCGGAATAGCGGCACACACAGTCCAAGATCCCAGACGCCCCCCGCTGTACCAATTGCGACTCCGCGCGACAACTTATCCAACTGTCCGGATCTGAGCGGCCACCTCTGTGCATGCGCCCGGCATCCGGCCTCGATGACCGTGCTGTCACGATACAGCCTGTCGTACGAGGCGAAGGCACCTGGCTGGGGGTGCCGTGTAGCCCTCCATTGGATGAAACCATGAATAAGCTCCTCACTTTGCCGCCGTCTTCATACCCGACCTCTGGGGTTCACTCGATAGTTGGCCCCAAACTCCGTCGGACCGAAAACATCGAGAATCACTAATCGCACCAACACCAACCACACGGTCGCAGGTGGCGCGCTGGGGTCCCCCAATAAACAAGCGAACGATTTCGCCGAAACCGCGCGACTTTTTCCCGCGTTGTTGGGTCAACGTTGACGCATCCCGCAACATGGCCGGTAGCGACTTCACCGCCGTTTGCTTGTCCGCGCTTGAGTAGTTGGCGAGGACCTTACGCACATACGTCTGAGTCTCGACATAGGGGGGGATGGCGTTGCCATACCGAGCGACTGCCCCTTCCCCCGCATTGTAGCCAGCCAAAGCCAAATCCAGTCGGCCATCAAAGCGATGCATGAGCCAGCTAAGATAAGCGACGCCTGCCTCCAGATTGTCGCGCGGATTATCGAGCGCCGTTTTTCCGAAGCGTATGCCAGTGGCTGGCAGCACCTGCATCAATCCGATCGCTCCCTTACCAGACACGGCCGCCTCCTGATAATTCGATTCCACACGGATTACGGCATGTACCAGCATTGGGTCGACCGCGTACTTCTGGGCCACACCGGCAATCAACTCATCGAAATACTGCGCTTCTGGTGCCACTGACCTCGCAAGCGACGCGGCCGAGGATGTGGCCGCATTGGCGCTCCGCACATTCGGGCCGCTCTCGGGGTGTAAGGTCGGTAATGTTGCGGACTCCGGAACGGGCACTTGGTACCACCGCAGCTCCTGTGCGGAAACAGATGTGCAGAGTCCAAGGGTCAGCAGCAGACTAAACGGCCAGATCATCGTCAAT
>NZ_JARESO010000284.1:0-1088 GCF_046030175.1 Paraburkholderia sp. RL17-373-BIF-A
GTTTCATAACCCCACACGAATCATTTTCGGCGAAGGCCAGATCGCCGCACTCGATGCGCACGTCCCGCCCAACGCGCGAGTGCTGATTACCTGCGGCGGCGGCAGCATCAAGAACAACGGTGTGCTCGCGCAAGTGCAGGCGGCGCTCGGTGAGCGCGCGTGGCACCTGTTCGGCGGCATCGAGCCGAATCCCACTTACGAAACGCTGATGGAAGCGGTCGCGCTCGCCCGTGAGGGGAACTTCGATTTTCTGCTGGCGGTGGGCGGCGGTTCGGTGATCGACGGCACCAAGTTCATCGCTGCCGCGGTGAAGTTCGACGGCGAACCGTGGGACATTCTCGCGAAGCAGGCCGAGATACGCGACGCGGTGCCGTTCGGCAGCGTGTTGACGCTGCCCGCCACCGGTTCGGAGATGAACAATGGCGGCGTCATCAGCCACCGCGCGAAGGGCGACAAGCTGCCGTTCCGTAGCGAGGCGACCTATCCGGTCTTCTCGGTGCTCGATCCAACCACGACCTACTCGTTGCCGCCGCGACAGATTGCCAACGGTGTCGTCGATGCGTTCGTTCATATCGTCGAGCAGTACCTGACCTACCCGGTGGACGCCAGGGTACAGGACCGTTTCGCCGAAGGCCTGCTGATCACGCTGACTGAAGTCGGCCCGCAAGCGCTTGCCGAGCCGCACAACTACGCGGTGCGAGCCAACCTGATGTGGACGGCAACGCTGGCTTTGAACGGTCTGATCGGCGCCGGTGTGCCGCAGGACTGGGCGACCCACATGCTCGGCCACGAGATCACGGCGCTGCACGGACTCGATCACGCACAGACGCTCGCCATCGTGCTGCCGGCCATGCTGAGCGTGCGCCGCGAGTCGAAACGCGGGAAGTTGCTGCAGTACGCCGAACGAGTCTGGAACATCACCGAGGGCAGCGAGGACGAACGTATCAGTGCGGCGATCACGGCGACGCGGGTGTTCTTCGAACGCATGTCGGTGGGAACCCGCTTGCGCGACTATCAGATCAGCGGCCAGTCGATCGGCACGCTGATCACGAAACTCGAAGAGCACGGGATGACGGCACTGGGCGAAC
>NZ_JARESO010000285.1:0-1081 GCF_046030175.1 Paraburkholderia sp. RL17-373-BIF-A
GACAATCCTAAATCGACGAGGAAAAACAATAGATGACAAGAAGGCGCCGACAATTTGACGCCAGCTTCAAGCTGGAAGTGGTACGGATGGTACGAGACCAGGGGTTATCGGTCAGCGAAGTCAGCCGGTCGATGGACCTTGTTGAGACAGCCGTGCGGCGCTGGGTGGCGCAGTACGATGCGGAACGTGCTGGCGGCCCCGGCGAGGGCAAGCCGCTGACAGCTGAACAGCAGCGCATCCGGCAACTTGAAGCAGAGAACCGCCAGCTGCGAGAGGACAACGCACTGCTAAAAAAAGCATCGGCCTTCTTTGCCCGGGAACTGAAGTGACTTACCGCTTGGTAAATCACTTGCAACAGGAGGCCGTATCGGTCAGTGACGCCTGCCGGGTTTTGCGGGTGAGCCGCTCTGGCTACTACGCACACCGGCGTGCCAGGCCGAGCGCAAGGAGCCTGCAGGAACAGACCCACGTCAGGGCAGCATTCGCCGCCAGCGGCGCGAGCTATGGCAGCCGGCGTGTGATGCATGCGCTGCGGGAGCAAGGGTTACGTATTGGTCGTTACCGGTGCGTACGCTGATGCGCGACGCAGGCCTGCGCACGAGCTGGAAGCGCAAGTTCGTCTCGACGACCGACAGCAGGCATACGCTGAAGGTAGTCGGCTGGTCTATGGCTCCCACCATGCCGGCCGGACTGGTCATGTCGGCACTGACCATGGCGCTGCAGCAGCGTCGGCCAGCGCGGGGGCTGGTCCTGCATTCGGACAGGGGCAGCCAGTATGCGAGTGACGAGTACCAGGCATTGCTGAAGCAGCATCACGTGGTTTGCAGCATGAGCCGCAAGGGAAATTGCTGGGACACTCAGTGATGGAGAGGTTCTTCCTGAACCTGAAAATGGAGCGCGTGTGGCAGCGTCAGTACGCCAACCACGACGAGGCACGGCGCGACATCAACCAGTACATCGTCGGCTTCTACAATGCCGTACGCCTACATTCGACCTTGGGCTATCTGTCGCCCGCTGCCTACGAGGCGAAACCGACAGTGAAAGAACCTATCTGCCTGTCCGAAATAACTTGACCACTACA
>NZ_JARESO010000286.1:0-1076 GCF_046030175.1 Paraburkholderia sp. RL17-373-BIF-A
CTGGCCGCCGCGCAGCGCGGCTTCGAAGCCTGGCGCAAAGTGCCGGCCAACGAGCGCGCCACGACCATGCGCAAGGCCGCCGCGCTGGTGCGCGAGCGCGCCTCGGACATCGGCCGCCTGATGACGCTGGAACAGGGCAAGCCGTTTGCCGAAGCACGCGTCGAAGTGCTGGCGGCGGCGGACATCATCGAATGGTTCGCCGACGAAGGCCGCCGTGTCTATGG
The DNA here is from genome assembly GCF_046030175.1 of Paraburkholderia sp. RL17-373-BIF-A. Taxonomy (NCBI): domain Bacteria; kingdom Pseudomonadati; phylum Pseudomonadota; class Betaproteobacteria; order Burkholderiales; family Burkholderiaceae; genus Paraburkholderia; species Paraburkholderia sp. RL17-373-BIF-A. Next base: position 225 of record NZ_JARESO010000286.1, read on the forward strand.
CCGGATCGTGCCGTCGCGCAACCTCGCGGCGCAGCAACTGGTGCTCAAGGAACCGATCGGCCCGGTAGCCGCCTTCACGCCCTGGAACTTCCCGGTCAACCAGGTGGTGCGCAAGCTGAGCGCCGCGCTCGCGTGCGGCTGCTCGTTCCTCGTCAAGGCGCCGGAAGAAACCCCGGCATCGCCGGCCGCGCTGCTGCAGGCTTTCGTCGAAGCCGGCGTGCCGGCGGGCACGGTCGGCCTCGTGTTCGGTGACCCGGCTGAGATTTCGAGCTACCTGATTCCGCATCCGGTGATCCGTAAGGTCACGTTCACCGGCTCGACGCCGGTCGGCAAGCAACTGGCCGCACTGGCCGGCGCGCACATGAAGCGCGCGACGATGGAACTGGGCGGTCATGCGCCGGTGATCGTGGCCGAAGACGCCGACGTGGCGCTCGCCGTGAAAGCCGCGGGCGGTGCGAAGTTCCGCAATGCCGGTCAGGTCTGCATCTCGCCGACGCGCTTCCTCGTGCACAACAGCATCCGCGAAGAATTTGCCGCGGCGCTGGTCAAGCACGCTGAAGGCCTCAAGCTCGGCGACGGCCTCGCCGAAGGCACCACGCTCGGCCCGCTCGCCAACGCACGCCGTCTCACGGCGATGAGCAAGGTGCTCGACGACGCGCGCAAGACCGGCGCCAAGGTCGAAACCGGCGGCGAGCGCGTGGGCTCGGAAGGCAACTTCTTTGCGCCGACCGTGCTGACCAACGTGTCGCTCGAATCGGACGTGTTCAACAACGAGCCGTTCGGCCCGATCGCCGCGATTCGCGGCTTCGACAAGCTCGAGGAAGCGATCGCCGAAGCCAACCGTCTGCCGTA
>NZ_JARESO010000287.1:0-1074 GCF_046030175.1 Paraburkholderia sp. RL17-373-BIF-A
AATGAAGGCAATGAGAAGAGCAAGTGCAAAGAGCAGTGCTTCGCTACGTATGGGTGGCGGCAGGCCCGGCGGAAAGAACCACCCCTCCCAGCGCACCGCAATCACCACGACGGCGACCAGCGCGAGCGGCACGAATTCTAGGCGACGGTCCGAAACTGCTAGCGCTCCGCTTGGCACGATCAGCGACAGGAGCACGTCCTGCAATATTTGCCCGATCTTGCTGTCCGGCGTGACCGTGGCCGGTACCACGAACACGGTGAGCATGAGGAGAATCAGCAGCGCTGGCATACTGCAGCCGCGCAGCCGCGCGGCGCGTTCAAGGAATCGTTGAGCATGCTTCATTCTCGCTTGCAACTGTTCGCTGACCTCTTCGCCCATGCGGTGAAGTGCATGGGCGAAGCTCGGGCAGACCTTCTGCTCTTCGGGCAGGTCGTATTCGACGCGCTGACGTGGCAGGTGTGCCGGCAACGGTTTGCGTCCGGGCCTGTTTCGTGCCGACCCGGGTACATCTGGCAGGCCAGTATCGGGCAGCTCGACCGTGTCTTCGACATCGCCGGCGTCATCGTCGTCGGTGGCGGCAATCTGTTCGGCCTCGTCGAAGACGCGATCCCCGAGTTTCTCGCTGCTCGGCGCGAAGCGCTTGCTCTGTGCCAGGCGGAACTGCTCCTCCAGTTGGGCAACCCGTTCGCCCAGTTGCCGGTTGCGTGTCTCGAGTTCACGGATATAGGCCTGGGCGGCCGGCGGCAATCGGGAGAAATCGTCTTCGTTCATGCTCCCAGGGTAGCGAAGAACTGCGTGCGATGGGTTTACGGGAATTTGTAACCGTCTAACCGTCCAGGCGCCCCGTTGTTTTACCGGGAACGCCCCGGCGTTCAACTCGCGTGGCGGTACCGCCGTGATGGATGGCGGCGCACCGCATCAACGTCAATGCCCTCAAGGAGCCAATGCAGTTGTTCGGTCGTCAACTCGATTACCGCCTGTGACCGACGTGGCCAGACGAAGTGGTCCTGCTCAAGGCGCCGCAGCATCAGCCAGAAGCCGGTGCGCTCGTAGAACAGTAACCTGACCCGGTTG
>NZ_JARESO010000288.1:0-1073 GCF_046030175.1 Paraburkholderia sp. RL17-373-BIF-A
TGCCCACCGTGTCTGATCGAATTGCCCAGACAGTTGTCAAGCTCATGATCGAGCCGATATTCCATGAAGATTCCTATGGGTACCGGCCGGGGAGGTCGGCGAAACAGGCGGTTGCGGTAACGCGTGAGCGCTGCTGGAAATACGACTGGGTTGTTGAGTTTGACATCAAGGCGGCATTCGATCAGATCGATCATGGCCTCCTGCTCAAGGCGGTGCGCAGGCACATCAAGGCGGACTGGATCCTGCTGTATATCGAGCGGTGGCTGACAGCGCCGTTCGAGACTGCGGACGGAGCGAGACTGCCGCGAGTGCGCGGTACACCCCAGGGTGGAGTGGTCAGCCCGATGCTGATGAATCTGTTCATGCACTATGCGCTTGATGCATGGATGCAGCGACACTTCCCGCAATGTCCCTTTGCGCGTTATGCCGATGATGCGGTGGTTCACTGCCGCAGCGAGGCGCAGGCGCAGGAGGTCATGCACGCCATTGCCTCGCGGCTGGCGGAATGCGGGTTGGAGATGCATCCTGAGAAGTCAGGCATCGTGTATTGCAGGGACCGAAGTCGTACTCAAGCCTACCCGAATGTGACCTTCACATTTCTGGGTTTCCTGTTTCGTCCGCGAAGGGTGATGACCAGGTCTGGGCAGCTCTCAACGAGCTTTCTGCCCGGGGTGAGTCGTGATGCCCTGAAACGGATGAGACAGAAAGTACGGGGGTGGCGGCTACCTCGTCAGACGTTTCGGTCACTGGTCGAACTGGCCGATCAATGCAATCCCACGATACGTGGCTGGTGGAACTATTACGGGGCTTTCTATCGGACGGCCATGCAGGGGCTCGGTCTGTATCTCGACCGCAAGCTCGCCCGCTGGGCCCGATGCAAGTACAAGACACTACGACGGCATAAACGGCGTAGCGACGAGTGGTTGCACAAGATGAGGACGGCGTACCCGCGACAGTTTGTGCACTGGCAGTTTCTGGGGGTAAAGGTTGGATAACGGGAGCCGTGTAAATCGAGAGGTTTACGCACGGTTCTGCGAGAGGCTCGGGGTGAAATCCCCCGGGCCTACTTACCT
>NZ_JARESO010000289.1:0-1059 GCF_046030175.1 Paraburkholderia sp. RL17-373-BIF-A
CTCGCTCGGGGCCACTCGTCCATCGGGGCCATCCGATAAATGGCCAGACCCGTGTCCACTACCGCAATCCGCAAGGTAGTTCGCGCGCGCGTACCTATTTCACAATTGACCTTAATAAGGGGCATACCATGCTAGTTAGAGAACGGATGAAAGCGGCGGTCTGTCTGGAGCCGGAGGAGACCTTGGCCGCGGCAGCGCGTCTGCTCAAGCGGGACAATATCGGCTGTCTTCTCGTGTGCCTGGACGGCAAAGTTCTGGGAATGATTACCGACCGCGACATCGCGATGCGCGGCGTCGCGGATGACCGTGACTCCAATCGGATGAAAGTGAGCGAAGTGATGTCGTTGGACGTAATTCGGTGCAGCAAGGACGACTCAGTCGAATCCGCAGTGCTGACCATGCGGACGGCACATGTACAAAGGCTCGCGGTCATCGACGGCGACGGACATCTGGTCGGTATCATTTCCATGAGCGATGTGGAGGGTGGTGCCTCGGAACGGCGCCCCTACGAAGTCATCTTCTACAAGGAAATACTGGATTATGCGGGCCTGCCGCATCACACTGAGCTGATGCGCGTCTCGGTCGCCCAGGGAACGAAACAGGAGGCGGTGGAAGCGGCCATCGCACAATTTGAAAAAACTCAGCACGTCTCGAACTGGGCCACGGTCGCCAATGGATACGATGTCGTGAGCATTCATGTTGATGCAAATGGCGCGCAAGTCGAAGAACTCGAGTGCACTTCCGAACGCGACGCCCGTATCCGTGCCCGCGCGCGAACATTGTGGGAACAGGGCGGTGCCCCGGAAGGACGCGACGCACAATTTTGGGAACAGGCAGCCGGAGAGACGGATGCGGAGTACCTGCCCGCGAAATGACGGCCACCGGCACTAGCTGCTCGGAAGCCCTTCCTTGCGAGCCCGTCCCCACTTCTGGCAGCGTAACGGTTCGACCGTCGGCCGCAAATCGTTCAACCCTGACTGCAGCATCGCGTGCGGGTGGCGCACCGAGTTACTGCTTTCCTCTTCGGAGCATGCGATGACGAACCATCCAAAGGAACAG
>NZ_JARESO010000290.1:0-1047 GCF_046030175.1 Paraburkholderia sp. RL17-373-BIF-A
CAATGGCCGACGACAAGTGCGATTTGCCTCCCCCAGACGGCCCGAGAAGAAGAAGGTTGGTGCCGTTGCGCAACCAGCCATCGCCAGCGCAAAGCGCTGAGACGTGCGCCCGGGACACCATCGGCACCGCGTCGAAATCGAAGTTCTCCAGCGTCTTGCCCGGCAGCAGCTTTGCGTCCCTGAGGTGACGTTCGATTCGGCGTCGATCGCGCTCGGCGATCTCGTGTTCGGCCAGCGCCATAAGCAGGCGAGCGGCGGGCCAGCCTTCCGTGTCGGACCGTTCGGCGAACGCTGACCAGATCTGCTTGATGGCGGGCAGCCGCAAATCGTTGAGCAGCAGCGACAGGCGGGTGGCGTCGAATTCGTGGTTCATGCTGCCACCTCCATTTGCAGGTCAAGCAGGGCCTCGTAGTCGCGCAACGAAGCCAGCTGGACGTTCACCTGCGGCAGGCTCGCGGGTTTCGCTTCGAAACGGGAACTCAGCGCGTCCAGATCGGGCAGTTGCCCATCGGCCAGGCACTGCTCGAGCGCCTGCGCCAGTTGTGCCTCGCAGTTGCGCTCGTGGGCCAGACTAAGCAGTTCGACCATCGTCTTGCATGCCTCGCGCTCCGTGCGCTGCTCGAGCAGACGATCGAAGGTCAATCGATAGGCCTCGCGCGGAAAGACCTGGTCGCGGTAGACCAGGTTGAGCAGCGCCATGGGTTTGCGGCGCAGCGCGTGGATGATGTGCCGGTAGTTGATGACGTGGCCGTGCTTGCCCTTGGGCCCCGGACGGCCGCGCTGCAGCGTCATCAGGGCCGTGCCGCCCAGGAACAGTTCCAGCCGGTCGTCATACAGCCGCACGCGCAGTCGATGACCGATCAGCCGCGACGGAACGGTATAGAACACCTTGCGCAGGACAAAGCCGCCGGTCGGGCTGACGTACACACGCGTTTCCTCGTAGTCGCTCGTGCGCTGCGGCGGCAGTGGCTGAAGCAGCGGGCGCTCGGCCTTAATGCGCTTGCCGTTGCGTGCGTTGATGCGACAGACGTGCTCGTCGATGAAGCG
>NZ_JARESO010000291.1:0-1046 GCF_046030175.1 Paraburkholderia sp. RL17-373-BIF-A
TCCTTCTCGCTGCTTGTCTTGGAGTCCCCGCAATACATGCGCCACCGCCTGAAACAATGGCTCGGGGATGTAGTCCCCGGGGGTCGTCGAAGCAGCTAACGCACGCGCGAGTTGTACATTCTCAACCACCGGAATCCCTTGGGCTTCTGCCAACGCAACGATGCTCAGCGCCAGCGCACCGCGTCCAATCTCTAGAACTTGGGGCAACGGTGTCTCGCCCGACACATAACGCAGGCATACAGCTATGTGACTTGGGTTGCGTAATACGACTAACGACTGGCCCACGCTCGCAGCAAAGCTTCCGCTCTGCACTTCGCGATGCAACTCCCGCCGACGGTGTTTTACCTCTTGGTTGCCTTCCGAATTTTTGAACTCTTGCTTGATATCATCGCGCGACATCATCAGCTGCTTGATCAACTGCCTGTGCTTCATAGCATAGTCGGCGACCGCGAACATGGCCGTCACGCCCAACAGGATCTCCCACATCCAACGCGCCATTTGCACACAGACCGCCAATCCTGCCTCCACTCCAGCCAACGGAAGATGTGCAAACGAGGCGGCGTATCGCTTGACCAGATAGAAAAAAATGCAACCTAGAATTACTACCTTTAAAACGGACTTACATAATTCGAATAAACTCTTGACTGAAACAATTTGCTTCACGTTGGATAGCGGACTAATTCGTTGACCTGATGGAAGCAGTGCTTTTGGTGCGAACAGAAAACCCGATTGGATCAATCCGGTCAACGTCAGAGCGGTAACAAGCAGCGCAGCAAAGCCAAAGACGAAGCGTTCTATCACCATGACGAAGTGATCCGCCACCTGCTGCAGTGCACTGTGTATCGGTAAATTAACACTTGCAACAGTGACCGTGACCAATCCCGCCAATCCTGTCACCAACGCCGGCCCCTCCGCCGTCATCCACAACAATGTCACTGCCAAGAGCACGCTCGCGTTGACCTCCTGACTTGTGGCGATCTGTCCTTCTTGGCGCGCATCCCGTATACGCTTGGCCGTTGGTTTCTCAGACTTCTCGCTCATTGTGC
>NZ_JARESO010000292.1:0-1042 GCF_046030175.1 Paraburkholderia sp. RL17-373-BIF-A
TACACGCTGGACATGGCGACAACGTACACGCCGGGGCTTTCCCAGTACAACACCAGGTTTCAGATCGTCCCCACCAAGCTGGTCGGCAAGGACATCACCATCTCGATCGAGTTCGACGGGAAGGGAACATTCATTCCGGGGATGCCTGGCGATAGCGGCGCCGGAAATGTCGGAGCGGGCGTCAGGACGATTTCCGGGATCATCGCCAGAGTCGAGATGACTGGCGTCGATGATCGCCACACGTACTACCGCCTTGTCGTGCGTCCCGCCCTGTGGCTGACCACAAAGACCTCGCGCAGCCGCATATTCCAGAACAGGAGCGTGCTGGATATCACGCGGGACGTGCTGCGCGAGCACCCGGTCCTGTTTGATGTGAAGGTGTCCGCTCACGGATTAAAAGGCGGCTACCCGCTGCGCGACTTCGTACGGCAGGTGTGGGAATCCGACTTCCATTTTCTGACCCGGCTATGGCGCGAATGGGGGATTTACTACTTTGAGGATAACAACAGGCTGGTGTTATGCGACGGACCCGGTGTCCACGAGCCGCACAGGAATGCCTATGACTCGATCCGCTATCACGCGCGCGAGGGTGGGCGCATCGATGAGGAAACCATCTACAGACTGAAGGCGTCGCGCAGGGTCACGGCGGCCAGAGTGACCGTAGTCGATTACGACTATACGCGTGGAGCGCAGAAGTTCGTCGAGGAACATGATGCGTTCGGGGAACTGCACAAGGCCGAGGAACGCCACTGGGGCGACTACTCGCAGCCCCTTGCCGGCGCAACGGGTCTGTCGGGCCAGCCGAACAACTATCTGGAGGAAGCACACTATCTTGCGGGTGTGCGCGCCCATGCGCTTTTCTCGCGCAACGAACGCATCAGGGGCCAGGGCAACCTGCTCGGCCTGAAAACCGGCAGGACATTCTTTCTCACGGATCACCCGGAGGCAGACGTGAATGCCGAGTACCTGGTGGTGTCGACCACACTCGATATCCGCAACGTGACCGAGACGACGATATCGGGCAAGACACCAGGCGCGGGCC
>NZ_JARESO010000293.1:0-1038 GCF_046030175.1 Paraburkholderia sp. RL17-373-BIF-A
GGTCTCCGATCTGGTCGAAGCGGTCCCTGCGTTGAGGTCCGTTCAGATCCAGCACCTTCAGATCGGGCGAGAAGCGCTGCGCTTCCTCGCGCCAGTTGTGCACCAGCGTAGTCGGCAGAACGATCAGCGCGGGTCGATCAAGACGGCCCGCTTCCTTTTCCGCGAGCACATGGGCGAGCGTCTGCACGGTCTTGCCAAGGCCCATGTCGTCGGCCAGCACGCCCGAGAGGTTATGTTCGCGCAGGAACTGCATCCAGCTCAGCCCCTGATGCTGGTAGGTGCGCAACTCGGCCTGCAATCCACGCGGCACCGGCGCCTCCCGCAAACCGGGTCCCGCCTGCAGGCGTTGCGCTAGCTGGCGAATCGATGCGTCACCGTGGAACTGCCAGCGCCCCGTGTTGTTCAACGCCTCGAGACGTCCCGCATCCAGCTCGGAAATACGCAGCGACCCGTCGCCGACGGTATCGAACAGGTCGACCAGCACCCGCACGACCGGTTTGAGACGGTCCGCGCGCAGGCGCAGCCGTTCGTTCTGATCGGTCCGAAGTTCGATCGTCTCTTCATCGGCGATGCTCTCGAGTTCGCCTGACAGCCAGCGCCGGTCACGCCGGAACAGGTCGGCCAGCAGCGGTTCCAGGCGCACGCTGCGCTCGCCCACCGTGATGCCCATTTCGAGGTCGAACCAACCGTCGCCCGCATCACGGGCCACACCATCGATCGCATCGATTTCAATCACGTTGAAGCGGAATTCTCCTGACATGGTGACGCGCCAGCCCTTGTCGCGCAGCGCGGGCAGGGCTTCGTTCACGAAGGCATACCACGCATCGGGCTCCTGCAGGCCGAGCATTGCCGCGGGAAATGACTGCGGTCCCTGAATGCGGCCCGCGGGAATCTTCTGCAGCCCCGCGTTGCGTAGTTCGAGCAGGCGTTTCTTTTCCGCATCAGGCCGCCGGCTGACCTGAACCACGTTGCCGTCGGGGTGCGAGACCAGGGTCGCACTGCTGTCGGCGTTGATAGTGACGCCCTCGTAGTCAAAGC
>NZ_JARESO010000294.1:0-1011 GCF_046030175.1 Paraburkholderia sp. RL17-373-BIF-A
GTACTGCGGGCTGATCAGGCGGACCTCGATGCCCAGAGACTGGAAACGCCGTGCCCAGTAATGAGCGGTGCCGCACGCCTCCATCACGACCACTCCGGGCGCGAGTGTGCGCACTGCTTCGAACAGCGACCCACGCGATACCTTCGCCCGGTGCACTGCTCGTCCGCGACGATCGGCCCCGTGGAGCTGGAATACCTGTTTGGCGAGATCAATGCCGAGAATATAGATTTCCATGATGAACCTCCATCCAGACGTCCAGTTGAGTCCGTCAGTGTCCCCCGAAGGGGAGGCGTCGGGTCCATCTCAGTAAAATCTGGCGGCTTGCCTTGTTTTTTCTTTTAAAATCAATGGCGTGAGAAGTCTTTGATTTTGCCGGATGCAGTCCCTCTGATGCAAAATCTGGCGCTTTCATCCGACCGCGCGGTGAGCGCATGGTCGCGGGTGACCAGCAAACCCGCTCTATGCACCTGCTGTTCGCGTCCACGCTTCGTCTCGGCGCCCGGCTTCGGCGACGAAACGCGTGTTGTCCAGGTTCAACTCCGTGATCTCGTTCTTCCAGACGATGGCTTCAGTATCGCTGTTCATCGTCACTCCTTTTCAGACCCGCTTTACGATCCGGTGATGCGTCGCCAAGCCGCCGCATCCAGTAACATGTCGCGATATTGCTCGACCGGAAAGCTCAACGTTCCGCGGAAATTGACATGCGCGAAGTGCGCCGGCCCCAGCCGCTGTAACCAGTCGTCGTCAATCCCCTGTCCTTTGCGTTGCCAGTCATCAAGCGTGGTCTGCATGCGCTGCGTATTCCACGCAATCACCAGGTTGGTCAACACCGTCAGCGAGCCGGATATTGCAATCATTTCGTCGCGGCGCCGTCCACGCTCAGGCGCGATCTTGCCGGTGTAGATCGCACGCTGCAGCTGATGAACCGATCCGCCGCGGTTAAGCAACGTATGCATTTCGCGGCGAAACTCCACGTTGCTGAAGTAATCGCACAGGAATAGCGTGCGCAGC
>NZ_JARESO010000295.1:0-1007 GCF_046030175.1 Paraburkholderia sp. RL17-373-BIF-A
CGGAGGATCTCGCTCCTGCGCGTGAAGTACTGTTAGCTGTAACGCGGGGTAGCGGCTCTGCTTGCCGATGGGCGGCAGAACAGTCATTGGCGCATAGCGCAGTTCGAGCGTCGCGGTCATCGGACGGCCCTTCGCATCGCGAAGCTCGACGCGATGGAGTCCCTTTACCTGAACCTGCCGCATGGCTTTGGAGATCGTGTGCTGACCATCTCCCGCGAGCCTGTCGACACAGGTACGCACGAGGAAGTAGGTGGAAAGATCATATGCGGTGCAAAACAGCTCGTAGATGTCGCTTTCCCGGTCACCGATGTGAATGCAACGCACAGGATCGTCGAGAAGTTCAGTCGACTGGCGCATATTCTCCAGCCAGCGCCAGCTTTCCTTTTCCTCAATCGGTACGCGCGTGGGATTGATATGACGCTTGAGTTCAGAAGCCCCCTTGAACCGCTTTCTTGTCCAGAATTTCACTGCAGCCAGGCCAAGTGGCAATCCATCGGCAGTAACAGCAAGACTCGAATGCATCAGGATGCCGCATTGCGTGAACGGTCGTCGCGGGCCCATGCCGTTCTTCCCCGTGCGCAGGGTCGTCTTGCCCGTGTAGCCGATGAGTTCGGGACGCTCGCGCTGGTACGAGAATGCGGTCGTGTCCTGCAGGATAAGCACTGGCCCATCGGTGGCCTTCACACGCTCGGCGCTCGCCTGGAAATGTCCGCTCAGGATATCGTGTTCGCTGACGCGGTCATTGGACAGAAACCGGTACGCGGCCTTGGTCGAAGCCCAGTCCTGACAGGCGAACGGGATCGTCTGCCCTATGCCGTCCCACCGCTTCTCGAGCAGGCTTGCGAAGCGGCGGCGCAGCCTGGTGTCCTGGAATTCGCTTCCCTGGACTTCCAGATCGAACCACGAACGATCATCCGCGTGTCGCTTACCGGCCATCCCGCGTGCGTATGGAACATGACGTATGCCAGGTTACCAGGTTTCGCGCTGGAGATGTGGGTAATTGCAAG
>NZ_JARESO010000296.1:0-1006 GCF_046030175.1 Paraburkholderia sp. RL17-373-BIF-A
CACGCCCGCTTCGCCAACTTCGTACCGACGCCGCGCGCTTTTGCGGAATACGCGAGAGCCATGGCGGCGGGACGCGAGCGGCGGTATCTCGGGCATAACCCCGCGGGTGGGGCAATGATCATTGCCCTTCTTGTGCTACTCACCGCGACGGGCGTGACTGGATGGTTGCTGACGACCAATACATTCTGGGGTTCCGACGCGCTGGAAACTCTACACGGGGCATGCGCCAACGCAGTGCTGGTGTGTGTCGCAGTTCATGTTGGAGGCGTTTTGCTGGCAAGCTGGCGTCACCGGGAGAATCTGGTCAGCGCGATGCTTACCGGCCGAAAACGCAAAGATTAAAAACTTTGCAGTTGGGCATGTTCGCCTGGAAGTGTCTCCAAGGTTCGCCATTGGTTGCAGGTCCGATCCGGCGCTCAAGTCCGCCAGTTTCCGGCTCGTTTTTTGCTGCCGCCTGAAACGGAACCTATGCTCGTTCAAAAGATGTGCCCAGTCGAGCTTCATGAGGATGAATACCAATCGCAACAACACCAGTTGGGAAGCGAAGAACAGGTAGTTCGATGGAAGCTGAACGGCAGATTCAACCGGTCGACGCGACACCTCTTCAGTTTCATATTGGAACAGAGAGCCGCATCACAGGCTGTCCTTACGCGAAATCGATGTTGCAGGAGGTTTTCCTTGACCGCATAACCCCGCACCTCCCTTACCTTCTGGAACTATCTATCGGCGCGTCCTGACATCGACCGCGTCATCGGCCGCGCGCAAAGCCGCGTTGGCTATCACCAGCAGGCCGGCATCATGATCGCGGAGCGCGTCCTCGATTTCGACGAAGGCGATATTCAGTTTCTTTCGTTCGGGCTTGCTTGACCTGCCGCTTTCCGAAATCATGTCAGCCTCCCTTTTCAGGCGCTTGACCAGCTTCGCTGCGCAACGGCTATCGAGGGTGCCTTCGCGCACAAACGCGTTGATTTGCGTCGTTAGTGTCGTCAGCGTCGCTTCCGTCGAT
>NZ_JARESO010000297.1:0-995 GCF_046030175.1 Paraburkholderia sp. RL17-373-BIF-A
GGTCGCGGCGCCGGTTGCCGAATACGAACAGCGCGGAGACCATCGGATTCAGGCGCATCGCCTGCTCGACCAGGATCGACAGTCCGTTGATACCAACACGGAAGTCGACCGGCTCGCGATACAGGTACACTTTCAACCCTTCGTCGAACCGGAACACGGCAGCCTCCCGAGCATCTGGACTATCCTCTCCAGCTCCTCCACGGCTGCCGGGTCAACCTCGAGACGAACGCCGTTCGGCAATACAACGCACAATAGGAACGTCGCGGCTGGTTCGACTACCGCCGGCGGCAGTAAAGGAGTCTCGAACTGGACGAGGGCCGGCTGGGCCGGCGGCGCGACGGCAGCGATCTCGGCCTGGGCCCGACTGACAGGCCTACCGCGAGCCCGGCAACGCCGACCCGGCCCTGCTCGCGCTGGTACTGCGAAATCCAGGTCCGCACGAGGTTCGGATTGATACCGTGATCCATCGCAGTGCGCGCTATCGATACGCCCGGCTTGAGGCATTCCTGTATCAGCTCGCGCTTCGCGCTCTCGTCATATTTGCGCCGCCCGTCGCGCTTCGCGCCAACAACCAGACGGCCTTGCAACCCTCCTTCCTGTTCGCTCATGTACACCTGTCCACGTTCGTTCAACATGGACAGGTAGACTCTGCGAATTAGCCGTGCGTGGGAAGGGCGTGGCTTATAGACCGCTTACGGTCAATTGGCACGCGGCCGGATGCCGAACTCGTCAATACCATGCTGGATTCGGCGATTGAGTCAGTGGCTGGCTGCGAGGAGCGGCCCGTGGTGCACTCCGATCGCGGTGCGCACTATCGCTGCCCGAACGGAAGCTTGCTGGTCACGATCAGACTGCCACGCTCGATGTCGCGCAAAGGATGTTCGCCGGATAACGCAGCCTGCGAAGGTTTCTTCGGGCTCCTCAGGACGGAGTTATTCTATCCTCGTGACTGGCGGGCCACGACCGTTGATCAATTCATCGAAGTCGTTGACTCG
>NZ_JARESO010000298.1:0-995 GCF_046030175.1 Paraburkholderia sp. RL17-373-BIF-A
CGGTGCAACTCTGGAGCCGTGACGGATTTCAGGGGGCGCTGTCAGTTGTGACCCGGCCGACCTACGCGCCTGATTATCTTTCCGTGCAGGGGCCGCACGCACCGCGGCGAGCCGTCCTTGAGCGCTTGACGCCTGACGATCAGGACGACCCCGAGGCGCTTCCGACCACCGTGGCGACTTCCAGGCTCGGCGTCAGACTGCATGTGTCGGGACGGCGCAAGCCCATGCCGTATGTGGTGCGCAACGTCGAAGCGGACGAGATTCATTTCATCCAGTCCGGCACGGTCAGGTTCGAAACGGACGTGGGCTGTCTCACGGCGACGGAAGGGGACTTCGTCTGCATTCCCCGATCCGTCGCGTACCGCTATACACCGACGGGCGATGCCATGCGAAGCCTCATCGTCGAGAGTCCGGCGGCCCTGAAACTCGCGCCGCCCGCACCAAGTGGCCTGCTCAACGTTGCGCGCGATCTGAAGTTCGCCGAGATCGACGCCAGCATGCCGGCCGGCGGCCCGACGCGGCTGGTGCTGAAAACCCTCGACACCGAGAACACGGTGTTCATGATGTCGCATGATCCGCTCGCGCTCGGCATGCGCCTGTCGGAGTCCGTCCCGGTGTGGAAGCTTAATCTGGCCAATATCCAGGTTCACGCCTACCTGCCTGAGGGCGGTCCGCCGAGCCAGTTTCTGTCGTCAGGCACGGGCGACATTCTGATGTTCAACCTCAGCGCGCGTCCCGGGGGGCGGCCGCCGGTTCACATCAACGCCGATTTCGACGAGGTGATCTGTTACGTGCGGGGCCCGGGGGCCTGGGGCGGTTGCACGGAACCCGGCACGTTGACCTGTGTGCCAAAGGGGGTCATCCACCACGGGCCGTCGGAGGACGTTCCTGAGGGCTATCAGGCCTGGTTGCTGGAAACACGCGCGACCCTGCGCTGGACACCGAAGGCCCTCGCCGCTTCGGAGCTGATGGAGACGGGCCAATACCGGCCACAT
>NZ_JARESO010000299.1:0-992 GCF_046030175.1 Paraburkholderia sp. RL17-373-BIF-A
CACACCAGATTTGACTCTAACTCACGAAAGTCCGCTGATGCGCGCATTGACTCAGGTTTTTTGTTACCGAGCTAGGCTCGTTGCCTCAAGTATTTTGCTACCTGTCAGACGGCTGGCGGGAGCGACTTATGACGAGGCGGCTCAGCATGACAACAAGACGGGAATTGATCGAGGCAGTTGGCGAGCGGTACCGCCGCTCTGAACGGAAGGACAAGCGACAGATCCTGGACGAATTCGTTGCATTGACGGGCTATCATCGTAAGCACGCAATCCACGTGCTGTGCCAAGAGCAGCAGCGGCCGAAGGCGAAGCCGGGCCCACAGCGACGCTATGACGATGAAGTTCGTGCCGCGCTGATCCCGCTTTGGGAGGCCGCTGACCGGATCTGCGGCAAGCGCCTGAAGGCGCTCATCCCGACGCTAATCGACTCGATGACACGGCATGGTCATCTGTCGCTGTCGAAGGACCTGCACCAGCGGCTCAAGCAGATCAGCGCCGCTACCATTGACCGGCTTCTGCGGGATGTACGCGAGCAAGCTTTCAGAGGCCAGCGCCGGCGAGCTGGTGGAATCGGCAATGCGATTCGCCGCGCGGTGCCCATTCGGACCTTCACCGACTAGAACAACCCGCTACCCGGTTATCTGGAGGTCGATTTCGTTGAGCATTGCGGTGGCACCAAGATCGACGGTGACTTCGTACACAGCTTCGTGATGACAGATATCGCGACTGGCTGGACCGAATGTCTCGCTATGCCGTTTCGCAGCGCGTCGTTCGTTCTAGAGCACGTCGAACAGGTTAGCGCTGCCTTACCGTTTCCGCTACGTGGGCTGGATTGTGATAACGACAGCGCCTTCATGAAGGCGGCGGTCTTCGACTTCTGCAAAGCAACGGGAATCGAGCTGACCCGTTCGCGTGCCTATAAGAGAAACGATCAGGCGTGGGTTGAGCAAAAGAATGGCTCCGTCGTACGTCGGCTTGTGGGCTACGGGAAG
>NZ_JARESO010000300.1:0-992 GCF_046030175.1 Paraburkholderia sp. RL17-373-BIF-A
GCCTATGATGCGTCGGCTTCACTTCGTGACTGTCGACTTTGCCACTATCTTCAGCGCTGCGGCTGCGTCGACTCCAATTGCCCAAGGTTGCCACGGGCACTCCGAGCCTACGCGCGGCTTCGTGCTGCTCGACTGATTCGGCAAGCCTAATGGCCTCGAGCTTGAACTCGTCCGTGTATTGCCGTTTGGGCACCAGCTTCTCTGACATTCAAACCTCCGTACAAACGGGAAATTAACAAATTCCTGCTGTACGTGAAATCGAGGCACGGTCACCCACTTCTGGTTCGGTGATTCTGCGTCGAACTGACGTTCGAGAACATTTGGCGCAATCTTTCCTACCTCGCCCTTGTAGTCGCGATACTTCTTGACTCGCACGCAGGACTTCAGGCGCAAATCAGCCATTAGACGCTGGATCGCCTTGTGGTTGACGGCGAGGCCCTCCTGCCGAATCGTAACGGTGATGCGACGGTAGCCATATCGCCCTTTATGCCTGTCGAAGATCGGATCCGGGCCTTAAGGTCAACATACTTGTCGGCCAGTGTAACGCCTTCTGTTGATAATAGAAAGTGCTGCGCGCCAAGCCTGCCAGCTTGAGCAGACCGGCAAGAGGGTATTGGTGCCTTAGCTCGATCACGATTTGTGCTTTTTGCGCTGCGCTTGCTGCGCAGTCGTTTGAACCAAGGCATTGAGCTTTTTTAGATAGGCATTCTCCATGCGGAGATTATCCAGTTCCTTTACCAACTCGTCGCGAGTGCGCCTGGCGTCGCCCTTTGATGATCCCGGGGATTCTGTGGTCTGATGCTTTGTCATCTTCTTCCGGCGTAAGGAAGCGTGCGGAGCCAAGGCCTCCAGTCCACCCTGATCGTAGTTGCGCTCCCATGTAGCGATAATATTGAAGTTGCGAATGTCAAACAGCGCGGCGGCCTGCCGATAGGAAAGGCGCTCGTCACGCATACGTCGCAACACCGACAGCTTGAATTTTAAGCTATAGG
>NZ_JARESO010000301.1:0-991 GCF_046030175.1 Paraburkholderia sp. RL17-373-BIF-A
GAGGAAGTTCAATGAGTTGTTTAAAGAAAAATTTGGTGTCTCAGTAAAACACTGGTTGCTGGCCCAACGGCTAGCACATGCAAAGTTGCTACTTGAGACTTCACCTAAGAAGGTGATTGATATTGCGTTCGAATCGGGGTTCTCGAACGCAGCGCACTTCTCCGATCGCTTCCGTCGCCACTATGGAATTTGTCCGCGGAAAGTTCGGCAAAATACAAGGCCTGTTATGGAGCCGGTATTGGGATAGCCGTGTGTTACGTGTCGACCGTCCTTGCCGTTCAGTCGCGAACTTGCGAACAGGGTTTCGTAATAGAGACGGGGCAGGGGCACTCACCTACGGAGGCAGGGCCGGCCACAATGCACCAGCCACGCTCACACCGCGAAAGAATGACCATGAGACGAAATGTTGCCGTCGTCGATGTGTGCCTGCCATGTTGACCGACCAGGTGCGGAAGCTCCAATCGCCGTGCAAGTGCCGATCGCGCGTATCGAGACGGTCGGCCTGTCCCCGTTATGAGGATTGGGAACGGCATGTCCAATTGCAGTGCGATTGGGCGATATGGCGGGATTCGAAATAGCATCTGTGGAGTAGCCCCCTGATTCTCAGGAAACGCAGCATTTCTTAGAATTAGATGGGGTCTTGTGACAGATTTCAAGCTTGGGCAGATTGGGGAAGCATCGAGATTCTGAGCTAACCAGGGGGTTGTCGGCGGCGCTGGGTCCACGACGATCTGCATCGTCCACGGGACCATGCGGATTCAACCGGTGGATGCAACGGCTTGCTGAAATCGTTCAGCTGGTGTGTCGAAGTCTAGTGTTTTTCGGGGACGTTCGTTAAGTCGCCTCGCCACAGCATTAAGTCTGGCCTGTGAATAACCAGAGAGATCGATACCTTTAGGGAAGTACTGTCTGAGAAGCCCATTTGTGTTTTCGTTCGAGCCACGTTGCCAGGGATGCTGCGGATGGTAAGTAGGCCAGAGGGGTTGCACCT
>NZ_JARESO010000302.1:0-985 GCF_046030175.1 Paraburkholderia sp. RL17-373-BIF-A
CCCGTCCTCGTCGTACTTCAACTTCAGCCCCGTCTTTGCTCCGAACAACAGCAAGAAGGTCGATGCCACCCAGCTGATCAACACCGAACTGAACCTGCAGAACGCCAACGGCAACAACGTCGCGTTCGCCACCGGCATCAGCTCGACGGTCAACCCGTACATCTCCACGAGCAACAACATCCACGTGTAACACGCGGCCAGGCGAGGCGACCGGTTCGCCGGTCCGCTTCGCCTGCCCACGATTACCCCCGTCTTCCGCGCACCTTTGGAGAAGCACCATGTCATCCCTCATGATTCGCGATCTGTCCGGCACCCGCGAGCTCGACCGCCGCGCCATGTCGGCGGTGGCCGGCGGCACCGGCAGCAGCGTGCCCGGCCTGCCCTCGGTCGCCGGCCTTGGCGGCATTGCCAACGTCAACGTCTCGATCAACCAGAACCTCAACCAGCTGCAGTACGTCAACGTCGCCGCACTCAACAACGTCGGCGTGATCGGCGCGGGCTTCGTGCCGCTGCACCTGAACGTCAGCCCGTCGCTGTGGGGCGCCAACTACGCCAACGTGTGACGGCTTGCCGTAGCGAGGGCCGGGGGGCCTCATTACTGTCGGCAGATCATCGCCGGCCAGCGAGCGGCAGACAGATTTCCTATACTGATAGTGCGAGGAGACCTCAGCACATTTCACGACACACCCGAGCGGCGGCCGGCGCATGGCACCGGCGCGCCGCTCGATTTCTTTCCTGGAGCCACCATGACCAAGCTGATCATCAGGGACCTCACCGACAGCGTCGAACTCGATCGTCAGGCGATGGCGGCCATCGTCGGCGGCGCACGTATCGGCGCGCGGCTGAACGCGGCCGTGCCACTGGTGCCCGCTTCGGCACGCGTGGTCGAATATCCGCCGGGATTCCCCGCAGCGCATCAGACCATTGCCCGGGCCGCCGTGCAGCGCAAACCGTAGCGCGCCTCGCCCAAGCGTCGCACAGTCAC
>NZ_JARESO010000303.1:0-985 GCF_046030175.1 Paraburkholderia sp. RL17-373-BIF-A
ATCAACATCAGGATCCTTGACACCTGCGTTCATGGCGTTGTCAAGCGCCCCAATAGCCAGTTCCATACAGCGGAGTTTGTTGTCGCCCTTTAAACGCGAGTCTATGGCCGTCAGGATGCTGCCGGCGTCAGGATTGTTCCGGTGGTTAAAAAGAATATCGCGCACGTCCGGACGACTCAGGTCCTCTGATAATCCAGCGAAGACGATCCCGGAAAGCCTTTCACCGGTAAGCTGATCAGAGCAGCGCAAGAGAGCTTCCAGCGAGAATGTCGTCTGATGCAAGGTCGCCCCGCTCAGGCGCGCCCGGAGCAGGTTCACCCCGCTCAGGTTCGCCCCGCTCAGGTTCGCCCCGTCCAGGTTCGCCCACTGCAGGTTCGCCCCGCTCAGGTTCGCCCCGCTCAGGTTCGCCCCGCTCAGGTTCGCCAGGACCAGGCGCGCCCCGCTCAGGTTCGCCCCGCTTAGGTTCGCCCCGCTCAGGTTCATCCCGCGCAGGTCCACCCCGCTCAGGTTCGCCCCGCTCAGGTTCGCCCCGCTCGGCCTCGCCCCGATCAGGTTCGCCCCGATCAGGTTCGCCTCGCGCAGGTCCACCCCGCTCAGGTCCACCCCGCTCAGGTTCGCCCCGCTCAGGTTCGCCCCGCTCAGGTTCGCCCCGCGCAGGTTCGCCCCGCGCAGGTCCACCCCGCTCAGGTCCACCCCGCTCAGGTCCGCCCCGCGCAGGTCCGCCCCGCGCAGGTCCGCCCCGCGCAGGTTCGCCCCGCGCAGGTCCGCCCCGCTCAGGTCCATCCGGCTCAGGTTCATCCGGCTCAGGTTCACCCCAACCACGCTCCCACCTCTGAGCAAGTCCCGTTTCGCCGGTGGAATGTATTCAGTGGCTTCCCTGT
Organism: Paraburkholderia sp. RL17-373-BIF-A; assembly: GCF_046030175.1. Classification (NCBI taxonomy): domain Bacteria; kingdom Pseudomonadati; phylum Pseudomonadota; class Betaproteobacteria; order Burkholderiales; family Burkholderiaceae; genus Paraburkholderia; species Paraburkholderia sp. RL17-373-BIF-A. The sequence goes on from NZ_JARESO010000303.1 coordinate 882, forward strand.
ACCGATAATGATCTGTCTCGTGCCAAACAATTTCCTGTTCCAGAACTGCCCTGAGGTCATCGATGGTGCCACCATCGATGGCAAAAGACTCAGACGTCACGCCG
>NZ_JARESO010000304.1:0-970 GCF_046030175.1 Paraburkholderia sp. RL17-373-BIF-A
TGCAGGGCGCCGACGCGGAGCGGTTGCCCACCAGCGGTGGGATGCTCAGTCCGATCGTCTAAGGCTATTTCGTTGGACGCCTGGCGGACACGTTTGCTATCGCCTCAATGGCGGCGAGGCGGGAGTCCATTGCTTCCGCGTGCAGCTTAATGGCCCTGATCACGAATTGAACGTCCTCGCTTTCGCCCTTGGGTGCGAGATCGACGAACTCCGCCCACCGTTTCTTCAAAGCTTCGACGCTCGTGGCTACTCCTTACGGGGGTGATTGTGCTCCTCTTGGGAGTGGTCTGGTTGAGGGGGAGGCGCTAGTCGCCTCGCCCGGAGCTTAGGCCCAGTCGAAGTTACAAACAAAAGGTTGATGTCCTTGCCCAGTGGATCGCAACTGGTATATCTCGCTGCGGCGCCATCCCGTCCAACTTTCATATTGCCCGGCTTTGCCGCGCCATCGTCGGGTACAGCGGAGACAAAGAGGGCGCGTCGTAGACCGGAACGCGCATTGATAGGATAGCTGAATAGCTGCTTCGAGCCTCCTCGGCTGTTCGGATTTCTCTGATCTTCACGACATACCGCGTCGATTCCACCGCTGCGGATCAGTGGTGGATGCCCGGATTGCGTTGCTTTCTGCCCGTTGCACCACGCTCGTTCCTCTACGAAGATAGTAGTGTCAACGGTGATCAGCCTCGCTTGGCATACCGCACTCCTGCTGACGCACTGCGGACATTAATGTTAGTCAGTGCAGGGCTTCGCCAAGGCGAGTCTTGGCGGATGGAGCCGACGAAGAATCCCCGACATCCGTCACATATTTGAATAGTTCGGACCGCCGCCGCCTTCCGGCGTGACCCACACGATGTTCTGCGTCGGGTCCTTGATATCGCAGGTCTTGCAGTGCACGCAGTTCTGCGCGTTGATCACGAGGCGCTCGCTGCCGTCATCGTTCTTCACGAACTCGTACACCGCTGCCGGGCAATAA
>NZ_JARESO010000305.1:0-969 GCF_046030175.1 Paraburkholderia sp. RL17-373-BIF-A
ATGCTTTGCAGCAGTGCGATTAATGCCGTGGTCTCGCCCAGTAAAGTTATGAAATGAGTGTCTCTCCCTGCGCCGGACGCCAGCCCGCTCTAGTCAAAGATCCGCGACCGGCCTACTGTCCCAACGCTAGAAATTGCTCACACCGTGCCGCGCAATGTTTTCGACCGATAACGGCATCATTTTTCAATTCCGACGTTTCGGTGGTCGGCCTTACATTTTTTCTGTTTGTCGGAATACCCATTTCTCGACGTTTCTGCGGTCAGCTTGACGCGCATCGATCGCGTCAGAATGAGCGCCCGTGCGCGTCCCGCGCCAAGGTGAATTTGAAGCCGGTGCTTTTCGGCCGGCAGGGATGGCCGGCTCCTATTAATTTCTGGCCCATCTTGTCAACGTCACGCGCAATATCCCCACAAGTGTCGAAGTAAATTCCCCACCCGGTGTATTTGCGGTGATCAGTCGCCCGAATGGATCAGGTGAGCTTTTTCGGGGGCGGCCTGGGCGTCGGTGTACCGGTTCCGCCGCTGCGGGACTGAGGAAAGATGATCGGTTGCGAAGACGGTCAGGCAATAGGTCGACATGGTCACGCAGTCGATATGACGACCCTTCTATCTGGACCACGATCGCGTGGCAATCTGTCGAGCAGCGCTGCGACGACGCTGTCCCAGAAGACCCGCCCCATTCGCCGAAGCTCCGATTGGACGTGAGAATGAATCCGCAACGTTCATAGCATGCATTTACCAGCTGGAAGAAAAGGTTGCCGCCGTTGGAACCGATCAGCAGATAGCCGACCTCGTCGACGATAAGGAGAATGTTGCGCGCAAGGAGCGCACCCGTTGTGTCAGGTTGCCTTCGCGTTCGGCCTTTGCCATTGAGTTGACGATGTCTGCCAGCGAGCCGAAGTACACGCTTTTGCCCGCACGCACCGCCTCGACGCCCAAAGCAATGGAAAGGTGTGACTTGCCCGTTCCC
>NZ_JARESO010000306.1:0-959 GCF_046030175.1 Paraburkholderia sp. RL17-373-BIF-A
AGAGGTTTGTATGGCAACGAAACGCAAGGTCATCATCACCTGTGCGCCCACGGGCGCAATTCATACACCGTCGATGTCACCGTACCTGCCGGTGACGGCGCAGGAGATCGGCGACGCGGCGCTCGCCGCAGCCAGGGAGGGCGCCGCGATCCTGCACCTGCACGCGCGAGATCCCAAAGACGGCCGGCCGTCGCAGGACCCGGCGCTGTTTCAGGAGTTTCTGCCACGCATCAAGGCCGAAACCGATGCGGTGATCAACATCACGAGCGGCGGCAGCCCTCATATGACCGTCGAGGAGCGTCTGAAGCCGGCGCACCACTTCAAGCCTGAGGTTGCATCGCTGAACATGGGCTCGATGAACTTCGGCCTGTATCCGATGCTCGGACGCTTCAAGGAATTCAGGCACGACTGGGAGCGTCAGCACCTCGAGAACAGCCGCGACCTGGTGTTCAAGAACACCTTCGCCGACATCGAATACATCCTGACGTCGTGCTCGGCAAACGGCACGCGCTTCGAATTCGAGTGCTACGACATCTCGCACCTTTACAACCTCGCGCACTTCGTCGACCGGGGCCTCGTCAAGGGACCGTTCTTCGTGCAGAGCGTGTTCGGCCTGCTCGGCGGGATTGGCGCGCACCCTGAAGACCTCGCGCACATGAAGCGGACTGCGGACCGCCTCTTTGGCAACGACTACGTGTGGTCGATCCTGGGTGCCGGGCGCAACCAGTTCCCGATGGGCACGCTGGGCGTTGCGCAAGGCTCGAACGTGCGGGTCGGACTGGAAGACTCACTCTGGATCGAGCCAGGCAAGCTCGCCGAGTCGAGCGCGGCACAGGTGGTGAAGATGCGTCAGATCATCGAGGGCCTCTCGCTCGACATCGCGACGCCCGCCGAAGCGCGCCAGATGCTCAGCCTCAAGGGCGGCAACGAAACAAACTTCTGACGACGGAGGCGGCCTT
>NZ_JARESO010000307.1:0-952 GCF_046030175.1 Paraburkholderia sp. RL17-373-BIF-A
GTCACGATGTCTTCTCCACAACGTACCCAACACCCCTGATCGTCCTGATCAACCCAGGTCCGAGCTTTTTGCGCAGATTGGAGATGTGCACCTCGACGGCATTGCTCTCTACCTCTTCCTGCCAGCCGTAAAGACTTTCCTCGAGGCGGGCGCGGGATAGCGGAGTCCCTTGATGCGTCAGCAGCTCGACCAGCACAGCACATTCCCGTGAAGTCAATGGCTGGCGCAGACCGTTGCGTGTGACTGTGAGCGTCGAGGGATCGACGCTCAGATCCTGATACTCGATCGTCTCGACGCTGCGACCATGCGCGCGGCGCAAAAGCGCCCGGCAGCGCGCAATCAGTTCAGTGAGATCAAAGGGCTTGCCGAGGTAATCGTCGGCGCCGGCAGTCAGACCTCCTACCCGGTCTGCCACGGTGTCCCTCGCCGTCATGACCAGAACGGGCGTATCGTCGCGACTGCCTCGCAGCCAATCCAGCAACTCGGTTCCAGATAGTTTCGGCAAACCGAGATCGAGCACCACAAGTTCGTACTCTGTTGTAGTCAGCGCCAGCATCGCCTCCCGGCCATCGTGAGCCCAGTCGACCGTCATTCCGGCATCGCGCAGACCTTCTTCGACGCCGCTTCCTATCAAATCATCGTCTTCGACCAGTAACACACGCATTTCGTCGCACTCCAAAAGGAACAGGCAGCAAAGCTCGCTGCATAGTAACCGTCGTGACTATCAGCTTCGATCGTCAAGTCTAATCCCGCTCGGCATGCCTGCGCGAGGGTGTTCTGCTTAAGATTCCCTTCAGGCTCGCGTTGCAGCATGCATCTGTAAATAGCACCGTCGATATTGATTCAACCCACCTGACTATGGAGTTCCAAGTGAAAACGATGAATGTTCGCCTCGCCGCTGCCGTTGCCCTGATTGCGTTGCCGTTTGCCGCACATGCAACTGGGTCCTGCA
>NZ_JARESO010000308.1:0-951 GCF_046030175.1 Paraburkholderia sp. RL17-373-BIF-A
AATTAATCTGGTCTTTCGCGGCCGGGGCGATTTCGCGCGCCCGTGTAACGCAAAAACAGCCATTTTTGACCCACGCCGAAGGTACCCAGTTACGGAAATTCGAAATGCGTTTCGGACTGACGCACGACGTGATGACGGGCCCGATGCATGGCCCGATTACGCCGATCCTGAGGTGGCTCCCATACACCGATCATCAGCGTTGGTGCACTTATAAAGCCAATAAAATCAGGCACTTGCAATAGTGCGCCCAGCGTTTTCCTAGAAAAATGCATCATCTTGATGATAGTAGGCACTAACATAAATTTCAAACCATTGATTTTGTTATGTATTTTTACTCAGCAAGTGCACCAACGCCCATGCGAATGTCTAAACCCGTCCTTCATAGTACAGGCCATCCAAAAATGCGACTTCCTGTTGTAGGCGAAGCCCTAAACCTCTCATGTTTGCATGGGTCAATCTTGTGGCACAATTTGCCACCGTAATAGACCAGCAAATAGCTTCGATCGTCAGCCGTCTGCTCATAAAAATTCAATTCTTTCCCGTCCACCTTCACGGAAACCATGCTCGCGTCCATGTTCACCTGAACTTGCGTGCACAGATCCCTCACGACCCGCTCGACAGCCGTTCTCTTCTCATCCATCTTAGATGCCTTCACAAAGGCATAAATTCCGAATGTCAGTATCGAGAGAAGCAGGTCCACCCCCCCACGTTACCGTACCCAGCCGCCTTGTTGGCTAGACTTCCGCTGACGCCAGAAAATGTTCTGGTAAGGGTGCTAGACGTTACTGACATAACTGACCTTTGTTTATTTGAACACTAGTAAAGCAAGAACATTTCCATACTTCATGGTATGTGCGTTGCGCATGGTAACCGTCATCTAACTGAGGTACATTCGTGAATGTGTAGACCATGTCGGCTTTGTCCGGATCACGGCTGTTTGAGCATTGCCAT
>NZ_JARESO010000309.1:0-945 GCF_046030175.1 Paraburkholderia sp. RL17-373-BIF-A
GCGAATCGTCGGCAGAGCGGTTGGTAGCGTTCCAAAGTTACAAAAAGTGAAGCAGGCGGCAGTCATCGAGTTGTGCACCAGAGAGCGAAGCGCCCGTGTTAGTCACTGAGAAAGCGGGCGTCAGTAGGCCGACGCTGTATAACTGGAAGAACCAGTTGTTCGGTAGGGACCACCCGCAACCCCTGGACAACCCTGAGAAGACGATGCCGGTTGATGCCCTGAAACAGACCTATGTGTTGCCACGGCTGTTAGCTGCCCTGAGGCTTGCCCGCACAACTCCTACTTCTATCACCGTGCACGTCTGTTGATTGCTGACAGGCATGCTGGCCCGCGTCGCGTCGTCGCGGCCTCTTCAAACTCAATCACCGTTGATACGGATATCGTCGAATCCGCGCGGCAGTGGGCAGGCAGCAGATTTTCATGTCGGAGCAAGTAGTGCGATGTTTAATGCCACAGAAAGGTCTGGCCGCTGCCACGACCAGGCGACGGCGCTACCGCTCGTATCGCGGAGGAATAAGCCTTGCACCGCAGAACATCATCGATCGCGACTTCTGTGCCGCCGCTCCGCATCAGAGATGCTCACCGACATTACCGAATTCCGGATCCCGGCCGGCAAGGTGTATCTGTCGCCGGTGATCGAGTGCTTCGACGGTCTCGTTGTGAGCTGGTCGATCGGCACGCGGCCGGATGCCGAACTCGTCAACACTATCGCTGGCGAGGATGGCTTTCACGAATTCGGGATGCGCTATGTCGCGCACAGGATGTTCGCCAGATAATGCAGCCTGCGAAGGTTTCTTCGGGCACCTCAAAACAGAGTTATCCTGTCCTCGTGATTGGCGGGCCACGACCGTTGATCATTCATCGAAGTCTTTGACCCGTAATCCGCCGGTACAAAGGAAGGCGGATCAAGGTCTCGCTCGGCTCCCTCAACCCGATCGAATACCG
>NZ_JARESO010000310.1:0-942 GCF_046030175.1 Paraburkholderia sp. RL17-373-BIF-A
ATGCTGTTGGATGTCGCACGACATGGGCAGTGGCCAATGGACCCGCTTTGACCGGTGGCGTTCAGAGCTCGAGAGGGTGCGAACGGTGTCGATCTGGAATCGAAGAAAGCGAGGGAGATTCGCGGCACCGCACGGTCGGCTGTTATGCCGTCGTAGACGCGGATCGCTTCAACGGTCGCCCGATGCTGTCGCCGACTGAATGACTTCGTGCGAGGAATTCGATGGATTGGTTGGCCTGGACGAAGCAGTGGCCGAAGAGGTGTCGTTCAACGTCGTGACGTCGAAGTGTGAGCGTCAAGCCGACGCCGCTTGAAACGGGTTGCCTGGCAGGAGGCATGCATCGATAAGAACACGAGACGCGGGACATTCAGCACGTCAATGAACAGGCCCCCTCCAACAGCGAAGACGTGAAGGAGGCCTGTTTCTAATTGCGGACATCTCGCGCGTCCTATAAGTAGGTTCCGCCAATGCGTCCTTCGAAAATGGCGGTGTTGATTTCAAAATCGTCGACGTGACCGAGCGGGCCACGGTCGACTGTGACGACGACGGAACGGCCGCCGCGCAGCGCCTTCATCTGCCCGGCGGTGAGCGTCAATTCGTCGTGTACTTGATCCGCGGAGCGCGGTAGGTCTTTGATGATGAGCGTGGATTTCATGGCGTTACTCCTGAAGGTGGATAGGCGAGCACGATGCGGTGCTCAGCCCTCGTTCTGCAAGGGTTATGCCAATTTGTGCGCGATGAGCGAGGAAACCGAATGCGAGGCGGCCACACAAGGCCAGCAAGCGATAGACGTCATGCGTTCGCCGAGCATGACGTTCAGTGAGCGCAAGGATCGACGGGACTGTTCGTCGAGGCCCGACCAATCGCGTGCGGAATGTCGGCTTACGCCGCTCCGTCGGCAACAAAAGCAAACGGCACGCGTGGGTGACGCGTGCCGTTGCC
>NZ_JARESO010000311.1:0-942 GCF_046030175.1 Paraburkholderia sp. RL17-373-BIF-A
CACACCGTCTGCCTGTTCAGCTCACACGCAGATATTCCTGCTTCGGATGTCGTCGAATCGTAGTGATGTCATCGCCATCGAGCAGCGCGTGCAGCACGTTGGTCGTCATCGTCACGACCCCAGCCTTGTTGTCGGGCCAGATGAAACGGCTGGCCTCCAATCGTTTCGTCATAAGCCAGAAGCCGCTGCCGTCCCAGCCAAGGATCTTGATCGTGTCGCGACGCCGGTTTCCGAAGATGTAAAGCGACGAGTCCATCGGATTCAGGCGCATCGACTGTTCAACGAGAATCGACAGGCTGTTCATGCCGTACCGGAAGTCGACAGGATCGCGGTGCAGATACACCTTCAGATTGTCGTCGAACCGGAACACGGCATCCTCCCAAGGATCTGAACCAGGGTTGTCAGTTCATCAATGGTCGCGATGGCTTTGCCCAGTTCGAGTTTGACCCCGTTCGAGAGATGCACATGTAGCGTGAGCGTCATCGACGGGGGCGGCGGTGTGGACGCAGGCGGTACCGCAACGACAGGTACGAACGCAGGTGGTGGTGCCGCGGCAACGACGAGTTGGTGAGAACCCGGAGGATCGATCGCCAGGCTGTCAGTCGCATCACCCGAATGCGGCAAGTCGTCGCCGTTGTCCCGCGGCGTCGGCGAGACGCCTTTCTCGCGCTCCATCAGGTATTTCGTGATCCACTTGCGCAGCAGGTTGGCGTTGATCCCGTGCTCTTGCGCCATGCGCGCCACCGAGACGCCCGGGCGTAACGCCGCCTCGATCAATGCCCGTTTGCCGTTTTCATCGTAGCGGCGACGGCCGTCGCTGCTTTGCCGAACTACTCTCAGCTCTGAGTCTTTGTCAGCCATAGGTGTCCACCTCACAATAGGTGGACACCTATGCTCCTCGCTCAGAGTGCTGTTGGGTAGACGTCGATAGTGGATCGCTTA
>NZ_JARESO010000312.1:0-913 GCF_046030175.1 Paraburkholderia sp. RL17-373-BIF-A
AGGCCGACGGCTTCTTCCTCATCATTGGTAAAGCAGGTGACGCGCTTTCCCTTGACGAGAGGCTGTCCCTCGTAGGTCGCCTTGAGCAGGACACAAGGGCCATGACAGACTGCGGCGACCGGTTTGCCGGCGTTGTAGAAATCCTCGATCAAGGCGATCGAGTTTTTGTCATTGGTCAGATCCCACATCGGGCCATGACCACCGGCGTAGAAAATTGTATCGTAGTCGGCCGCTTTGACATCGGCGAGCTTGACGCTGTTGGCCAACACCTTCTGGGTCGCAGGATCTTTCTTGAAGCGGAGCATCGAGTCGGTCTGATTGTCGGGGTCGTCGCTTCTGGGATCGATCGGTGGATGGCCACCCTTGGGTGAGGTCACGGTGACCTCTGCATCGGCATCCGTGAACGCATAGTAGGGAGCCGTGAATTCTTCGAGCCAGAAGCCGGTCGGCTTGCCGGTATCTCCAAGCACGTTGTGCGAAGTCAAAACCAACAGGATTTTCATTGCAGTCTCCGTTCATTGAGGCCAGTGTCTAAACGCGGCTTCGCCGCAGGGCATGCTTGAGATGAAAGTCGTTGCTCGGAGCAGGTGTACGTGGTCCTCGCCTTGCGGGGAAATTGGCGCGCGCGGGCTTGGAAGATGGGGCCACCGGGGCGCGATGAAGAGGACGCTGTCATAGCGGCCTCCCATTGCCGCCGCATGCGAGGAACGCTTGTATTCTGGTCCGGCTCCCGCGCCGCGCCATCACACGAAGGTATTGCCTGGACCATGCAATGGTATGCGCAGCGCTTCGCTGTTCGACCAGGCGGCGCCGTGGCGCAATGCCCGCGACGCTGCTGTTTTCACGCTGGCATCAATGCAAAAGATTGTGTCGTCACGTGCCGTGTTTTCACGTTGCGTTTTCACATATTGTG
>NZ_JARESO010000313.1:0-907 GCF_046030175.1 Paraburkholderia sp. RL17-373-BIF-A
GAGTCCCCTGGCTCGGAGGGGGTAGTGGTGCATCTGGAATCTGTCGCATCGCACATTCAGCGCTCGTGACACAGCAGTCATACTTCCCGCCTCGCGCTACGCGCTCGCCGGAAGGGGCTGCTTGAAACCGATGGGTTTCTCGTGCGCAGCGGGGGCCGTCGGCTTCGCCTCGGCGAGGTGCCCTCAGGCCTTTGGTCTCTAGAGCGCCTTAGTGCGGAAAGCGCTGGCGTTCAAAAGGGCGCTCACGGGGGCGTAGGCGGTCCGCGCGTCGAGTCGTGCCGCACTTCCCTCCTCGCAACAAAGGCGCACGGGTTGCGCCTTTTGGCGCGGTTGCGACGCGTTATCGCAAGCCTCTTTCAGCGTGTCGTAGGTTTACCGCCGCCGCTTTCCGCGAGTCGGCGCAGTTCCGCGAAGCCTGTCAATGTGCCGTTGCAGTTGGTCGCGCATTTGTTCTGAAGCGGATCTGTCTGTTCTGCGACATCGCTATCGCGCCGATTTCCTGCGTCACAGCCGGGCTCCTAACTACCGAGAAGTGATCACCCGCCCAAGCTAAAACGCGCGCGCCGTCACCATTCTCGAAAATTTGCAGCAACCCAGTCGGATTTCGCCGCTACGACACTAAGCAGTTTCTTCAGGAACAGCGCGGCGGTACTTCATCCGAATTGGCCGCGTTATGCCGCAGCAAGATCTTTCTAGAAGACTGCCCATTTCAACGCCGGCATTTCGGCACTACGCCGAGGCGAAGCCTACGGCTCCCGCTACGCACGAGAAACCCATCGGGCTTAAGCAGAGCCTTCCGGCGAGCGCGTAGCGCGAGGCGGGAAGTATGACGGCTGTGTCACGAACGCTGAATGTGCGAGATGACAGATTCCAGATGCACCACTACCCCCTCCGAGCCAGGGGACTC
>NZ_JARESO010000314.1:0-902 GCF_046030175.1 Paraburkholderia sp. RL17-373-BIF-A
TGGTAAGTAGGCCAGAGGGGTTGCACCTCAAGCCTCTCGCAGAACCGTACGTGAGACTCTCGCCTCATACGGCTCCCGTCAGCCAACCGTTGCCCCAGCGACCCGCCAGTGAACGAACAACCGTGGGTAGACAGCTGCCATCTTGCGTAGCCATTCAGCGCTACGTCGTTTGTGTCGCGACAGTGTCTTGTACTTCCGTCTGGCCCAGCGCTCGAGCTTCCGATCGACATATTGGAAGATCGCATACATCGCCGTTCGATAGAACGCCCCATAGTAGTTCCACCACCCTTGTATCGTTGGATTGCATTGCTGCGCAAAGTCTTCAAGCGTGGCTGGAGTCCGACGATGTATCTGCCAACTCCGTACCGTTTGCCTCATCCGTTTCAGCGCATCGTTGCTCGCCGCCGGCAGGAAACTGGTGAATCGCCGGTTGTACCTGCTCATTGCCTGGCGCGGTCTAAACGTAAAACCGAGGAAGGTAAATTGCACGTTCGGATAAGCTAAGGTGCGGTTCACGTCCTTGCAGTACACGATCTTCGACTTCTCCGGATGCATCGTCAAACCACACTGCTCCAGCCGTGATGCGATAGCTCGCATCACTTCTTCCGCCTGCCCGTGCCCGTGACTGCGGCAGTGAACCACTGCGTCATCGGCGTAGCGGGCGAAAGGAAGTTGTTGGTAAGTCCGCGTCATCCAGCTGTCGAACGCATAATGCATGAACAGATTCATCAGGATAGGACTGACTACTCCGCCTTGCGGGGTTCCCCTCTGCCGAGGTAGTCGGGCACCGTCTGCAGTCTCGAATGGCGCAGTAAGCCACCGCTCGATATACAGCAGGATCCAGTCTTCCTTGATGTGGTTTCGCACCGCCTTCATCAACAACGCATGATCGATCTGGTCAA
>NZ_JARESO010000315.1:0-897 GCF_046030175.1 Paraburkholderia sp. RL17-373-BIF-A
TTGCGTAGTGGGTAGCCCCACCGTCTCACGGCAGCGGGGCCCCCGAAGAACGCAGCATGCGACTTTCACCGCACTGCGCTCGAGCACAGCATTAAGCGTCGCGCTGACGCCGGTCTCGCCAACGGCACGAGCCCTTCGCAAGCATCACATCGTTGATTCGTCTCGTCGCTGAGACGAAGGGCGCTGAACCGTAGCGCTACCGGTCTCTCACAAGCTTCCCCTCGATGAATCTTAAACGTGGACCTGCGACAACTGCACCACGCGGAAGTCTGCACCCTTTCAGGTTAGGGCAAATCCTGAACCCCTATACGAACTATTACCGCCCGTCATTCGCTTTTTCCGCGTTCTCATCTCCACTTGTCCAACAGATCCCCTTGCGGGTCACCTGCCCAAGCCAAACCACTGGCGCAGGCGGACAATTGGACTTACCACGTTCCCGTTTCTGCCAACCCGGATGCTCTCGGGCTTCTCCGGTTAGCGCCCGTCTATTCCCCGGCAGCACGATGACGACGTACTCCCGGGTACAAAGGGAGTAACCGGCTGCATACCTTTTGGTCTGGGCCCATTAGCCGCTTCGGCCCATTATCCGTCACGAGGTTTATCGACGATTCACATCTGTTGCGCATGCGGAACTTGCCTTGCCTCGACGCCACATTGCGGCTCGCAGCGTCACCACATATCGTCGCCGAACGTGGTGTCTTTCGACGAGCACGTTGTCGTTGGAGCTTCAGACCCGGCAGTTACCCGCCAGGCCTGTCCAACTAGGCAACTGCTGGCCGTACAGCAGGTCACGGCAACGCGATACCTTGCGAAGCGTGACAAGACAAAAACGAGCTTTACCGCCTACTGCATGCCGCTTGACGCGCGGCTGACGGCGACACGTGTCGCACTGTACCA
>NZ_JARESO010000316.1:0-886 GCF_046030175.1 Paraburkholderia sp. RL17-373-BIF-A
GGACGGACGATGCGGCGCTCGAGGCGAGGCTGTATCCGCCACCGGCGCGGCGCGAGCCAACGCGCGGCATGCCGGACTGGCCGGTGGTGCATCGCGAGATCGGCAGGAAAGGCGTCACGCTCGATCTGCTGTGGCAGGAATACAAGGCGCAGCATCCGGACGGCTGCGGCTACAGCTGGTTCTGCAAGGCTTACCAGGAATGGGCGCAGCGGCTTCCTGTCACGATGCGGCAAACGCACGCACCGGGCCAGAAGCTGTTCGTCGACTACTCTGGCAAGAAGCTCGGCATCATCAATCCGGACACCGGTGAAGTCCGCGAGGCTGAGCTGTTCGTCGCCGCCCTCGGCGTGTCCGGTTTTACCTTCGCGGAGCTCACCTGGACCCAGCAGTTGCCCGACTGGATCGGCTCGCACGTGCGCGCCTTCGCGTTCTATGACGGCCTGGTCGAGATCCTGGTGCCCGACAATCTGAAATCGGGCGTCCACAAGCCGGGGTTCTACGATCCGGACATCAATCCAACCTACCAGGAAATGGCCAGGCATTACTCCGTGGCTGTGATCCCGGCTCGCAGTAAAAAACCGAGGGACAAGCCGAAAGCAGAGCTGTCGGTCCTCCTGGTGCAGAGATGGGTCCTCGCCCGCCTGCGCAACCAGCGCTTCTTCAGCCTGGGCGAGGCCAACCGGGCGGTCGCCGCGTTGCTGGGCGATCTGAACAACCGGCCCTTCAAGAAACTGCCCGGCTCCCGCCGTAGCGTCTTCGACGAAATCGATCGTCCGGCACTCAGGCCCTTGCCCGAGCAGCCCTATCAGTACGCGGAGTGGAAGGTCGCGCGTATCGGGCCGGACTATCACGTTGAGCTTGATCAGCACTATTACTCGGTGCCGTA
>NZ_JARESO010000317.1:0-882 GCF_046030175.1 Paraburkholderia sp. RL17-373-BIF-A
CGCTGTAGCCGTCGCTCATCAGCATGCCGCTGTAGTCGCCGAGGAACTTCTTCGGATGCTCCTGGCCACGCCCCGGCTGGTACTCGAACAGCACCACGGGCTCGGCGCAGTCCTGGGCGCTGCGGTAGCACCACATGTAACTCTTGCTCTGCGCGGATCTGCCGGGTTCCTTGAGTACCTGAACCGTCGTTTCATCGCCGTGGATCAGCGGCTGCAACAGCAACGTTTTATGCAGCGCATCGTACAGGCGGCTGTAGTGCAGTTCGCTGGGGCGAATGATCCAGTGGGCGAGCGTGCCGCGACTCACCGGGATCTGCCAGCGCGCGAGTGCCTCCTGCATCCGGTACAACGGCATGCCGTCGACGTACTTCGCGGTCGCGACCGTCGCGATCACCGATGCGTCCGCATGGCTGCCCGGGATCGGCTGAACCGGCATCGGCGCAAGCACGACCGGGGTATGTTCGGCGTGCCGCTCGCAGTGCCGGCACGCCCACTTGGAACGCACGTTCTTGCGGACTGTCCACTTGACCTCGACGTGCAACTGTTCACTGACGTCCTCGCCGATGCGATGCAGCTGATTGCCGCAACAAAGGCAGCCGCGCTGGTCCTCCGGCAGGTCGTATTCGACTGGTTCACGCGTCAGGTACGCCGGCAATGGCTTGCGTCCGGCCTTGCGTCGTTCAGGCTGGCTGGCCGGTGGCAATCCGGTGTCGGGCAGCTCAGGCTGGACACCGTCATCGTCTTCGTCGCCCGGTTCGGTCCGTGCAATCTGCTCGGCTTCGTCGAACACGCGATCCTTGCGTTTTTCGCTTTTCGGTGCGAAACGCTCGGCCTGCAGCAGGCGGAGCTGCTCCTCGAGTTGCTCGACGCGCTGGTTCAGTT
>NZ_JARESO010000318.1:0-880 GCF_046030175.1 Paraburkholderia sp. RL17-373-BIF-A
AACAGAGATTGACCTTGACAAGGCTTAAATCGCGTCATAATTTAATTACACAAACTCTTTTGATCATCTGGAGCTGAATGTGCCCCCACCCAGTGAACGCAAGCGCTCGAAGATCGACGTTCTCGCAGAGGACGGCGCGTTGAATCCGATGCCGGAGAACGTCCTGGACCCCAAGTTTCAGGAAGGGGGTTTTTTTGACCCGCACGACGCCGTGCAGGTGAAGTACGAGATGTTGCGCCGCGTCTCCGTCGAGAAGGCATCGGTGACGTCGGTTTCCGACGAATACGGCGTCTCGCGCCCGACCTTTTATCAGGCCCGCACGGACTTCGAGGAAGGTGGGATCGCAGGACTGGTGCCGAGGAAGCGAGGGCCACATGGTCCACACAAGATCCAGGGTGACGTGTTGGCGTTTCTCAAGACACGGCTTGTCCCCGGAGAGCCGATTCGGGCACGCGAACTGGCAAGACTGGTTCGCAATGAATTTGGTCTCGATGTGCATCCAAGAACGATCGAACGTGCCTTCGGTGTAAAAAAAACGGCGGGATAACCAGAGCCGATGCCAGACCGCCGACGCTTTCGCCCACCGTCGTCGCGCAGTACGAGGTGATGCGTTCGGCCATGCTGGGGGAGGCTTTGCCAGCAGACGCCCGGCGTGGGCTCAAAGTCTTGCTAAATCGAGGCATGTGGACATGGGCATGCATGCTGGTCACCGCTGGCACCCAGTCGGAACAGACTTCGCCCGATCCCCATCACAAGCACAGCCCTTCGAGCGCTGCACCGTCATTCACGCACTCGCAGGCATTGTCATGACGATCAATGAGCGGAGAACAGCATGAACGCATCGCTTAAAGTTCAACCTCAGCACCTCGAACGGGGCGCT
>NZ_JARESO010000319.1:0-879 GCF_046030175.1 Paraburkholderia sp. RL17-373-BIF-A
TCACGGAGGCCGGCGGGTAGCAGCAGCGTATTACTACGCCGCCGCCCCCTAAGAACGCAGCGTGCGACTTTCGCCGCACTGCGCTCAAGCACAGCTAAAGTGTCTTCTCGACACCGGTCGTGTCAGAGTGCACACGACCTTCGCAGGCGTCACATCGTTGATTCACCCCGTTGCTAGGGCGAGAGGTGCTGAACCGTAGCGCTACCGATCTCTTCCAAGCTTCCTCTCGTCGAATCTGAAACGTTGGCCCGCGACAGCCGCACCATGCGGAAGTCTGCACCCTTTCGGGCTGGGGCAAATCTTGAACCCCTATGCTGCCCATTACAGGCGACCGTTCGCTTTTTCCGCACTCCTATACCCGCTCCCCCAACAGCTCGCCTTACGGCTTGCCTGCCTTCGATTCGATACACCGAGACGAAGGCGAGAAATCGGGCTTACCACGTTCCCTTCCATGCCGACTCGCATCCTTGCGCGTCTATCCGGTTAGCACCTGCCTGTTTTCCGATGGCGCCTCGACGACGTGCCCCCACATGCCAAGGGAGCAACCTGCCATTTACCTTTTGGTTCAAGCCTGACAGCAGCTTTGGCTTGTTCGTTTTTACGGAAATTCAAACGGCAATTCACTTATGTTGTGCATACGGAACTTGCCTGGCCTTCACACCGCACCGCTGCTTGCAGTGTCGATCCCCTCGTCGCCGAGGTGAACCGTCTTTCGAGAAGTACGTTGTCCCCGGAGCTTCAAACCTGACCGTTTCCAGTCACGCATGTCCAGGTAGGCAACTGCTGGTCGCACAGCAGGTCACGGAACTTGAGTCTCGGAACTGGGGACTCAGGGTGTGACAAGACAAGGAAGAGCTTTGCCATCCAATACTTCAACCG
>NZ_JARESO010000320.1:0-877 GCF_046030175.1 Paraburkholderia sp. RL17-373-BIF-A
TGTGCGTCTGGCGCAGCCACTACGTATAGTCGGCACGGGTTTGACCCTCGGGTAACTTACCGCGTGCGAGGGTCTCGACCTGATACAGCGCCTTGAAGTATTCGAGTGCCTTGCGCGCGCGACCGTCGGGTTTCTTGAGCGCCTTGTACGCCTCGTCAAACGCCCGGCGCGCGTGGGCTAGGCATCCGAGATGCGTGACACCTTCGAGCGTGCGCCACGCACTGTAGCCATCGGTCATTAGCGTGCCGGCATAGCCTTTCAGGAAGGCCTGCGGATACTGTTGCCCACGCCCTGGCTGGTATTCAAACAGCACCACCGGCTCGGCAGACGCTTTGGCGCTGCGGTAGACCCACAGTAAGCGGTCAGCCAACCCGCACCTTGCGTTGTAAGGGCAAGTGGGCTAGCGATCAGGTGGTTGGCTTCGGCACGGGCTTGCCGAGCTTCCATGGGAGCAGGGCTTCGTAGTCGTCGGCGGTCTTCGTGTAAGGCAGCGCCTTGAACAGATCGACGAGATACCGGTACACGTCGACGTCATTCGCCTTGCAGGTTTCGATCAGCGAATACAGGTTCAGGCTCGCCTTCGCACCCGCCACCGTGTCGCTGAAGAGCCAGTTTTTTCTGCCGACGACAAATGGCCTGATCGAATTTTCGCAGGCGTTATTGCATATCGGCCATGTCTCGTTCTCAACGTAACGGCACAGCTTCGGCCACTGGTTGCCGAGATAGCCCAGCGCCTGTCCCAGCTTGCCGCCGGGCAGCGTCGTCTCCAGATATTGATCCAGTAAAGCCTTGATCTGGCCGACGTGGGTCAAAAATGGCTGTTTTTGCGTTACACAGGCGCGCGAAATCGCGCCGGCCGCGAAAGACCAGATTAATC
>NZ_JARESO010000321.1:0-877 GCF_046030175.1 Paraburkholderia sp. RL17-373-BIF-A
AGTGCTGCCCGACTGATTCGGCAAGCCTAATGGCCTCGAGCTTGAACTCGTCCGTGTATTGCCGTTTGGGCACCAGCTTCTCTGACATTCAAACCTCCGTACAAACAGGAAATTAACCAATTCCTGCTGTACGTGAAATCGAGGCACGGTCACGTCAGGTCTGCTGCTGGCGGTGCACATCACGCCGGCCAACGAGCAGGAGCGCGCACAGGTAGCCGAGCTTGCGCGTCAGGTTCAGCAGGCAACCGGTCAGGCGGTAAAGCTTGCATTCGCTGACCAGGGCTATACCGGTGACACAGCTCGACAGGCTGCGCATGACGAAGGCATCAAACTGCCAGAGGCGAAGAAGGGCTTCGTGCCGCTGCCGCGCCGATGGGTTGTCGAACGTAGTTTCGGCTGGCTCAACCGGTTCCGGTGACTGGCGCGAGACTACGAGCGCCTACCTGAAACGTTAGCAGGCCTGCACTTCGTTGTCTTCGCCATGCTCATGCTTGTGCATATTGCGCTGACGGTCCCAAGTTCCTAACACCCTCTAGGCTTGAAATCAGTTACAAAACTCCCTCTTATTTTCAGAGGTGCCGCGTGTCCTGAGAACAAGGGGCTGCTCCACAGATCTATTGAGAATACCGCCTATCGCAACACCGGCTTCATAAGAAGCCTTGTATTTTGCCGAACTTTTCGCGGACAAATCCCATAGTGGCGACGGAAGCGATCCGAGAAGTGAGCTGCGTTCGCGAACCCCGATTCGAACGCAATATCAATCACCTTCTTAGGTGAAGTCTCAAGTAGCAACTTTGCATGCTCTAGCCGTTGGGCCAGCAACCAGTGTTTTACTGAGACGCCAAATTTTTCTTTAAACAACTCATTGAACTTCCTT
>NZ_JARESO010000322.1:0-875 GCF_046030175.1 Paraburkholderia sp. RL17-373-BIF-A
GTAACGCGGGTTTGCGAGTTGATGCCATCGTCACGCAGCCTGCTGGAGCGGCTGCTCTACCGGCATCAAACGCCACGGCAGCAACTCGTCGATTCGGTTGATGGGATGCTCGGCGATGCGCTCGAACACCGTACGCAGATACGTATACGGTTCGATGCCATTCAGGCGTGCCGTTCCGATCAGGCTGTAGATGACCGCCGCACTCTGTCCACCGCCGTCAGAACCAGCGAACAGATAGTTGCGCCTGCCGAGAACCAGCGGCCTGATCGATCGCTCCGCGGTGTTGTTATCTATCTCGATGCGCCCGTCTTCACAGTAGCGCACCAGCGCAGGCCAGTTCCCCAGCGCATACCGGATCGCCATGCCAAGGCCCGACTTCACCGAGACCTGCGCAAGCGTATGTTCGAGCCAGTCCTTCAGTGCACCTGCGAGCGGCAATGCCCGCGCCATGCGCACCGACTGCCGGACCTCCGGCTTGCGGCCGCGCACCTCGCGCTCGATGGCATACAGGGCCGCGATGCGGCTGAGTGCCTCCTGCGCTACCGGCGAACGCTCCAGTTCGTACAGGTCGTAGAACTTGCGCCGCACATGCGCCCAGCACGCTGCCTCGATGATCGTGCCATCGCGGTACAGCGCGTCGTAGCCACTATAGGCATCCGCCTGCAGGATGCCCGACCAGCCCTGCAGATGCGTGCGGGGTCGCTCTCCCTTGCGGTCGGGCGAGTATTGGTACCAGACCGCCGGGGGTGCCCGGCTGCCCGCCGGCCGGTCATCGCGTACGTACGTCCACAACCGCGCCGTACGCGTCTTGCCGCGTCCGGGCTCCAGCACCGGGACGGGAGTGTCATCCGTATGGATTTTTTGCGCCTCACGCA
>NZ_JARESO010000323.1:0-870 GCF_046030175.1 Paraburkholderia sp. RL17-373-BIF-A
TCTCCGGGGTGCCCTCGCGCTCCCAGATTTCGCGAGCCCGCCGCAGTATCCGGGCCTCTCGCTCAGAAGTCGGCTCGCGCTCTTCGACCGTTTCGCCCAGTGCATCGACATGGACACTTATGACGTCGTATCCGTCGGCGATCTGATGCCAGACATTGAGCTTGTTCATATCTTCAAACTGCCGAGTGGCGGTGGCGATTGCCTCTTCCTTAGTGCCCTGTGCTACCGCAATACGCATCAACTCACTGTGATGCGGGTGGCCGCGGTGATCAGTGAACGTTTTGTGGAAGATCACTTCAAAGGGCCGCCGTTCGGAGGCAGCGCCGCTCAAAGCGCTCAGCGAAATGATGCCAATCAAGTGCTGGTCGCCGCGATCAAGGACTGCCAGACGCTGCACATGATTCTTGCGCATAACCTTGGCGGCCTCGTCGACCGGATCATCCCCGAAGCAAGAGAGAATCTCGGCCGACATCGCCTCGCGCACCGTCATCTGACTGACATCGCGGGCATCCGCGACGCCGCGCATCGTGATATCACGGTCGGTGATCATCCCGATTACCCTGTTGTTCTGGCACACCGGGAGGGCACCGATATTGTTCTTCTTCAGCCTGCGGGCTGCGGCGTCGAGGGTTTCTTCTGCCTGGACGCAGACCGGTTCTTTCATCACATCTCTGACTAGCATGACGTGGCTCCTCATAGGGCTGACTGGAAACGATGTGCCCGCGTAACGCGGATAGCAGCGGATCTCAGACCTCAGAGGATGCGGCTGGTAAGCGTGAAACAGGTACCTGCCAGTTGAGTGTACGCCAAGCTGATGCCAATGCGTGCGACAGCTTGCGGACATGCGGGGGCTCACCTGACAAGCATTCG
>NZ_JARESO010000324.1:0-863 GCF_046030175.1 Paraburkholderia sp. RL17-373-BIF-A
CGTTGTTGCACGGCAGAATAGATGCGGCCCGTCGCACCGGCAAGGCGTAACAGGATCGCCACCCTGACATCGGGCAGCAACACTGCATGCTAATAGTCTCGCGGCGAGCCAGCTATCGAATTCTGCCGGGAGCATCGAAAATTGACCTTGTTATAAACCTTAGCTCGGCAGAGCCCTGTTCAGCCGGGCGAGTTGCACCAAGGTGACGGACTCAATTCGTCCTCCGCGATGAAAGTGGCAAACCAACGATGGTTACGACGAAGAAGACGCACGCGGCCAGACGGGCTGGCGAAGGTGCTCACGCGGCTGCACTACCCGGTGGACATGATCCTGCTGTGCATGCGCTGGTACGTCGCGCACTCGCTTAGCCTGCGCGATCTTGATCAGACGACTGCCGGGCGCGGCTTCGAGCGGATCATTCGTAAGCTCGGCATTTCGCACCTAGCTTCCGTTGTTGAGAAGGCTCACGATGCTGCCCTGATATGTGCGCGACATGTTGCCCACGCGATTCACTCGGTCGTAAGCGATAACCTCATCTCCACAACATCTCTCCCGAGCCCTCGATCAACGCGCTACCACTAGCGTGCCACGGCTACATCGCCTATGTAGGACCTGTGAAAACGAAACGATTGGAAAAGATGCCGAACGTCACTCCCATGCCCCCCGGCGTGCCAGATCGAATATAGCGGACCGCCTAGTTGTCTCCGCACAGAGCTTCGCTTTTCGCGCATACGACTCCGTCGTGCATCTGCGATCCCTCTCCATATCTGGTATCGACTTACATGGTCCGGCGCAGGGAGAGACACTCATTTCATAACTTTACTGGGCGGGACCACGGCATTAATCACACTGCTGCAAAGCAA
>NZ_JARESO010000325.1:0-851 GCF_046030175.1 Paraburkholderia sp. RL17-373-BIF-A
GGTGGGCTGGTCGATGCAGCCACATATGAAGGCCGGGTTGGTCACGGATGCACTGCGCATGGCATGGTTCCGACGCCGTCCACAAGCCGGCGTAATCGTGCATAGCGACAGGGGCAGCCAGTATTGCAGCGGCCTGTTTCAGGACACGCTGAAGGCCTACGGCATGCGTTCATCGATGAGCCGACGTGGCGATTGTTGGGACAACGCGCCGACGGAAAGTCTGTGGGGTTCGCTGAAGGTAGCACGCATGCATGGACGACACTTCGCCACGAGGCGTGCCGCAATGGATGAGGTGATTAACTGGCTGGGCTTTTACAATGCACGCCGGTTACACTCGACACTCGACTACGTCAGCCCCATGACGTTCGAGAAGAACTGGCTGGCAGCCCAACAAGGCGAGGCCGCATAACTCCCTCGGTTATGGGATTCGTCAAGCAGGGGCAAGGTCAGGGTACTGGCGTCACGGAGTTTCTTCCCTTCGGGCAGGGGCGCGCCACTTGAGATGTTTTTTAAGAGATCGCGCTCCATCTTCACTTCCGCCAGTTCCCGCTGGACGCGTGCCAGCTCGGCTTGAAGTTCGGTCTGCGGATTCTGCTCCTTGCCGATCTCCTGCAGCTTGCCCGCTTTAGCCGAACGGACCCAGTTCGCCAACGTCTTCAGCGGAACCGACAGCCGACGTGCCGCCTCCGAAACGCCGACACCTTCGGTCAGCGCCAGCTTGACTGCCTGCTCACGAAATTCGCTCGTGTAGACCGCCTTGGGAATTTGATTCATCCATGCCTCCGTTTCACGATTGTACGAAACGTTGGCTTCTACTTTTTCGACCGACCTCATAGTCCTTCCGATCATTG
>NZ_JARESO010000326.1:0-846 GCF_046030175.1 Paraburkholderia sp. RL17-373-BIF-A
GCGTACGGGCAGTTGGCTGCGAACCGATCGTCGTGTGGAGCTGCTGAATATCTGGTTTAACGGTAATGGAGCAGAGGCCGACTGGCTGGAGGGCGCGTACCTTAGTCCTTTGTCGGAGAAAGTCGCACTGGATTTTGCCGAGCGCCCCAACTTCGCTGACTCAGCCTCGCTTGCTAAACTGTTCACGGACGGCTGGCGAATGGACTATCGTTCGCCGAACGTCTGGAATATCCACGCGGCTTGTAAAGACGAGCTGAAAACAGGTTAGCTGCGTGCCGCGTACGATCGCTTTGTCGCGAACGCCTAAAAGAAGTACCTGGACCCGCATAGCGCGTAAAATGTACAGGTAGTTACTACTCTAATGAGTCTGTAAGTCTGCGGCGCCCGGCAGCGCCGGCGGGTGATCTGCGAAAATGCCGGAGTAGGCGTCCAGGGGCCGCATCATGATGCACGTTTTTCTGGCGAACAATCGCGATGCCTTGATAGAACGGTGTCGAGCGAAGGTAGCGCAAAGGCCTGCGCGCGAGGCAACTGCGCAGCAACTTCAAAATGGCGTGCCAATGTTCCTGGATCAGCTCATCAGGACACTTCGTATGGAACAGACATCGGCGCCCATGAACAGTCGCAAGATTTCTGGTCCTTCGGGTGGCGGGGCATCTTTATCCGAAATCGGCGAGACAGCGGCGCAGCACGGGCGGGAGCTGTTGAACCTCGGCTTTTCGGTTGATCAGGTCGTTCACGATTACGGCGACCTATGCCAGGCAATCACAGATCTCGCATTCGAGCGCGACGCTCCGTTTCTGATAGACGAGTTTCGAACCCTGAACCGCTGCCTGGACAATGCCA
>NZ_JARESO010000327.1:0-832 GCF_046030175.1 Paraburkholderia sp. RL17-373-BIF-A
GGCGTTGTCAAGTTGGCGGCTACAGGTCAAGTGTGCGCTATACGCGTAGTTATCCTTATCAGATAACTGTCTTGATTGCGTCGGAGACAGTCCAGCCATGCCATGTGCCGAGGCGTTCTTTTAGCATGGCGCGATGACGTGCGGCGTTCATCTGATGTCTTGGAAGCGCGAAGTGCTGCCGGATCGGGCCGAAGCATGAAAGAAAAGCCTGCGTGCGACGCGCATCGCGAAAGCCGCACATCTGGCGTTCGCGCCTACGGGTTGGCTGGTGGCTGTTCTCGGCGCGGTTGTTTATGCGTGCGGCTGCTTTGACGAAAACGTGCTTTACCTGAGCGAGTTCAGGAATATCCGCCTTCGCCGCCGGATAACTGCGCAACTGGTCGGTAACGATTTTTCGCGGCACCGGGTTTGAACGCAGCACCCGCTGGAAGAAGCGCTTTGCTGCGGCCTTACCGCGACGCTTTTGCACCAGTACATCGAGTTCGGCGCCGTGCTCGTCGACCGCGCGCCACAACAGATACGGCTCACCGCGAAGGGTCACGAACATCTCGTCCAAATGCCAGGTGCTGCCGGGCTTGCGCCGCACCGACTTGGCGCACTGAGCGAATCCGGCGCCGAACTTGTCGCACCAGCAGCGGATCGTTTCGTACGTGACCACGACGCCACGCTCAAGCAACAACTCCTCGTTGTCGCGCAGGCTCAGGCTGAACCGGAAGTACCAGCGAACCGCGCAGCTGATGACAATAGCAGGGAATCGGTGGCCGTGATACAGCGATTTCGTCTTCTTCATCGCTTTATTCTACCGCCCCGTCTCCAGCAACTTGACAGTGCC
>NZ_JARESO010000328.1:0-830 GCF_046030175.1 Paraburkholderia sp. RL17-373-BIF-A
GGCGTTGTCAAGTTGTTGGATTGGTCGCGTAAGATGGTGCGATGAAGAAATCCAAATCGCTGTATCACGGTCACCGTTTTCCTGCGGGTGTTATCAGTTGCGCAGTGCGCTGGTACTTTCGCTTCCAGTTGAGCTTGCGCGACATCGAAGAGTTGCTCTTCGAGCGCGGCGTGATCGTGACGTACGAGACAATCCGATGCTGGTGCGATAAGTTCGGCGCCGGCTTTGCTCGCCGAGTGAAAGCCGCGCGACGCAAGCCAGGCAGCACGTGGCATCTTGACGAAATGTTCGTCACACTGCGCGGCGAACCTTATCTGCTGTGGCGTGCAGTCGATGAGTACGGCGCCGAACTCGACATATTGCTGCAAAAGCGGCGCGACAAGGCTGCTGCAAAACGTTTTTTCAAGCGAGTGCTGCGCTCAAGCCCGGTGCCGCGCAAGATCGTCACCGATCAGTTGCGCAGCTATCCGGCGGCAAAAGCCGAAATCCCAGAGCTGGCGAACGTAAAGCACGTGTTCGTCAAAGCAGCGGCCCGGCTGAACAATCGGGCTGAAAACAGTCATCAGCCGACACGCGAACGCGAGCGCCGCATGCGCGGCTTTCGCGACCCGAAACGCACGCAGACATTCCTCTCGAGCTTCGGGCCGATCCGACAACACTTCGCGCTCAAGCGGCACCTCCTACGCGCTTCACTCTATCGCAGACAGCTCGCGGCAAGATTCGTTGCCTGGCGCGAATTCACCGAACTCGCCCAAAATCCGTCCTACCCTTTCTGATGGATGCGCGTCCCTTCCGTCTTTACGCTTCACTCGCGACAAGTTGACAACGCC
>NZ_JARESO010000329.1:0-823 GCF_046030175.1 Paraburkholderia sp. RL17-373-BIF-A
TCGGCGCAGGACAGGCAACCTCATCATGAAGCTCGGCTATGCACGCGTCTCGACCGAGGCGCAAGACAACACGACCCAGCTCGCCGCATTAAAGAAGGCTGGCTGCCGGCGCGTGTTCGAAAAAAAAGCCTCCGGCGGACGCTGGGAGCGGCCCGAGCTGAATCGCGTGGTGGAACAGCTTCGCGAGGGCGATGTGCTCATCGTCTGGAAACTGGATCGGCTTTCGCGCTCCCTGAAAGACGTGCTGATCCTGATGGAGCGAATCGAGCAGGCCGGAGCTGGCTTCCGAAGCCTGACTGAAGCGATCGATACCACCTCGCCAGCAGGTCGGATGATGATGCAGATCGTCGGGTCGTTTGCCGAATTCGAACGGGAGATGTTGCGCGAACGGACTCGACATGGACTCGCTACAGCTCGCAAGGAAGGACGTATCGGCGGCCGGCGACCGAAGCTCACGACTCGTCAACAACAAGAAATTGTGAAACTCGTGAACTCCGGAGAACAAACGGCTGCCGACGCCGCCAGACTGTTTGGTGTGCATCCGTCCACCGTCGCCCGTCTCCTATCACGATTTCGCCTTACAGAATAGGCGCTCGCTTCAACGTAGGGGTGCCCGCCTTCTGAATAACTGAGAACGCCGCAGAATGACGGTAAAGCTCCGTCGATGAGCCAATAATTGGCACTCCAAGCACTAAGTGCTGGATGTCATCGTAAAGGTTAGCGGATTTGCGAGGGGAGTGATGCCGGTTACGCTGATCCGGCGACGTCGCCATTTAAGACGTCCGGTTCTTCACTGCTACGACGAACCCTTGCAAGGGGAAAC
>NZ_JARESO010000330.1:0-819 GCF_046030175.1 Paraburkholderia sp. RL17-373-BIF-A
TCGGTGGATGGCAGATCATTGGGCCGGCCCCTGCGAAAGCCGGACACGAGGTAACGCTTAAACTTTGAGGTAGTCTTACGCCTATGTTTAAGCCCAGCTCTAACGTGGAACCCATTGAAGTTTTGACCCAGCCCGAACAGCGCCGCCGGCGCTCTGTCGAGGAGAAACTCGCGATAGTGCGCGAAACCTTCGAGCCCGGCGCAACCGTTTCCGGAGTTGCCCGTCGTCATCAGGTGAATGCAAACCAGGTTTTCGCCTGGCGCAAGCTCTATCAGGACGGAAGCCTGTCAGCAGTCAGTGCCGGCGAGCAGGTGGTACCGGCATCCGACCTGGCCGAGGCGATGAAGCAGATTCGTGAACTCCAGCGACTGCTGGGCAAGAAGACGATGGAAGTGGAAATCCTCCGCGAAGCAGTGGAGTACGGCCGGGCAAAAAAATTGATTGCGCGCTCACCATTGCTGCCGGGGGACGACCGATGAAGACGGTCTGTTCCCGGTCATAGCTGCGGGGGTGACTGGCGATGACCTGGGCGCCATCGAAGATGCGCACCTGCTGCAGATCGGCGCGTACGCTTAGCGTGCGTCGCACATGCGTGTGCGGGATCGTGTCACTGACCGGCGTTATGGAGCCATTCCGGGATCGGCGTATTGGCGCCACTGCGTATTTCACACCAAGCTGGACAGCGATTTCACGTGAAGCTGGACAGTCGCCGCATGAGGTAGCGACGCGGGGCAACCGTGGCACGCTCGACACTTTGTCGGGAGCCACATGGCATACCCAAAGTTGACCATGCGTAAAATTCGTGAAGTGCTTCGCCTG
>NZ_JARESO010000331.1:0-811 GCF_046030175.1 Paraburkholderia sp. RL17-373-BIF-A
TGACGGTTGCGGAACGCGTACACGGCGCGCGCGAGCGGATCCAGTCGCATCGAATTCTCAACCACGGCGGCAAGGGTATTGATACCGCACCGGAAGTCGACCGGCTCGCGATGCAGATAGACCCGCAGGTCGTCAGCGAAGCGCAGCATCACCGGCTCCTCAATGCGTCGATCATCGCTGTGAGCAGCGCCGTGTCCTGTTGCATACATTCAAGTTCAAGTCTCACCCCGTTGGGCAACTGCGCCATCAGGCGTGACGGCAACGGCGGGCGTTGCGACGGACGCATCGGTTCACGCCGTGCAGCAGCCGGCTGGGCGTCGGGCAGGGACGGCATGCGAGGCAAGTGCACAGGTTCGGCATCAACCACTTCCAGAACAGGAACAAATGCCGGCGCACTGGCTGGTGTCGGCTGCCGTTCAGTTCGGGAGCGCGTCTTTTTACGCTCGAGGCCAATCCACTTGCGAAGCTGGTTGGCGTTCACGCCAGCCTTCAGTGCCAGCCCGGCAACAGAGGCTCCCGGCTTCTGGCACGCTTCGATCAGCTTGCGCTTGCCATCACGGTCGTACCGGTTCTTGCCGTCGGCCGATTTACCGATCACCCGCAATGGCAGGAAGTCAAAGGCAGTTTCCAGGTCAGTCATAAGTTGCGTCCGCAATGTGTAAGCTGCGGACGCAATCTTGTTCCTTCTCATACACCGGTTCCAGATGCGTCGGAACTACCGCTTACGCTTGATCAGTATGCCGGCGCCCGTCCCGGGTTATTGAAAACGCACTAACATAAATTTCAAACCGTTGATTTTGTTATGTATTTC
>NZ_JARESO010000332.1:0-810 GCF_046030175.1 Paraburkholderia sp. RL17-373-BIF-A
CCCAAGGGGATATTGCCAGGCAGCGTTAGCACAGGAATGTTTAACGGGTTGGATTTCATAACCATCTAAGGAGCTTTTCCAAAACAGCTTCGGGCGCACCCCGACCATTGCGCTCCGGACTGACCGGCTCCCACAACAATCGGCAGGCTAGGACCGCTGGGTCATTCGAACTTCCTAGCCAAGCAAGGCCACAACGGCGTGCGCCCTCAAGCAGTTCGTCGGGACCGAGCTGCGCCTCGCAGACCGAACTTAGTGGCATCAGGACTAGCAATTGACCTAGGGCACGGCGATCCAGTACGGAGGAGAGAGCCTCTCTATACCGCTGCAGCACTAAGTATTCAAGACACCCCGACGCCCAAAGGCCCAACGCGACGCAAAGCAAATCGCGCCGCTCATCCATCAACAATGCCTCCGCTGCCGGACTCATCTCTGGTATGCTCCGACCATGGCCTAAGCGACTAGCAATTAGCCGGTTCAACGCCGGACGAACCAACGGCTGTTGCACATATGGCTCCTGCCACTCTGGCAGCTTTAAGGTGCCCCACCATCCGGGTCCCATCTCCCGTCCTGGCTGATACCAAAGGGCGTAAAGCCGGCGCAGAGACGGGCTCACGTTGTATTTCTCCTCCTGCGCAATAGAATCAAAGCGAAAGCCACAAGCAAGACCAAAAAGAGCGCCGATCCCGCTGCAAAAAGCACCTCCGGAGCTATCACAGTAGGCGTTGCCGCGGGAACTTTCGGCTGATATCGGAACTCGGTACGCTGCATGACGAGGCTAATTCGATCCGGCGTTAGTCCCGGTACGCCATT
>NZ_JARESO010000333.1:0-810 GCF_046030175.1 Paraburkholderia sp. RL17-373-BIF-A
TCCAAGGGGATATTGCCAGGCAGCGTTAGCACAGGAATGTTTAACGGGTTGGATTTCATAACCACCTAAGGAGCTTTTCCAAAACAGCTTCGGGCGCAACCCGACCATTGCGTTCCGGACTGGCCGGCTCCCACAACAATCGGCAGGCTAGGACCGCTGGGTCGTCAGAACTTCCCAGCCAAGCAAGGCCACAACGGCGTGCGCCCTCAAGCAGTTCGTCGGGAGCGAGCTGTGCCTCGCAAACCGATCTTAGTGGCATCAGGACTAGCAATTGGCCTAGGGCACGGCGATCCAGTACGGGGGAGAGTGCTTTCCTATATTGCTGCAGCACCAAGTATTCAGGACACCCCAACGCCCAAAGGCCCAATGCGACGCAAAGCAAATCGCGCCGCTCATCCATCAGCAATGCCTCCGCTGCCGGACTCATCTCTGGTATGCTCCGACTATGGCCTAAGCGACTAGCAATTAGCCGGTCCAACGCCGGACGAACCAACGGCTGTTGCACATATGGCTCCCGCCACTCTGGCAGCTTTAAGGCGCCCCACCATCCGGGCCTCATTTCCCGTCCTGGCTGATGCCAAAGGGCGTAAAGCCGGCGCAGAGAAGGGCTCACGTTCTATTTCTGCTCCTGCGCAATAGGATCAGAGCGGAAGCCGTAAGCACCACCAAAAGGAGCGCCCCTCCTGCCTCAAGAAGCACCTCCGGAGCTATCACAGTAGGCGTTGCTGCGGGAACTTGCGGCTGATATCGGGACTCGGTACGCTGCATGACGAGGCTAATTCGATCCGGCGTTAGTCCCGGTACGCCATG
>NZ_JARESO010000334.1:0-806 GCF_046030175.1 Paraburkholderia sp. RL17-373-BIF-A
AAGGATGTAAGAGACAACGAACTCGATGAACTGCTCGATGGTTTGGCCCGCAATCACGAGAATAGAACAACTCTGTCTCCAGGCGCCCAAAGAAACCTTTACAGGCCGCGTTATCGAGCGCGCATCCCATACGTCCTCTGGTCGCTGCAGCAAATCGCCGGGCTCTTTAATCGCAATCATTGTAAGCGGCTCGCCTCGACCGTCGTAGGCGGTGACCGCAGTGCGCAGCAAAGTGATATTCATTATCTTCGACTTGATGGACACCACTTTGTCAGACTTTTCGGTGAAGAAGCCGGGTAGTCGAGCGGGCCCTTCCTAATTTTCCGAGGGGGATTAGGGACCGGCTGTCGGCAACGGCGTGGGAGCCGGGCGTCTCGGTCGCGAGACTCGCCCGTGAGAATGGCATCAACGCGAACATGCTGTACACTTGGCTGCGCCGATATCTTACAGAGCAGCACGCTCCGTCCGCGAGCCTCCTAGCAACATACTGCTGAGTGACCCACCGACGCAGGCCCTGGCCTCGCCGCCAGCTGATTTCACGCATTTGATTCGAAGCCGGCGCCGCCTGCGGGCACAATCAAAATTCGAATCGGCCGTGTGGTCGTCAAGGTAGATGGTCTGGTCGACGCCGACATGCTGCGTACCGTGTTGGGCAGTCTGCGATCATGATCTTGCTCTCGACTGGCACGCGTATCGTAAGCGTCATTCTGTGGCCGCATGGACAGAGCTGAAGCCGGTGTCCAAAGTGATGTCCGTTACTTCAAGTGATGGGGACTACTTTGGACACACGTAAGCGTGGCACCAGC
>NZ_JARESO010000335.1:0-805 GCF_046030175.1 Paraburkholderia sp. RL17-373-BIF-A
ATCGGCGCCCCTCACCGCCAGGATCAATTCGAATTCCAAGATCGTCTCCATTGTTCACCACGAAGCGATTATCGGTCAACTCGGAGTCTTGTCCACCGAGGTTTGAGCCTGAAGACGCAGGCGTGATTCCAACGAGGAATGAGCTTGGGCTGGGCGGGAAACGGCGATTGTCTGGCTGAGTGGTAGCGGGGCAGCGCAGCGGGTCGATCATCATCAGGGGATGGTGATCGAGATGAACGAAGCACAAGTGAGCACCGTCGGGAAGATGCGGCAGGTCCTGGCTGGCACGCAGGCTCTCGAATTCAGGCAGGCGGGGGATGATGCGGGGCGTTACAGCTGGATTGACGCCGTGCTGCGGCGCGTGGATTACCGCCAGTTGGGACGACGGTCACGCGGCTGGTGTCGCGCTGGATGGCGCGCAAGCCGCTGGTCAAGCAATACCGTGCGCCGGAACATGCCTTTGCGCGGCGATACACCGCTGTGGATGTGGCACTGCTGGCCGAGGTGGATCGCGCGATGGGCACACTCTCGGGACCGGCTACGGCCTGCGTGCTGCGCCGCCAACGCGACGTCTTCAGCGATGCGCGCTTCGAGCGGCTGGGTTCGATCTCGGTGGGGCATCTGTACAACCTGCGCAACAGCGCCGCTTACCGTGACCGGCGCGTGCTGCAGACAAAGACCCGCCCGACGAAGGCCGTAACGATCGGCACGCGCAAGGCTCCGGCTCCCGAAGGGCGTCCCGGCTTCGTGCGTATCGACAGCGTCCATCAGGGCGACCTCGACGGCGCCAAGGGCCTGTATAACC
>NZ_JARESO010000336.1:0-794 GCF_046030175.1 Paraburkholderia sp. RL17-373-BIF-A
AAGCAAGTGAGCTGGTTACGATAATATCGCCGGTCCGTCTGGCTATCATGAATTCTCAGCTATACCTTGGCGCCCTATCGACCCGGACATTCCAGGGTCAGCGTGCATCGGCAAATTGAGCTTGGCTCCCTTCCTTAGTAACCGAAGCTGACGTCATTGCGCGCCCGATGCAGCCGCATCTGATGCGCCTTTAGCGTGCGGGGCATTCTGTGGCATGCGGGTCGGCGCCTTTGTCGTACTTGAGCCCTTCGAGTTGGAAGTCGTGCCGGTCGTCCCGCCAGCGTTCGGCGTACTCATACCAGCGCCCGCCTGTCCGCCGCCACTACTGCCGCCACCGCCCCCCCCACCGCCGGCGCCTCCCGCGCCTTGTGCTAACGCGGTAGCAGACAACGCGAGAAGTACAGCGGAACAAACCGCAGCTTTCCTTATTGCTTTCATGATTGTCTCCCTGATGTGATGAGTTGACCTCGCCGGCAACCAGACGCAGACGTCGTGGCGCAGGACAACTCCAATGCGCAACCGGTATGCCCGGCGTGTCCCGACCCGGCAATGTGAATGAAGGCGTTGTGCTCGAAGGAAGTGGCAGCCGGTTGCCAAGCGAGGGGCGCGGACCCGCAGCGGCTGTATGGAAATGGCGCTCATCTTCGTTCGCGGAATGCATCTTGCTCACGACGAAGCGATTCCAATCAACCGAACGGCGATGAAAGTCTGAGAGAACGTATAGAGTCGGTTGTTGACCTCAGTGACATCCGCGAGGGCCGGCCGGACGATTGGCCGCCGCACCTCCCGCCAAA
>NZ_JARESO010000337.1:0-773 GCF_046030175.1 Paraburkholderia sp. RL17-373-BIF-A
GCTAATATCTGAAGCTTCGGGTATTCGCGAATCCCGATCAGGCCTCGAATCGGCGGAATAAACTGGGCAGATTCCTCCGTTTCTGTCAAAATTGCCGTCAATTTTTCATCGTCTCGCAACTGTCAATGAATCAACGCATTGGATACGCGCGAGTCTCAGCGAGCGACCAGAACCCAGACCTGCAACGGACGCACTCAAGCTGGCCGGCTGTCACGACATCTACGAGGAATCGGCGAGCGGCAAGAGTGCCGACCGACCACAGCTTGTGGAATGCCTTCGGCGCTTGCGTCGGGGCGACACGTTGGTAGTGTGGAAACTCGACCGACTCGGACACTCGCTATCCGATCTGGTGCAGATCGCCGACAGGTTGCGTACCGAAGGTGTGTTCATCGAGCTGCTGCAACCACGTGTCGTGTTCGACGACTCGACGATGGGCAAGGCCATGCACGCCATGTTCGGCATGTTTACGGAGATGGAGCGGGACTTGATCCGTGAGCGAACTCGCGCCAGGTCGACAGCAGTTCGCGGCCGAGCAGGACGGCATGACTCAAGCAAAATGGTTTCCGGGAAACCCGGGGCGATTCAGCAGCCAAGCTGATCGCGGCCGAGATTGAGCGACATGGATGAGACGGGCCCGCCGAAGCGGGCCGGGAGAAGACCCAATTATTCTTTATAGTCAATCTTATGTCAGGAAATTTGGTTACGCGGAATACTTTTTCGAGAATTTTCGAAAATCACAAAAACAGTGATAGACCTATCACATCTTCAAATTC
>NZ_JARESO010000338.1:0-763 GCF_046030175.1 Paraburkholderia sp. RL17-373-BIF-A
GTCAGCCCTCGTAGAGGCTGGCGTCGAGGATGCTACCGTTAGCCTCATTGATGACACCTCGCGCGGAATTTCACTTCACGTCGAACTTGGCGACCCCGCGTTCGAAGCATTGGCGACTTGCGCGCTCGGACGCTTTCCGTTCGCATTTTCGATCTCGGCCGCCGGGAGACAGCCAAAGGCGGAGCAGGCGACGGGGACGGACCCGGCAGCGACAGATGCGCAGGGCAGCCCGACGTGAGACGAGCCACGAGATCAAAGGGACGCGTTCGGTCATGCGCCCGGATTAAAGGTTAGTCAGGCTTACGCGACGCGATGACCCGATTCAAATGCTTGCCGGTGCCTATCAATCAGGAACCCTAATTGTATGAAAGGAAAGTATGGGCGTTACATCAAAAAGGTCTTTGCGTTCGCAGGTTGAAAAATGGCTCGGGCCGACTTCTTCGACGCCGGTTCGGGTTACCCGATTCAGCCGTGCACGTTCGAATCAGAGACCGTGCGTGCGCATCGAGCTACTGCTGCCGGCAGGCCCGCTTGGATTCTTCTTCTTCCGGCACCGCGACGGCACGTGGTGCGTGTTCCCGCCTGAGACGGAACGCGTGGCCATGCACGCTTACCAGGGTGCAGGGCGATCGGAGTGTGTGGCATGTCTAGCTGTACCAGAGGAATAAAGCAATCAATTAAGCAGAGTCAGCCGCAACACCAATGATTCATAAAAATTTCCAGACATAGCGACAGGAGAGAGACATGAGGAATTACAAACGCG
>NZ_JARESO010000339.1:0-761 GCF_046030175.1 Paraburkholderia sp. RL17-373-BIF-A
GGTCAATTCTTCGGCGAAAGCATCGGTCCGGGAAAAACGATTTTCTGCGGATTGCCGCTTTTCCACGTCAATGCCGTGATGGTGACAGGTCTGCTGGCGTTCTCGCGTGGTGCCCACGTCGTGCTCGGCACACCGCAAGGTTATCGGGGCGAAGGCGTCGTCAAGCGTTTCTGGGAAATCGTCGAGCATTACCGCATCAACTTCTTCAGCGGTGTCCCGACACTGTACGGATCGCTGCTGGACGTTCCGGTTGGCGAACGGGATATCCGTTCGCTCGAGTATGGACTGTGCGGCGCCGCCCCCATGCCGGTCGAATTGCTTCGCACCTTCCAGGATCGCACAGGAATCAGAATCCTCGAGGGCTACGGCCTCACGGAAGGCACCTGCGTTAGCAGCGTGAACCCACCGCTTGGCGAGCGCAGGGTCGGTTCGATTGGTCTTCGTCTGCCCGGTCAGGCCATGAAAGCCGTGGTGATCGATGAGAGCGGCCGGTATGTACGGGATTGCGTCGCGGATGAGGTCGGCCAGCTGGTCATCTCCGGACCGAACGTCTTCGCTGGCTATACCCGGCCGGAGCAGAACAGTGGCATCTGGATGGAGGGTGGTGAGGGCGCCCGCTGGCTCATTACCGGCGATCTGGGACGCTGCGACCCCGACGGCTACTTCTGGCTCACCGGCCGGAAGAAGGAGCTGATTATCCGGGGCGGACACAACATCGACCCCGCGGCAATCGAAGAACCATTGCATCGCCATCCCGCAGT
>NZ_JARESO010000340.1:0-761 GCF_046030175.1 Paraburkholderia sp. RL17-373-BIF-A
AGCGCACGTGCTGAAGCACCGACGCCTTGACTTCGATGTGCAACTGCTCGCTGAGCTCTTCACCCATGCGGTGCAGCGCGTGCGCGCAGCACGGGCATACCTTCGCGCTCTCGGGCAGATCGTATTCGATTCGTTGACGCGGCAGATGCGCCGGTAACGGCTTTCGTCCCGGTTTAATTCTCATGGATGCCGGCGGATCCGGCAGGCCCGTGTCGGGGAGCACGAACGGGTCGTCAGTGACGCGGGCGTCCATGTCGTCGAACTCGGAGCCGGCGATCAGTTCGGCCTCGTCGAAGACGCGATCCTTGAGCTTCTCGCTGCTTGGGGCGAATCGCTTGCTTTGCGCGAGGCGAAACTGCTCTTCGAGCTGAGTGATCCGTTCGCCCAGTTGCCGGTTGCGTGTCTCGAGTTCACGGATATAGGCCTGGGCGGCTGGCGGCAATCGGGAGAAGTCGTCCTCGTTCATGCCTCCACGATAACGAAGTCGCGCGCGCGATGGGTTTACGGGAATTTGTAACAGGCCAGCCGATGCTCACAGGTGACGCGCAATGCTCAACTGGCGTGATGGTACGACCGTACCGGGTGGCGGCGCACAGCATCAATGTCGATGCCCTCCAGGAGCCAGTGCAACTGCTCGCTCGTCAGCTTGACGACGATCTGCTGCCGTCGTGGCCAGACGAAGTGGTCTTCTTCGAGGCGCCTCAACATCATCCAGAAACCGTTGCGGTCATAGAACAGCAGTTTGACCCGGTTGCGCGACC
>NZ_JARESO010000341.1:0-751 GCF_046030175.1 Paraburkholderia sp. RL17-373-BIF-A
TGCTGGGCGTCGCTTTTTCAATTGCTCGACCCAATGTCCCGGCTCCTTGACGTTTGCCAGTACGCAGCGCGCACCGTGAGTTAGGAGCGTGCGTAGATAGGTGTCCCCCCTCTTGCTGATTCCAAACAGGCTTACCCTGCCGCCCGAGCCATGTTGTCGCGGAACGAGACCTATAAATGCTGCAAATTCCCGTCCCGATCTGAATGCCTTGGGATCGGCCATTGTGGCCACTGCTGCCGTCGCCGTAAGCAGGCCCACGCCGGGGATTTCAGCTATCGCTGAACAGTCTTTATCCTGCTTAAGCCAGATGCGAAGCCGTTGCTCGATTCTGGCGATTTGCTCGTCCATCCTTGCTACTTCGTTCCACCTGTCGCGCAACGTATCGATCAGCATGGCTGGCAGACGCTCCGCGAGCCTGTGCAAGACGCCTGGCATTTCTCTTTCCAGAACCGCACGGCTTCTGCCCATAACCTCCCCGTATTCGGTCATGAGGCCGCGCAGTGCATTTATCTGCATCGTCCGCATCTTCACCAGTTGTTCTCGCATCCAATGCATGGCAAGCACCGCCTGCTGAGCCTCGGTTTTCACTGCAACAGCTTTGCCCGGCTGCTGGACAGCCAACCAGATTGCTCGTGCATCCGCCGCGTCGCTCTTGTTGCCGATGTTAAATGCCTTCACAAATCTCGACGAGAGTAGCCTGACCTGATGCCCCAGCTTTGTCAGCTCTCGTGCCCAATGTTGTGCGCCGCCA
>NZ_JARESO010000342.1:0-750 GCF_046030175.1 Paraburkholderia sp. RL17-373-BIF-A
GATGCCATGGAGCGGCACGGCCATCTGGACCTGGATCCGGTCGTCAAGGCCAAACTCCTTCAGGTCAGCGCGGCGACCATCGATCGCATGCTGGCCACCGCGCGTGCGCACATCGATGGGCAGCGCAAACGGCGCACGGGGGTGGGCTCGGCCATCCGGCGCAGCATTCCGGTGCGTACCTTCGCCGACTGGCGCGACCCGCCACCGGGCTTCTTCGAGATCGACATGGTCGAACACTGCGGCGGCTCAAAGATAGACGGTGAGTTCGTCCACACCCTCACGCTGACTGATATCGCCAGCGGCTGGACAGAATGTGTGGCCATGCGAGTACGTAACCAGATGCTGGTGATTGAAGGATTCGAGAAAGCGGCTGCCGATCTGCCATTCGCGATGCTTGGCGTGGACTCGGACAATGACAGTGCGTTCATGAACCAGAGCGTCCTCGACTACTGCAAGGGCCGTGGTCTTGTGCAGACCCGCTCGAGGGCCTACAAGAAGAACGATCAGGCCTGGGTGGAGCAGAAGAACGGCGCCGTCGTGCGGCGGCTGGTCGGTTATGGCCGGCTGAGCGGTGTCGATGCCAGGAACGCGTTGGCGCAGCTGTACGCGTCATCGCGGCTATACATTAACTTCTTCCAGCCTTCGTTCAAGCTGAAGTCCAAAACGCGTGACGGCGCGCGAGTACATAAGGTCTATTTGGCGCCGGCGACGCCGTGCGATCGGCTTCTCGCACACGGCAGCGTCGAACCC
>NZ_JARESO010000343.1:0-748 GCF_046030175.1 Paraburkholderia sp. RL17-373-BIF-A
GGCAATGTCAAGTTGAGCTGGGCGCCGGGTAAGATGGGGCATGAAAAAGAGCAAGTCACCTTACTATGGTTTTCGATTTCCGGCGGCGGTCATTAGTTGCGCGGTCCGCTGGTACTATCGCTTCAACCTGAGCCTTCGTGACATCGAGGAGTTGTTGCTCGAGCGCGGCGTGAGCGTGAGCTACGAGTCGGTGCGCAACTGGTGCGACCGGTTCGGCACACGGTTTGCGCGTCGCGCGAAGGCTGCGCGTGTCAGGCCGGGCTCGACATGGCACCTCGATGAAATGTTCGTGACGCTGCACGGCGATCCCTACATGCTGTGGCGTGCAGTCGACGAACACGGCGCAGAACTCGATATCCTGCTGCAAAAGCGTCGTGACAAAGATGCGGCCGAACGGTTCTTCAAGCGCGTACTCCGCTCGCATCCCGTGCCACGCAAGATCGTCACTGATCAATTGCGCAGCTACGCGGCGGCCAAGGCCGAAATTCCCGAGCTAGCCAGCGTGAAGCATGTGTTTGTCAAGGCAGCCGCCCGGCTAAACAACCGCGCTGAGAACAGTCATCAGCCCACACGTCGACGCGAGCGCCAAATGCAAGGCTTTCGTGACCCGAGGCGCACACAGCGCTTTCTCTCCAGCTTTGGCCCGATCCGCCAGCACTTCGCCTTGCCACGGCACCGGATGAACGCCGCATGCCATCGCACCGAACTGAAGGCGCGTCTGCTCGCATGGCAGGAATGGACGGGTGTG
>NZ_JARESO010000344.1:0-747 GCF_046030175.1 Paraburkholderia sp. RL17-373-BIF-A
TCGTCGCAGCGGAACCCAGGATGGTGTGCGTGGTCGGGTGTCGGCACAGAAGCTGGTAGCACAACTCTCGATAGACGACTCTATCGATTTGAGCAGTGTACTTGCCGGGTCGGTCGACTGGGTCGACGCACCAGAACTGATACCGGCACTTCGGCGCCAGACATCAGATCCCGCCACAATGGCTCTTATGCTGGTCGGAGTATTAGTCCGCGGCAAGCCAAACGGACGTCTGCGTCGAAAGCTTGAGGATGCATTGGCGCTGTTAGTCGACGACGATGTGGCATTGTCATTGTTTTGCTTGTTGGAGTCTGGTAGTTCCACTCCTGCGCTGCACCAGCAATTGCGAGGGCTCTATCACGTTGCCAGCGCCTCACGTCAGAAACTTTCGCAATGGTTGGATGTACTGGGCGAGAAGCCGGATAGGCAGCGTAAGCTCCGCACAATGTTGCGAGTTCTGGCGTACGAACTAGCGCTGAGCGGACAGCCAATTGTAGGGAGCCACCTAGCTTCAGTAATCGCCGACCTAAAGCAGCTACTGCGTCTGCTCGGATTGGAGGAATATTGTGACCAAGTGGCCACGTCGTTAGCATTGCCGTCACTGACTGGAGAGATACTGTTACATATTGTAGTAGCTCTCGTAGAACAGATTTGGGTAAGCCCCGATATGGTGAGCGAGGTATTGCCCTTGGGGGAGTTGGATCAGAATTATAGACTGGTCCATGCGTTGGGTAAACTTGTGCAACTATT
>NZ_JARESO010000345.1:0-744 GCF_046030175.1 Paraburkholderia sp. RL17-373-BIF-A
CTGTGCGATTCACAGACATCGTTTCACTTTCTTAAATGCCGTTTTCTTGGCGCGCTTGAGTTCGTGGCTCCGGTAGGAGACTCGAGTTCAAGCGCGCGCCGATGATGTCCGGCAAGGGTCTTGTCAACTCGCCATTCGCGATGCCGGATTCGCTCTTTCCGCCCGTCGTAGGTGCCTTCCACCTGCTCCGCGAGAGGTGTGATTTCGCCCACTTCTGCGATGCGGTCAACGGGCGTCTTGCCACCGAGTGAGCCGTGCGGGCGGCGCCAGTTGTAGTCGAACTGCCACTCCTCAATTCGTCGGTCAATCTCGTCCTCGGTCGGCGCATGGTGGCACCAGAACTCGTTGCGGTCAGTAAGCTGTGAACGCTCGACCTTGCCATTGAGGTGTGGGGAGCGTGGAGGAATCGGCCGGAATTTGATGCACTCACTCGTCAGACGCCGCTGCACCGATTCGGCGAAGAACTCGCCACCCCTGTCGGTCTGGATACGCTGGATTGGAAATGGCATCTCCTCGATGACACGATCAATAAAAAGCAGCGTATTTCGGGCGTTTCTGCGCGGGTAGACAGCCAGTACGCGGAAGCGCGAGCAGTCGTCGATGGCCGTGTATTGATAAACGCCTCGCGCGATCTTCATCGTGTCCATCTGGACTCGATCCCCGGGAACCGGGCGGCTATAGCGTTTGAGATTTGCCGGCCGCCTGGAACGCACTAACGGCTTCACAGACGCCTCGGTCAGAACT
>NZ_JARESO010000346.1:0-741 GCF_046030175.1 Paraburkholderia sp. RL17-373-BIF-A
CGAATACCCGAAGCTTCAGATATTAATGAATCCCGGCCTAGCCTCCTATCGGTTACACGCCAAAAACTCAATAGCGGTCTCGATGACATCGCCAAGGTCCATGAGGTCGGCGGCCAGCTCGTCGCGCGGTCTATCATCAGCGATTCAAGACACGGGAGCAGGCAAAGTGCGCTGTCAGCAAATATATCGAGCTGTTCCACAACCGGCAGCGGACGCAGGCACGTCTCGATTACCTGTCGCCCGTTGCATTCACACAGCCATACTATCCGAATAAGCTCGCTGCTTAACGCGTTGGCGTCCACGGTTTCCGACCGACCTCATGTCAGCCTGCTGGGTGGACTTGTCACCGCCGCCCAGCATCACGATCACGACCTCGCCGTGCTGGACGTAGTACAAGCGCCTGCCTGGCCCGAAATGTTCGCGCATCTCGAGCACGCCTTGTCCTACAGGCTCCACGTCGCCCAAATTGCCAAGCTCATTGCCCATCGATTTACGTACTCATGCTCAGTTTGCGCTCATCACAGGCTGATTTTCCCGCGCTAGGATACTACCAGCGACGCATAATGCATCGCCCCGTGATCTTCAGTGATCTTTTCGTCTCCTCATATCTCCCTCAGATATGATCTCAGCCCTCCGCCCCGGAGGGCCTTTTTTTGGTGCGCGAGCGTTGACCATCGAACCGGGATCACGCGACGGCGACGGGATGTCAGTACCGGATTCGATATACTCGACGGGCTGCAC
>NZ_JARESO010000347.1:0-739 GCF_046030175.1 Paraburkholderia sp. RL17-373-BIF-A
CCCTCGGGAAGCACCTGTCGCATGATACTCGACACTGAGTGAACCGATCCTCGCGCGACGCTCATGGCGTGCAGCACGGGGAACTGCGCCAGATGCTTTGAGCTGAACAACGGATAGTATGTTGCGCGTTCGGTCGCCGGCATCTCATCCGGTCTGCGGCTCCAGTCCACAGTCACGAATACATTGCCGAACTCTTCACCCGGCTGCCCCGCGGCCCGCATTGCGTTCTTCACGTCTTTATCCTCCAGCAGGATGCAAACCTCGCTGTCCCGAGCCAAGAGCGGAAAATAGGCCAGATCCGACTCACCCATCAGACTGGATGAATCCTTCACAAACCCCCTCACCCGATCAGGAAGTGCGTCCAGGTAAGCCTGGCGCAGCGCCGCTGCCCTCTGCTGCAATCCCTCCTGCTTCCCGGCCGCATCCACTACCTGCAGCAGGTTGAAGCTGTTTGCACGCGCCCATTCGTATGCCTGCGGTTGCGGTTTCATCAGTTGCTCCTGAGCATGGTCGAGCACGGCGCTCAGTCCATTTGAATGCCACTCCCCCAGGTCAAGTCGAACGTCCTGCGAGCGCGAGAAATAGCCTCCCGACCATCTTTTGAACAAACGACCCGATCCGAGGACTTCGTTCCTGGTAGTCGGGATGGGAAAACAGAAAGCCCAAGACCGCCTCCTCAACTGCAGGATCATTGACACCCTCGTTGATGGCGTCGTCAAGCGCGACGATAGCCATCTCC
>NZ_JARESO010000348.1:0-736 GCF_046030175.1 Paraburkholderia sp. RL17-373-BIF-A
GCTGGCCGCGGGAGTCACCGATATGCGGGCCGGATTCAACAGTCTCGCGACCAAGGTGCAGACCGTGCTTGAACGGGATCCGTTCTGCGGGCACGTCTTCGTGTTCCGCAGCAAACGCGGGAGTCTCGTGACGTAGTGCATCCTTTGGTTAGAAGCCGCGCAGTTTGAGTGACTTATCTGCTTCCTGTCGGCCTTGAAGTGAGGTGGTCGCCGTTCCTTGATAGCCCGTACACCTTCCCTGACGGCTTCGGAATCGAGTGCAGTAACAGGGACCTGCCAGGGCGCCGAGGGCATGAGCTGGGTCGCAGGTAGTATTCCCTCACGTATCAGGCGGTGAATCGAGCTCCCGTAGATTCCCAATCGTCGTGAGGCCTCTTCCACGCTAATCGTCTCCGCATGCGGTGCCATCGGATCGAATGGCGCAATGCCTAGCCGTTCGCGCAGTTCGGTAACACGGACCGTGGTCCAGGTCTTGCCGTCTGGCGATTTGCATCGCATGCGGTTCATGGTCACAGCAAGCTCCCTGTCCGGCCACTGCCCACCGAGCTTGCGCATGACCTCAACAGCACTGAAGTGATCCTGCCTCGTTTCCACGTACAGCAAATCATGCAGCGATCAACCTGGCCTCGTATTCGACTGGAGTGGAGAAATCGATAGAGGTGTGCAGGGGTCGTCGATTGTAGTAGCCTTCGATCCAGTCGACGATATCCAGACGAGCCTGAGCGCGCGTTTCGTG
>NZ_JARESO010000349.1:0-735 GCF_046030175.1 Paraburkholderia sp. RL17-373-BIF-A
CAGGCTCATGATGGCGGCAGCTCGTTGGCCTGCTCGCAGCGAACCGGCAAACAACCAGTTGGACCTGCCGATAGCCCATGGCCGTATCTGGTTTTCGACCCAGTTGTTGTCTATGGGCACGTGGCCGTCATCGAGATAGCGCGTAAGCGCTTCCCAGCGTTTAAGACTGTATTCCAGCGCTTTCGCAATCGCAGAACCTTCCGAAACCAGCTTGCGCTGCGCCACCATCCATTCGTGAAGTGCGTCGCAGACCGGTTTGGCCCGGTTCTGTCGAAGCTTACGTCGCTCTTCGGCATCCAGCACTGCAGCGTCGCGCTCGATGTCGTAAAGCGCAGCGAAGAACGGCAGCGCCTGTACGGCGATCTGGCTGCTGTGGTTGGCATGCAGATCGAAGAACTTGCGTCTCGCGTGCGCCGCACATCCGATTTCAGTGATGCCCTGCTGGAGAGCCGCACTTCTATCGCAGACAACTCGCAGGGCTGACGAGGCGCGACGCGGCATGGTGAAGTGTCCCGCCGCACTTCCTTGGCCAACCCGCGATTCAACACTCACTCCAGGCTGGATAACGCCAAACCCTTCACCGTCAAGCGGTCTGTCAAGGCGCGGCAACCTCAATGTGATTCGCCAGTACCGGAAGCCCGACGATCATCGTTGCGCCCACTTCCCCGGTACGCTGGCGTGGTAGATTGCCTGGAAGCGGGGGTTATCCTTCATCTGTGCACCGAGCTTGTTTTT
>NZ_JARESO010000350.1:0-726 GCF_046030175.1 Paraburkholderia sp. RL17-373-BIF-A
GGTCAGTCAGGTACTCCCAGAACGAGATGTTCAGGCGCAGGACCGATTCAGCAACTCAAGTGTGAGGTGGTGTCCGGAGGTACAGGGGCAAATCCACTCAACAACTTGACGACACCGCCCCGACCTCTGAGCCCCTATCTGCAGTCAGGAGCCGGTCGCATCACTTGCGGCTTGAGTCGAAGATGTCATTCACACCGTAGCAACGATCCATTGGAGTTGTGCGCGCATATGCGCGGACGGATGTCGTGTCCGGAACGGTGAGGCTTTGATCATGGCAATGCTACCGCTGTGCTTTGTGCCGCGTCGTATGACCTCAGCCAAATAGACCCGTGGAACAAAGCTGACTGAATTCAGGCGATGACCTGATGGCTTGAAGGACGGAGGCGCGCGATGATTCTTTCGAAATGAGACGGATAGGGGCCTAAGATGTCGAAGCTACGCATTATTTTGATTCCAAACCGTGGTCAATTGCACCTGGCGGGGCACAATCATCCGGTTGTCTCTCCATGTCTGCTGCTAGTGGCCGATGACTCAGCGATGAACCTGCCGGCGGGTTGCAACGTTTATTGCTTCTCAACCGGTGTTCTGCTGTCAGTCTACCGTGAATTGCGGCACCTAACCGTCGCAAGCCAGCAGATCGTTAAGTTCGACGCGTTTCTGCCGGTGGCGGCTAGCATGGACGTGCTGCATGCTGTGGATCAATTGGCAAAGGCAGATGCAGAGGCT
>NZ_JARESO010000351.1:0-724 GCF_046030175.1 Paraburkholderia sp. RL17-373-BIF-A
ACACAGCTTGCCACTGCTGGAGGCGTTCAAAATCTGGCTCGATGAACAGGCGCCACAGGTGCTGCCCGAAAGCCTGACAGGCAAGGCCATCAGCTACACGCGCAATCAGTGGGAGTACTTGCGGCGGAGGGCTCTGTCGCAATAACGCAGTCAGGTAGAATCTGTCGGACCAAAACGCATGGCGAACATGATGGTAAAGACGAAGACACCGCGCAAGGCGCTGCCCACGGGCGTTGGCAAGGTACTGAAGCGGCTGCACTACCCGCTGGACGTGATTCTGCTGTGCGTACGCTGGTATGTGGCGTATTCGTTGAGCCTGCGCAATCTGGAGGAGATGATTGCGGAGCGCGGCTTCGAGGTGGATCATTCGACTATCCATCGGTGGGTCATCAAGCTCGTGCCGCTGTTCGAAAAGACATTTCGCAAGCACAAACGTCCGGTAGGAAAGAGCTGGCGAATGGATGAAACCTACATCAAGGTCAAGGGCGAGTGGAAGTATCTGTATCGGGCAGTGGACAAGGAAGGCAAGACCGTCGATTTTTTGCTGCGAGCCCATCGCGACAAGGCTGCGGCGCGGCGTTACTTCGAGAAAGCCATCGACCAGAACGGGGCTCCCGAGACGGTCACCGTGGATAAAAGCGGAGCCAATCTGGCAGCCCTGCAGTCGATCAACGCCGAACGCGAAACACCCATCAAGGTCCGGCAGAACAAGTACCTGAACAAA
>NZ_JARESO010000352.1:0-712 GCF_046030175.1 Paraburkholderia sp. RL17-373-BIF-A
TGAACTTTCGCCGTTAAGGAGCCAAACCGTTGTCGGCATAAAGGCGCCAGGGACTTTTCGGCGTTTAGGCGCCACAAGTCTTTCGGCGTATAGGCGCCAGTAAATTTTCGCCGTAAAGGCGCCACTGGCGTCTGAGTCGGGCGCTCGAACTTCGCCAACCGCTACCCTCCCGGCACGCATTTGCTCCGGAGGGTGGTTTGAAGAGGAAGTTCGAGATGTACCAATATCGACAGGTTCTGGTGCGAATGCGCCAGGGTGACTCCGACCGGGATATCGACCGCTCGAAGATCATGGGCCGTAAGAAGCTGGCGGCCGTGCGGGAGATCGCAACCGAGCGCGGGTGGCTTTCTCCGGACAACGCTCTGCCGGATGACGCGCAGCTTGCTACAGCGTTCAGCCGCAAGGAGTTCCTGCCCGCGAGCTGTATCTCGTCGGCCGAACCGTGGCGCGAACAGATTGCCCAGTGGCACGACGCAGGTGTCCCCGGCACCACGATTCACAGCGCGCTGGTGCGCAACCACGGCTACGAGGGAAGCTACTCATCCGTATAGGGTAGGCGTAAGGATTCGTGCGGAAATGCGTATCATCGCCCGCCAAGCCTTGCCACGCCTGGAACTGACGGCGCGCTCGACCTTCCGCTCAATGACGGATGACGTCGGCTGGAGTGTCGCCAATCACAGATGCGATGCCTTCATTGTCGATCGTGTTCAAT
>NZ_JARESO010000353.1:0-708 GCF_046030175.1 Paraburkholderia sp. RL17-373-BIF-A
GGGTTGAGGTATTGGATGGCAAAGCTCTTCCCTGTCTTGTCGCACTCCGCCGCCATTGCTATTTGCGGCAGAGCTGTGACCTGCTGTACGACCAGCAGTTGCCTACCAGGACATGCGCGATGGGTAACTGTCGGGTGTGAAGCTCTTGGGACAATGTACTTTTCGAATGACGGCTCATCTCGGTGACGAGGGGGCCGACACTGCAAGCAGCAACGCGGTGTGAAGGCTAGGCAAGTTCCGAATGCACAACGTAAGTGAATTGCCGCTCGAATCCTCGAAAAAACGGACAAGCCAAAGCTGCTGATAGGCTTGAACCAAAAGGTGAATGGCCGGTTACTTCCTTAGCGTGTGGAAGTACGTCGTCGATGCGCCATCGGGGAACAGGCAGGTGCTAACCGGATAGGCCCACCGACGTGGGTCGGCAAGGATGGGAACGTGGTAAACCCGATTTCTCGCCTTCATTCCAGTGAGTCAGTATGAAGGCAGGCAATCCGCAAGGAAAGCTGTTGGGGGAGCGGGCATGGGATTGCGGAAAAAGCGAACGGCGGCCTGTAATGGGCCGCATAAGGGTTCAAGATTTGCCCTGACCTGACCTGAAAGGGTGCCCACTTCCGCATGGTGCAACTGTCGTATGCCATCGTCTGAGATTCGACGAGAGGAAGCCTGGAAGAGACCGGTATCACTCCGGTTCGGCGCCTCTTGCCTTGT
>NZ_JARESO010000354.1:0-708 GCF_046030175.1 Paraburkholderia sp. RL17-373-BIF-A
GCACCGCCCGGTACAGCCTGGGACATTGACAGCCGGCCAATGTCCCAGATGAATCCCGCGAGTTCACGGGCCACAGCAACCACAGCGATGTTCGCATTCTTGCCGCGCTCTGCCAGTTTGCGATATCGCCGGCACAGCCGCAGTTGTGCGTCCCAGGCTCGATCGGTAATGGGCTTGGGGATGCCTTCCTGTCGACGCTGGATATCCGTACTCACACGTGCGGGAAACCGGTAGCTCCAGGCGGCCTCGACGAGCAGTTTGCGGGCGTAACTGTTGCCGGTTTTCGTAATGCTTCCCTGACGACGCCGCTCTCCGGAAGAGTATTCAGAGGGGGTGACGCCCAGCCATGCCATCAGCTGGCGCGGATGCTCAAAGCGTGACAGGTCGCCAAGCTCTGAAAGCATTCCGATCGCAGTGGTGAACTGTATGCCACGCATGGCCTGAAGGCCCAGTACGGCCGGATAAAAGCGCCACTCGAGCACGGCCTCGCGCAGCGCCCCCTCGAGACGCTCACATTGCGCGAGCCTGTCCTCGATCGTGCGACGGTGTTCGTCGAAGGCCAGTTGCTGCCAGTGACTTGGAAACGAACATGAGCTGATCCATCGCCGGTGCGCGGGTCCCCAGTTAGCGGTACCGGTATAACCCACACCATGCGCGAGCAGGAACGCCTTCAGCCGTTGCCGCGCGTGCCTCAGATCGGCTTTGGCC
>NZ_JARESO010000355.1:0-692 GCF_046030175.1 Paraburkholderia sp. RL17-373-BIF-A
AAGTCGGACGGCACGGGCGTCGACATCGCGAACGTGAAGATGTCGATGAATCCGTTCGATGAAATCGCGGTTGAAGAAGCGGTGCGGTTGAAAGAAGCGGGCGTGGCGACGGAAGTGATCGCCGTGTCGGCGGGCGTGACGCAATCGCAGGAAACGCTGCGCACGGCGCTGGCGATCGGCGCGGACCGCGCGATCCTGATCGAGTCTTCAGTGGAACTGCAGCCGTTGGCAGTGGCCAAGCTGCTGAAGGCGCTGGTCGACAAGGAACAGCCGCAACTGGTCATTCTCGGCAAGCAGGCTATTGACGACGATTCGAACCAGACCGGCCAGATGCTGGCTGCGCTGGCTGGTTTGCCGCAAGCAACGTTTGCCTCGAAGGTTGTTGTTGCCGACGGCAAGGCGACCGTCTCGCGTGAAGTCGACGGCGGTGCTGAGACGCTGTCTTTAAAGCTCCCCGCAGTCATCACGACCGATCTGCGCCTGAACGAGCCGCGCTACGTGACGCTGCCGAACATCATGAAGGCGAAGAAGAAGCCGTTGGAAGTCGTCAAGCCGGAAGACCTCGGCGTCGATGTCACGCCGCGCCTGAAGACGCTGAAGGTTGTCGAGCCGCCGAAGCGCTCCGCCGGTGTGAAGGTGCCGGACGTGAAGACGCTGGTCGAGAAGCTGAAGACCGAAGCCAAGGTGCTGTA
>NZ_JARESO010000356.1:0-692 GCF_046030175.1 Paraburkholderia sp. RL17-373-BIF-A
GGCGCCCGGGCAATCGTTCTGTTTCGGTAGCACTGCAGCATGGTGGGGAACTGAAGGTCTCCGAGGACACCGACGCGAACGGCAGCGTCCTCACCTTTACAGTAGAAAGCGGCGCGACCTCCGAGTCTTTTGCTATCGAGGGCGGGACGCTCGAAGACCTCCGGGCAGTTCTGGAGCAGGAAAGTGCCTGGCACGCGGCTGATCACTATCTGTACCGGGAATCGTTTCTAGGTATTCCGCAGGGGAGACGGTCTTTGCTCGAAGGGGACAAGGGGGCCCCGCGCCAGCTGTATCTGCGCGAGGCGGATCTGCGCGGGATGGACCTGAGCGGCGGGGCGAACCTGAGCGGAACGAACCTGCGGGGGGCGAAGCTATCTTTGTTGGTGGATCTGCGCGGGGCGGACCTGAGCCGCACTGACCTGAGCGGGGCGCGCTTAGATTGGGTGTCCTTGAGCGGGGCGACCTTTCATCAGACGGCAGTCTCGCTGGGATTTCTCTCGCGCAACGGCGATCAATTGACCGATGGAATGCTTTCCGGGATCGTCTTCTCTGGATTGACAGAGGACCTGAGCCGTCCAGAGGTGCGCGATGTGCTGTTCAACCACCGGAACAATCCGGACTCAGGCAGCATCCTGACTGTCATCGACACGCGGCTGGAGGGTGACAACAAGATCCGCTGCATGGAACTCGCC
>NZ_JARESO010000357.1:0-691 GCF_046030175.1 Paraburkholderia sp. RL17-373-BIF-A
ACCGGTACGACCGAGAGGGCAAGCGCAAGCTGATCGAGGCGTGCCAGAAGCCTGGAGCCTCCGTGGCCGGGCTGGCGCTGAAGGCTGGCGTGAACGCCAACCAGCTTCGCAAATGGATTAGCCTGGCGCGCCAAAAGACACGTCCCCGGCGTGCACGGCAGTCGGCGCCAGCCATGGCCCCGGCATTCGTTCCTGTTCTGGAAGTGGTTGGTGCTGAGCCGGTGCACTTGCCATCCAGGCCGGTGCTGCCCGACGCTGAGCCAGTTGCGGCACGGCGTGAGCCGATGCGGGCCTCGCAACGCCCGCCGTTGCCTTCGCGGCTGGTGGCGCAATTGCCAAACGGGGTAAGTCTTGAACTTGAATGTGCGCAACAGGACACGGCGCTGCTCAGGGCGATGATCGACGCGTTGAGGAGTCGCTGATGCTGCGCTTCGCCGATGACCTGCACGTCTACCTGTACCGCGAGCCGATCGATTTCCGTTGCGGCATCAACACCCTTGCCGCCCTGGTTGAGGAATCGATGCAACTGGACCCGCTCGCCCGTGCCGTCTATGCATTCCACAATCGCAAATGCGATCGCATCAAGCTTTTGCTGTACGAGCGCACCGGTTTCTGGCTGCTGCTGCGTCGGCTCGAGGAAGACCGTTTCGTGTGGCCCCGGCGGAATCAGGAGGTGATCGAACTGACAACG
>NZ_JARESO010000358.1:0-690 GCF_046030175.1 Paraburkholderia sp. RL17-373-BIF-A
GCGCGACAATCTGGATGAGAATGTC
Organism: Paraburkholderia sp. RL17-373-BIF-A; assembly: GCF_046030175.1. Lineage (NCBI taxonomy): Bacteria > Pseudomonadati > Pseudomonadota > Betaproteobacteria > Burkholderiales > Burkholderiaceae > Paraburkholderia > Paraburkholderia sp. RL17-373-BIF-A. The sequence goes on from NZ_JARESO010000358.1 coordinate 26, forward strand.
GCGGCGGGGTTGATGATGCCGATGTTGATTGACGCTGGCAAGCGTTTGTTGATTGACGACGCGCAGTGTTTGATTGACGCTGGCGAGCGTGTGCCGCGCGACAATCTGGATGAGAATGTCGCGGCGAGGTTGATGATGCCGATGTTGATTGACGCTACCGCCCGTCAATCAGGATGAGAACGGCGCCCGAGCCGGTGAGGACGATTGTGTAACGCGTGACGATGGCCTGGAGCACGCGCTTTACGCTGTCGCGTTTGATCTCGATGAGCATCGTGGAATGTCGCTGGCGTCCAATGCCGCCAAGCCGTCGCCGCGCAGAGCCTGCAGCGTAACGCGTTACGCTGCAGGCATTCTGTGCCGCGCGACAATCTGGATGCGAATGCTGCGGCGAGGTTGATGATGCCGATGTTGATTGACGCCGGCGAGCGTTACCCGGCTGCCGCGCGTCAATCAGGATGAGAACAGCGCGTCAGTCTGTGAGGACGATTGCGTAACGCATGACGATGGCCTGGAGCACACGCCTTACGCTGTGGCGTTTGCTCTCAATGCCCCTTGTCGAAGTGTCGCTGGCATCCAATGCCGCCAGGCCGTCGCCGAGCAGGGCCAGCAGCGTAACGCGTGACGCGCAGGCTTCCTCACCAATGGCGTCAATAACGGCCCGTTTG
>NZ_JARESO010000359.1:0-685 GCF_046030175.1 Paraburkholderia sp. RL17-373-BIF-A
AGCGCCCGGACAATCGTGCTGTTTCGGTAGCACTGCAGCATGGTGGGGAGCTGAAGGTCTCCGAGGATACAGACGCGAACGGCAGCGTCCTCACCTTTACAGTGGAAATCGGCGCGACCTCCGAGTCTTTTGCTGTCGAGGGCGGGACGCTCGAAGACCTCCGGGCAATTCTGGAGCAGGAGATTGCTTGGCACGAGGCAGATCACCATCTGTACCGGGAAGCGGCTAAAGACATCCCGCAGGTGAGACGGTCTGTTCTCACAGGGGGCACGATGGGCATGCGCCGGATGGACCTGCGCCGGATCGACCTGAGCGAAGCGAACCTGCGGCGGGCAAACCTGAGTGGTGCGAAATTGAACTGGGGGGATTTAAGGACGCGGACCTTTTCGGTGCAGACCTGAGCCACACTGACCTGAGCGGGGCGCGCTTAGGTGGGGTGAACTTGGGCGGGGTGACATTTCATCAGACGAAAATCTCGCTGGGATTTTTCTTGCACAACGTCGATCAATTAACCGATGGAATGCTTTCCGGGATCGTCTTCTCTGGATTGACAGAGGACCTGAGCCGTCCAGAGGTGCGCGATGTGCTTTTCAACCACCGGAACAATCCGGACTCAGGCAGCATCCTGACTGCCATCGACACGCGGCTGGAGGGTGACAACAAGATCCGCTGCATGGAACTCGCT
>NZ_JARESO010000360.1:0-667 GCF_046030175.1 Paraburkholderia sp. RL17-373-BIF-A
TTGTGCCAAGAACGCGTTTGCATTTTGAAACGCGATGCTGTGCCTGAGATGGAGGAAGGCCCTCCGAAATCGGCTTGCAGGAGTTGGTTTCAAACAGCCGTAAGCTGCTTCAGTCGGAAACGCTGCGGTGGTGAACGTTACGGTTAAAAGGCGTGATCAAACACGTCATGTATGGATTGGCGAGACGAACGAAAGTGAACCACTGATGACGCATCGCAACTCATCTCTAGACGACATCAAAACTGGGGACGTGCTTTCTTCCCAGGATCAGCATGGCGAGAAACCTGCTTATTGGCCATGTGGTGTCCGGTGTATAGGTGGCGTGACTCCAATCCGGGCTTGGGTACGGAACTTGGGAACTCTTCATGTGATGCCAAGGGAAAACCTTATAAGTGGGAAACACGAAGGGGGAAAGTACCGATGCACATGCAGGGGGCGGATTATCCCGTAGTAGTGTTGAAGTTCTTGTAATGAGAATGGAGCGAAGGGGATGACTCAGCTCAGAGAAGATTGTCGCCAACCGGGCAACCGGGATGAGCATTGATCTTCCGCGTCGACTTGTCATTGTGAGATGGCAGGTGAATGGCTGGGACGAGCCGTGTAAATCGAGAGGTTTACGCACGGTTCTGTGGGCGGCTGGTGGTGAAATTCCACCGGCCGACCCGGC
>NZ_JARESO010000361.1:0-664 GCF_046030175.1 Paraburkholderia sp. RL17-373-BIF-A
CCCAGGTGATACATCAGCACCGTTACGTTTTGGCTCTTATGGATGTATTCGCTCATCCACAAAGTCTACTTCTACGCCGCAAGCCGCGGGGAATCCGACCCAAAGAGATTAATATTACCCTTCCAGGGGCATCATGGAGCTTGGGGCACCATTATCGCCGCGTGCTCCATGCGCCACTCACTGTGTAACGCGGCTTTGAACCTGGCCCGAAATCGCGTTTCGGGGCCACTCTGCGTGGCGTCATTATGCCGCTCATTCCCGGCTCGATTACGCCGATCCGTGACAAAGCGGAAACGGCAAATTTTGAACCGCGCTAAATTTCTGGGAGAACTATGAAGGTCGGTAATTGTTTGCTGCTTTCGATTTACCATGCGACTCTTAACGAGTCGAAAACACTGCTAAAAAGTGAAATGTCGGATGTCGAGCCGAAGCTCGGGGAGGTTCAAGGCTTGGATGAGATGCGGGATGCGAATGATCCAGACGTCAGTGTGTCGCCGGGAGAGAATCCTTTCGAGCCTCTCCCTCCGGAAACCTTGCTGAACATCACGAGGTATCTCTCTGGCGCGGATAAGCGCGCGGTGCGCTGTGTCAACCGGGAGTTCGCGGGTCATGATGCTCACCTTGTGCGCAAGGTCGATGACCTGAAAGAGAGCGCGTCGAAGGG
>NZ_JARESO010000362.1:0-657 GCF_046030175.1 Paraburkholderia sp. RL17-373-BIF-A
TGCGCCGCTCTGCGGACGCGCGTACTGCGGCGCTTACCGGCGCTCTCGTCATTATGGGGACACAGTCCGGCCCACGATATGAGGTGAGTGGAATCGGGAAAGCGCGTCATGTCGACCCAATCTCGGCGACCAGGGCCTGGGCGGTCAGGTCACCGACGCCGGGAATGGTTCTCAGCAGTTGAACGTGCTGATGGATTGGCGTCAGCGCGAGTCCCACCGCGGCATCCAGATCAGTCAGTGCACGTTCAAGGGCGTCGGTGAACTGCGAATGGAGCGCGAGCATCTCACGATGATGGGAAGTTACGCGCCCGCGCAACGCCTCGCGTAGTTCACCCGGCTTCCTGCGTGCGTGACCTTGCACAAGTGCCGCAGCAGCACCGGATCGTCCTCGCCCGAGATAATGGCCTTCAGGATCGCGCGCCCCGCTACCGCCTAGTACGTCAGCAAGGACACTGCCGAGTTTGAGATTGGCATCCTCGAGCACCTTCCGGATACGCAAACAATGCCGGGTGATCTCGCGCGTCAGCTGTTTGCGTGTGCATGTCAGATCACGTAACTCTTGGATCGCGGCCAGCGGGACGAAGCTGGAGCGGATAGCCCGTGAGCGAGCGGGGCCTGCAATCCACATCGCGTCATTCAAATCGGCTTCACGGCCGG
>NZ_JARESO010000363.1:0-656 GCF_046030175.1 Paraburkholderia sp. RL17-373-BIF-A
GGCGGTGAGTGGCCTATCGTTGCCATTTGAGCGGGCTGAGTCGATGCGCGCCGGATTTGATCACTATTTCGTGAAGCCGGTTCTGCTGCCGATCATTCTGGCTGCCATCAACCGTGGGCTTGCTCCATGCTGAGCAGCGAATCCTGTGTAATTCGTCGAACAAGCCTTAGCAAACCGTGCCGTTCAAAGTCACTTTGCCGGTTTTCCCCGGGCTTATTGGTCTACGTACATTCGCCATTCAGGGAACTGCTCGAAGAAGCTCTCGCTGATGTAGACCGCGTACAGGATGGGCGAACTCGCATCTGTCGTAGCAGCCGGTTCGCTGATTACAGCTATCCCGGGATCAACGCCGGTGATTCTCGCCCAGGCCGCCAGGTCGTCGGGAAGATCGGCTGCCTCTTCCCGCGGCACACGCAATTTGATCGACTTCATCGCCTTCCCTCGCAGATGTAGTGAGCTTATTCTGGCCGATTTTTTGTTCGTCTGTGAAGCGCACTGTAGCCTGGGATGCTCAAGTCTCCTGATGACGTGCTGGCCACTGTACCGCGCGACTGACCGACGTGCCCCCGTTCGATGGTCAATTGGAACGATGTTTTGTCAACTGGTTTTCGCACTTCAGATCACCAGAACTCGTCCCGTCCTGACACTCGCGCTCT
>NZ_JARESO010000364.1:0-656 GCF_046030175.1 Paraburkholderia sp. RL17-373-BIF-A
TTGTACCTTTGACAAGCAACATTCTCAGCTATACCGCCACCGCCTTCTCAAATTTCCGCCGTTTCCGCGTACACCACATTCGACAATAACTCGAGAGCGCGGCTCCGCCGTGCCAACGAGCGCTCTCACTTTTATATAGTGGTCCACAGCGCTTGCCTTTTGTCACGCGCTCATTGCAGTCATGCTTCGCCGGCCTATGCATCACGCCTTCATCATGCGATTCAGTGGTGAGAGCTACCGGCGGGACAAGCGAGAGCTGGCGGAACAGCAACGGAGGCAGCCGCTTTGGCCGCACCGGAGTAGAGACAGCCGGTGTCGCTAATGGCAAGCATCCTCGGCCCGACGACCATATATTTAAGAGTTCCGCAATTGATTCTCCTGCCGCGCCGTCGGCAGTTGCTCCATCAAGCCGTGGACGCGGTGAATTCGGTGTTGATGACGGTCTGTGTTGCCCGATGTCCGATTATCAGGGGCCCTCTATGCGCACAGTGGCGGGGATCTAGTGCGCCCGCGGGCTTTGTCAAGCTAAGCGAAACGGATCATGGCTTCCCATTTTGCCAAGGTTTCCTCTTTAATTTGCGTTGGGAAGTTGCACACCTCGTACCACGCAAGCAGACGCGCCCTGAGTTGCTGGCGATGACAGCCCGCGTTCATCC
>NZ_JARESO010000365.1:0-652 GCF_046030175.1 Paraburkholderia sp. RL17-373-BIF-A
CGCGGTAAGTGGCCTATCGTTGCCATTTGAGCGGGCTGAGTCGATGCGCGCCGGATTTGATCACTATTTCGTGAAGCCGGTTCTGCTGCCGATCATCCTGGCTGCCATCAACCATGGGCTTGCTCCATGCTGAGCAGCGAATCCTGTGTAATTCGTCGAACAAGCCTTAACAAACTGAGCCGTTCAAAGTCACTTTGCCGGGTTTCCCCGGGCTTATTGGTCTACGTACATTCGCCATTCAGGGAACTGCTCGAAGAAGCTCTCGCTGATGTAGACCGCGTACAGGATGGGCGAACTTGCATCTGTCGTAGTAACCGGTTCGCTGATTACAGCTATCCCGGGATCAACGCCGGTGAATCTCGCCCAGGCCGCCAGGTCGTCGGGAAGATCGGCTGCCTCTTCTCGCGGCACACGCAATTTGATCGACTTCATCGCCTTCCCTCGCAGATGTAGCGAGCTTATTCTGGCCGATTTTTTGTTGTGAAGTGCACTGTGCTTTGGGGATGCTCAAGTTTCCTGATGACTTGCTGGCCACTGTACCGCGCGAATGACCGACGTCCCCCCGTTCGATGGTCAATTGGAACGATGTTTTGTCAACTGGTTTTCGCACTTCAGATCACCAGAACTCGTCCCGTCCTGACACTCGCGCCCA
>NZ_JARESO010000366.1:0-648 GCF_046030175.1 Paraburkholderia sp. RL17-373-BIF-A
GCCGCGCACCCGTATCGAATACGACCTGCCCGAAGACCAGAAGGTCTGCCCATGCTGCAAGGGCGCGATGCACCGGATGGGCGAACAGACATGTGAGCAGTTGCATATCGAGGTCAAGGCATCGGTATTGCAGCACGTGCGCTTCAAATATGCGTGCCGCCATTGCGAGCGCCACGCCGAACGTACGCCGGTTGTGATCGCTTCCATGCCGACGCAGCCCCTGCCAGGAAGCAACGCGAGCCCGGCAATGACCGCTACGGTGATGACGGCCAAATACGCAGACGGCACACCGCTGTATCGCATGGAGGAGGCGCTGACCCGCTCGAACATTGCGGTCAGTCGCGGTACGCTGGCACACTGGATTATCCGTCCCGCCGAGCTGCACCTGTCCCGTCTGTATGAAGCGATGCGCAGAACACTGCTCGCGCAGTCCCTGCTTCATGGCGACGAGACGACAGTGCAGGTGCTCAAGGAAGACGGCAAGACTGCGCAGAGCAAGTCGTACATGTGGCTTTATCGCAGCGCCGAAGACAGTACCGAACCGGTCGTGCTGTTCGAATATCAGCCAGGACGCGGGCAGCAATATCCGCAGGCCTTTCTGAGCGGCTACGCCGGCACGCTGATGACCGACGGCTACAGTGCGTGGCG
>NZ_JARESO010000367.1:0-645 GCF_046030175.1 Paraburkholderia sp. RL17-373-BIF-A
AAGATTGGCGAGGGGGATATTATCAGGGGTGAAGACATGATGCTGCATTTAATCCCATTTTTTACGGGACGCAAGATTAATGAAGTAATCTCTAAAAATATAGAACCACTGAACATGGGTTTCGATTCATCGATGGGGGTACGAGTCTTTCTTCACGACGGCCGCGATATGGTTACATACGAGCGGTTTGGCGAAGACGTTGATGCGGAGTGGTGTCTATTGCGTCGCGATAATGGAATTTATGATGTGGTCACTGAGGGAACCGCGAATGCGCTGTTGGTCCTGGGCACGCAACCATTGACGCGCGCGAAAATAGGCGAGGCGGACGTTGTGAGAGGTGCCGCAATGCTGTCGTATTTCGCGTAGACAATGCCTAGGCAATGTTCGGTCGATTGTCAGACTTGTCTTTCGATTGCATGTCGAATGAGTGCATCTAACAGCAAACAAGGAAGGCGCACGGATGTCTTGCAGTAGAACCATCTTCCTTAGTATTCGCGCCCAATGTTGTACTAGTCAAGCCATTTGCGTCGAGTGGAATGCCTATTCAAATGTGAGCCGCCCCGGGAATCGTGGAGGCTGGTTGGTTTAAGTTAATGCGGGTTTGGCGACCGGTGTTGCAAGTTGCCGATAGTAGTTTGCCTCAGT
>NZ_JARESO010000368.1:0-641 GCF_046030175.1 Paraburkholderia sp. RL17-373-BIF-A
CATCGACTTATTTGGGGGCGACCTGTTTTCGACAGGGGTAGCAAAGGAGTTCAGGGCATACCGAGGACCCGTCACCTCGTAAATCCAACGGGAAAATGTAAATGCAAACCTCGATAAGCGCTTCGGCGCGGCGTCTAACGACGCTCTCCTGGCACAAGCCGCCTAAAAACCGGCTTTCCTCGCACTGGCTCGCTGATGGGCTAGGGTAGCAATACCGCGCGAGGTCATTTACGTCAGCTAATCCTCGGTGGCGTCACGACACTGGGGCCGAAAACCTAGTGACTCGCTGCAAAGAAGCGCGTCCGTCCGCGTCGATGCAGTCAAATTAAGCGACTGGACTAAGTATGTAGAACTGGCTGTAGAGCACTTCTGGACGCGGGTTCGATTCCCGCCGCCTCCACCAGAATTTTTGTCGTTGTTTTTCGTGGCCTCAGCAACAGAGAGGCCATTTCCCTTTGCAAGGGTTCGTCGTAGCAGTGAAGAACCGGACGTCTTAAATGGCGACGTCGCCGGATCAGCGTAACCGGCATCACTTCCCTCGCAAATCCGCTAACCTTTGCCATGACATCCAGCACTTAGTGCTTGGAGTACCGATTATCGGCTCATCGACGGAGCGCTACCGTCATCCCGCTGCGTTCTCA
>NZ_JARESO010000369.1:0-639 GCF_046030175.1 Paraburkholderia sp. RL17-373-BIF-A
TCCACCGCCGGTGTGAGCGTCCTCCGACGTGCTGACTGGTCGCCCTCGCGTCGTGCTACTGTTTTCTGGTCGCGTTCAGCAACCTGTGTCCTGTCGTTCATGGCCTGCTCCTCGAATAACTGGCATTACTGGACGGTGATGGCCCGCGGCTTGGACGCTTCGCGCTTGCCGACGGTGATCGACAGGCAGCCGTTGGTGTAGCGGGCCTGCACCCTGTCGGGGTCAGCGTTCTGCGGCAGCTCGATCACGCGTCGGAAAATGCCGGTGAAGCGCTCCTGCGCATAGGTGCGGGTGTCGTCGCGGGTGTCGTCATCGGTCCCGGCCCGGGCAGGCTTGCGCTCACCGCTGATCGTCAGCAGGCCCTTGTCGATCGACACGTCGAGGTCGGCCAGCGTGAGGCCCGGCGCGAACGCGACGATTTCGATCGAGTCGTCGGTCGTCCCGATGTTCACCTGCGGAAAGGCCCCGAAGCGGCCCGAGCGGATGCTGGACGGGAAGCCGCCGAACAGGCTGTCCATCTGCCGTTGCAGACGGTCAAACTCACTGAACAGGTCGGTTCCGGAAAAGAGATCACTCATCGTATCCTCCTTCGATGCAGCGAGGAGGCGAACGGGCCTACGCGCTCCAGTCCGCCTGCCA
>NZ_JARESO010000370.1:0-638 GCF_046030175.1 Paraburkholderia sp. RL17-373-BIF-A
CACGCTGGAAGCGTGTGACCCATCTCGGATGCATGGCTCACGCGCGCCGCGGGTTTGATGAGGCGTACAAGGCTCACAAGAAACCCGACGGCCGCGCACGCAAGGCGCTCGAATACTTCAAGGCGCTTTACCAGGTTGAGATCCTCGCACGCGGCGTACTGCCCGAAGGTCGAAGCCGTGCCGAGCATACGTATGAGTTGCGCCAGGCGCACAGCGTGCCTCTGCTGGAGGCGTTCAAAATCTGGCTCGATGAACAGGCGTCGCAAGTGCTGCCTGAAAGTCTGACCGGCAAGGCTATCAGCTACACACGCAATCAGTGGCATTACCTGCGGCGCTACGTCGATGATGGCGGCTCACCCATTGACAACAATCTGCTCGAGCGCGACGTCCGCCCATTTACGACTGGAAGAAAGGCATGGCTGTTCAGCGACACGGTCGCTGGCGCAAAGGCCAGTGCGATCATTTACAGCTTGATGCTGACGTGCCGTGCATGCCGAGTCGAGCCGTATGCGTATCTGCTGCGCGTGCTGACCGAGCTGCCGCAGCGCGCAGCGGATGACGATATCCGTGACCTGCTCCCATTCAACTTTGTGAAGTCGAACGACGCATTCGCGTCAACTTGATCGAGCACAGATCAT
>NZ_JARESO010000371.1:0-635 GCF_046030175.1 Paraburkholderia sp. RL17-373-BIF-A
GGTCGCGCGATCGCATCAAGATACTCGGCTGGGGCGGCAACGGCTTCTGGTTACTGCTCAACTATCTGGCTTCATACTACAACTCCTTTGATTGGATGTGAGGGTTTTGATTCCTGCGCCGCTCGCATTCGTGCTACGCGGTCAGTAAGCCGATCCCACCGACTGCAATGTTTGGTCGGCGGGCTCAAATCGGAGACTTCGTAGAGGGACGCATAGTCATTGTAGGCATGTCTGGTGACGAGGCCATGCCTTACCCAACTGACGAGCGTGGCTTCATGGATTCCGAGCCGCGCAGCGGCCTCTGGTCTCGTCAACATGCCACGATCTCTCAGTCTGTCGCGACGGGAGCGGAGCCCGTGTCGCTGAGCGAGATATGAGACGCGCAGCGCGGTAAATCGGATGTCGGCCTTGCCCGGCCTGACGCAACCGCCAGGACGAATGCCTTGATTGTTGAGGATGTCCGCAATCTCGGAGCATGTGTGGCTGTCGAGAAGCGTGTCGATGAGTTTCAGGACCTCGGGCCGTGTCTTCACCTGTTGCGCAGAGGATTTGGGATTCTGTGCCATCAGGGTTTCAGTCCTGCCCGCCTTGAAGCGGACGTGAATCCGGGTGGTTCCTTCCTCTGGAAGTTTGAC
>NZ_JARESO010000372.1:0-629 GCF_046030175.1 Paraburkholderia sp. RL17-373-BIF-A
CTGGATAACGTCAAGCAGGATGGCCGGTCGTGTTGCCTCACGAAGGAATGTTACCCGACTGATTGTTGTCGTTTTGCTCTCTTCTCTTCGTTCGTGATTTGCCGGGCGCGGAGCGGCCGGCCCCCGGCGACTTTCAACTTTTCCGCAACTTACACTTCGGCTGGCGCATCAGCGGACTTTCGTCGGCCTCCAAGAATCAGTTCTTTTACGCGCTCTGCTCGCCACGCCTTGACCCGACGTTGCAGCGTCCGTAGTTGTGCCTGACTTGCGTACGCTTCTGGAAACATCGCGGTCAACCGATCCATTAATACGTTGGCCGGTACCGAGGGCTCTGCAATCAGCCATCCTTCGATGAGCGGCCACGCGTCGGCGAACGGATCCACCCGACTTCTCCACCAGTGCTTTGCCTTAGGTTGCTTCCGGTGCGTTGGACGTGCCTCACCTTCCTTCCATGCCGAAGAAAGGCTTGCGAGGAAGACGGCAACGTCTGATTCGCCCGCCGGCGCTGCTTCAGCACGCACGCCGTGGGCTGCAAAGTCGCTCAATGTTTGCTGCGCCGTTCGCATCTCCTGCAGCAGCCGCACAGGATCGAGGCCTTTGAACTGTGCCTTCAGTTTCTCTTTGATAGC
>NZ_JARESO010000373.1:0-628 GCF_046030175.1 Paraburkholderia sp. RL17-373-BIF-A
ATGTATGTACGGTGTTGCGCCCAAGTCAACGCCCAGCCTGAAAAGGGCTGTGTGCACTGGGTTCGCGCGATCGGCTCGGATGACGAACTGAAGACGAAGCGATCGGCATCTTCGTCCGCAATCACAAACGATCGAAATCTTTCAGCCTCGCGTCGAGAGGATCATCCGAGTCGCACACTGCACGAGCCCAATTTATCCATTCTCGCAAGGGCGACCCTTCTGCTAAATCCGCGCCGCGCTCGTGCGCCGACCTCTCCATCCGATCAAGATACTGCCGTCGCCTGTCGACGCGATCCCACAAATCCACCTCAGCAAAAAACTTCTCTTTCCGCACCATTTCTTCTTTTGCACGCTCAGCTTCCCGCTCGCGTGCTCGGCGCTCCCCTTCCTTGCGTTGTTGCGCCTGCTTAATTTCCTCGACGCGAGATCGCTCTGCTCTGGCATCGGCACCAATCACCAAGAGCCGCAACTTCGCGATTAATCCGTTTAACTGAACCTCGATCGGCCTTTCAGGTTCGTCGCGAACATTGATTGCCTCTGGAATGCCATTCGCATATCGGTGTCGACGCAAAGAAAGACGAAGGCGCCCCGTGGTAACTGTCGGAGAACTCCGACCCCCCCCCCTCTT
>NZ_JARESO010000374.1:0-627 GCF_046030175.1 Paraburkholderia sp. RL17-373-BIF-A
CGCCGGAACACCTCTTTGCCAAACGTGGGAATGTTTTTTTCGTCCGCGCCCCGCCGGAAGGCGTCGTGCGTCCCGCCCCGGAAGCACTCACCAGATCGACTCTTACCGAGAAAAGCTCGGGCAAACGTTTGTGCAGTCACAGCAGACATGATGATCCAATAGATTCTTCGCAGGTTGGCCAACGGCGTTCGTTCGACGAGGTAGACGTCCAGTTGCTTGACAGGTTGCGCTCACGAGCGCTCAGCAAGTTCCAGCGTGGACGTATGGTAATTCACATTGCCGTGACGGCAGATTGCGAATGTGTCTGCATGTTTTCAATTCTGCGCGAGCAGTTGGGCTTTGTTCGGAAGACCAAGCGCGACTACGACACGTCTGATGGCGCAAGGGAAAGCGCCGAAGCTGTTCCGCGATGAGTTGATCGACCAACTGCTGGCGCAGATTCAGAACAGGGACGCCGAGTCGGTTCTCGGCGAATCGAGCCTCGCAGGGCAACTGAAGAAGCAACTAGCCGAGCGCATGCTGGCGGGGGAGCTGACACATCACTTGGAAAGCGAAGCGGAGCAAAGCGGAGCAAAGCACGGCAGGCAATCATCGCAACGGGAGCAGCCCGAAGGGCTTTGTCCGGAT
>NZ_JARESO010000375.1:0-623 GCF_046030175.1 Paraburkholderia sp. RL17-373-BIF-A
GCCGCAATTGCGCGCGCTAACGTTTTGCGGGGGGTGTGCCGCAACCGGCCGTGCCCGACGCGCGAACCCACCGGCGCTGAAGTCGCACCACACACATTCTGCGCCGCTCGTGCGGAACGGTTAGCGAGCTCGCCACCGGCCGGGAACAGTGAGTTGACCTGGCATAATGTAACGAGTACGGCCTGCGCCATAGTCTGGACACTGTCACAAGAGATGCGGTCAGGCAGCGACCGCATCCTTAGCCGGTCCTGCCAATCAGCCCAGCGGCCAGTTCAGCACCACCAGACTATCGTTGTAGTCGTTATCGGTACCGTCCTCCGATCCGACGAGGCCAAAGTAAGTCTTCTTGAAGATGTCGACTTGCCGCGACCCCAGCTTGGAGGGCTTTCCGTTTGCCGAAACCACAACCTTCACTTTGCCCTTGCCCGAGTTCAACACCTGCGTCTGCAAGTTCTTGTCCTGGGTGCCGTTGCCCTGAAAAGTGGCTGCGGGGCTCTGATTGTCGTCCACGTAGACGGCGATCGTCTGCTGCGCCGGCGAGTTCACGAGCGCCGTCACACCGAAGGGGGTATTGGGGGGCAGGTTGAAGACGCCGTCCCGTTCGCCGCCACCGGACGGTTGTG
>NZ_JARESO010000376.1:0-618 GCF_046030175.1 Paraburkholderia sp. RL17-373-BIF-A
AGGTCCCGGAAGGCGGACGGGTCAAACTCGACAAGTGGCCGACGAGGGTAGAGTCCGTGTACAGGTCACGGGAACACTACCAACAATTGCTGGGAGAACACGTCGCGCGCCTGAGTTCTCTGCAGCAGTTACTCTATGCCTTCAACCGATATGCCGTTTTGCTAATTTTCCAGGCAATGGACGCAGCCGGTAAGGATGGTGCCATCAAGCATGTCATGTCGGGCGTGAACCCACAGGGTTGTCAGGTCTTCAGCTTCAAACATCCCAGCCCCATTGAATTGCAGCATGACTTCCTTTGGCGTACTACGCGCGATCTACCCGAGCGCGGACGGATCGGCATCTTCAACCGGTCCTATTACGAAGAAGTGCTGATTGCTCGCGTTCATCCCGAGATTCTCCATAACGAAGTCCTACCGGATGCACTGCTCCACGAAAAGACGGTGTGGCATGACCGCTATCGTTCGATCTCGGACCTGGAGTTACACCTTTCCGGGAACGGCACTCGGATCGTCAAGTTCTACCTTCACATTTCGAAGGAAGAGCAGCGCAAACGTTTCCTGCAGCGCATAGACGACCCAGAAAAAAACTGGAAATTTAGTGTAGCCGACGTCGAGGAAA
>NZ_JARESO010000377.1:0-617 GCF_046030175.1 Paraburkholderia sp. RL17-373-BIF-A
TGCGCCGCAGTAGCCGGGGCATTCCGATTCGAACTCGCCGTGCGTTTCCTTTTCCAGTTTCGCACGTTCAAGCGCGGTGAGTTGCGATTCGGTCAGCACCAGTCCCTCCTGGGCGGATTTCGCCTCCAGTGCCTTGAGGCGCTTGTTCAGGGTTTCGAGATCGTGACGCAGCCAGATGCTGCGCACGCCCTGCGGCGAGACGCTCAGGGCATGGCGCTTGAGTACTTCGTTGGCAATACGGATCTGGCCGTAGGCAGGCAGTTCCAGAGCCAGATCGACCACCGCCGCCTCGACCTGCGGATCCACGCGGTTCTTAGGCAACGGACGGTGGTGAGAGATTTCCTGCAGGGCGGCTTCGCCGCCCTTATCGTACAGTTCCTTGAAGCGGTAGAAGCTGTCGCGGGAATATCCCATTACGCGGCAGGCCTGGCTGACATTGCCCAGTTGCCGGGCCAGTTCGAGCATGCCGACCTTGGCGCGGATGACTTTCTGTTCCTGAGTCATGGTGGACTCCTTGCGGTTCGCCGCGCGTGTTACCGCTTCGGGCTACGCCCTCCGCGCCAACGCGCATCAGCACGAGAAACCGACCACTGTCAGATTTAGTCTAGTCCATCGCA
>NZ_JARESO010000378.1:0-612 GCF_046030175.1 Paraburkholderia sp. RL17-373-BIF-A
TAAGGTAAGCGCTAGTTTTCGCGCACCTAGCTTCTGCGTTTGAGAAGGTCCACGATTGCGTCCGCAACCCAAACTTGCGGACGCAATCCATGACCGAGAATGACCTGACCTTTTTGCCCTTGCGGGTGACACGCGTTGGTGTCGGTGGCAAGCGCAGTTTCGACCCAGCAGACAAGCAGCGACTGGTTGACGCCTGCCTGCACCCGGGCGCATCGCTGTCGGGTCTGGCCCTGAAGGCTGGGGTGAATGCCAACCAGTTGCGCAAGTGGGTCCAGTTGCGCGAACAATCAACTGCCCCCGCAAGAGGCAACACGGCTGTTGGGTTGCCGGCCTTCGTGCCGGTCGTCGCAATCGATGACACGGCGCCGGTGTCGGCTACGGCACTTGCTGCGCGCCCCACGCATGAGCGGGAGTGCGCGGTCCCGTCGCCACCGGCGACACAGGGTGCACGACTGTCGGCCAGATTGCCCAACGGCGTGATGCTTGAGCTCGAATGTTCAGGACACGATGCCGCACTCGTGAGCGCGATGATTATCGCATTGGGAGCGCGCTGATGTTCCGGTTCGAGGCGGACCTGAAGGTGTTCCTGCATCGTGAGCCGATCGACTTCCG
>NZ_JARESO010000379.1:0-607 GCF_046030175.1 Paraburkholderia sp. RL17-373-BIF-A
CGTGGCGAGCGCACACTGGCAGAATTGGCGCAGCAGTTTGAGGTTCATCCGAACCAGATCACGGAATGGAAGCGGCAGTTGCAAGACCGAGCGGCCGATGTGTTCGGCGCGGCGGGCGCGCCCGTGAATGAGCCGCCGGTGGATCTGAAGACGCTTCACGCAAAGATCGGCCAATTGGCGCTGGAGAATGATTTTTTGTCCGGCGCGCTCGGCAAGGCAGGCCTGCTGAGCGCAAAGAAATGATTGATCGTGCCCACCCCCTGCCGGTTTCCCGGCAGGTCAAGCTGGTCGGCATTAGCCGATCCTGTGCGTACTACGCGCCGAGCCCGGTCAGTGCCGCGGATCTGGCGCTCATGCGCCGCATCGACGAGTTGCACCTGGAGCATCCGTTTGCCGGCGCGCGCATGTTGATGCGCCTGCTCAAGCGAGAGGGCATAGTGGTCGGACGCAAACACGTCGGCACCTTGATGCGCAAAATGGGCATCGAGGCGCTGTATCGCAAACCGAACTTGAGCCGCAAACATCTGGCTCACAAGATCTGGCCGTACCTGCTGCGCGATCGGAAGATCGAGCGCAGCAACCAGGTGTACGCATTGGACACGACATA
>NZ_JARESO010000380.1:0-605 GCF_046030175.1 Paraburkholderia sp. RL17-373-BIF-A
TCCAATAGATTCTTCGCAGGTTGGCCAACGGCGTTCGTTCGACGAGGTAGGCGTCCAGTTGCTTGGCAGGTGGCGCTCACGAACGCTCAGCAAGTTCCAGTGTGGACGTATGGTAATTCACATTGCCGTGACGGCAGATTGCGAATGTGTCTGCATGTTTTCAATTCTGGGCGAGCAGCTGGGCTTTCCATGAACCCCCACGTTGGGAGTGTTGATTTAAGGCATCGGGGAAGCGTTGGGAAGTGGTGCGATCTGGCGTCCGAGCTCATTGGCCAGCCGTCTGAGGGCATGTTCAGAGCAGCTCGCACGGGTAGCGGCCATGTTCAAGGTGATCCGCACGGTCCGGCGCAAGATGGTTTGCCCGTGTGGCGAGCACATCTCGCAGCAGCCGATGCCGGGCCTGCCGATCACGCGCAGCATCGCCCATCCGAGCCTGCTGGCCGACATCCTCGTCGCGAAGTATGCCGATCACACCCCGCTGTACCGGCAATCGCAGATCGCCGAACGCAACGGCGTCAAGCTCGATCCGGGCAGCATGGGGCGCTGGGTTGGCCAATGCGAGGCGCTTTGCGAACCACTGAGCGAGGCGCTGCGCCGTTACGCCA
>NZ_JARESO010000381.1:0-595 GCF_046030175.1 Paraburkholderia sp. RL17-373-BIF-A
TATCGCGCGTCAATCAAGATGAGAACAGCGCGTCAATCAGGATGAGAACTGGCTTGGCGGCAGCGGTGGAGGGCGTAGCCCGGAACCGCTGCCGCCAAGCCGCGCCGAACAGTCCCCCCGTCATCGGGGAGCCTTGTCGGTGGTCGCGGTGGATCGGGTATGAAGGAACCTTCCATTTCACGGGAGGCAACGGTGCCCGGGCGTCACGTCAACGACCACCAGATGAGGCTATACATGAAGTACAGAAGCAAGGAACAACCGACCAGGGCAGGCGCACGCGCCGGGTTTAGCGCTGCCACTGCCTATCGCATCGAACAGGACCCAAGACCGCCATCGAAGAAGAAGGCGCCACGCACGAGTCGCCGTGCTGATCCCCTGGCCGCAATCTTTGACGCCGAGATCGTCCCGCTGCTGCAGTCCGCGCCGGGCATCCGGCCCGTGGCCGTATTTGACGAGATGCTTCGCCGCCATCCAGACCTCCCGGGCAGCGTGCGCCGTACGCTGGAGCGACGTATTCGCAACTGGCGCGCTCAACATGGCGAGGAACGTGACGTCATGTTCCGTCAGGTGCATGAGCCTGGTCGCCTCGGCCTGT
>NZ_JARESO010000382.1:0-595 GCF_046030175.1 Paraburkholderia sp. RL17-373-BIF-A
ACTCGAATGTGGTCGTCTCTGGTTATACAGATTGATGTAGTCGCCGATTGAGCGCCGGGCGTGGCCGACCGATTCATAGGCTTTCAGATACATCTCTTCATATTTCACGCTTCGCCACACGCGCTCGACGAACACGTTGTCTCGCCAGGCACCTTTACCGTCCATGGACAAGCGGATGCCCCGGCTGAGCACGGCCTCGGTGAACACTGTCGCGGTGAACTGGCTGCCCTGGTCCGTATTGACGATTTCAGGTCGCCCATACTTCGCGAACGCTTCTTCCAACGCCTCGACAGCGTGCATCGCCTCCATTGTGATCGCTACGCGGTGGGCCAGTACCTTCCGGCTGGCCCAGTCCACCACGGCGGTCAGGTACACGAAGCCGCGCGCCATCGGGATATAGCTCGTATCCAGTGCCCAGACTTGGTTTGCCTGATTGATCGTCATGCCCCGCAGCAGATACGGCCAGATCTTGTGCTGCGCATTGCGTCGGCTCGTGTTCGGCTTGCAGTACAGCGCCTCGATACCCATGCGCTTCATCAGCGTGCGCACGCGCCTGCGGCCAATCTCGCGCCCCTCGCGACGCAGCAGGCGCGCC
>NZ_JARESO010000383.1:0-591 GCF_046030175.1 Paraburkholderia sp. RL17-373-BIF-A
CATGGTCTTGTGAAGCCGCTCGACGATGCCGTTGGTCTGTGGAGAACGAGCTTTGGTGCGTGTGTGATCAATGTTCTCCACGGCCAGATAGAGCTCATATTCGTGATGCTCGGGGTTTCCGCAGTACTCGGTACCCCGGTCAGTCAGAACGCGAGCGAGCGGAATGCCGTAGCTGTCGAAGAACGGAACGACGCGATCGTTGAGCAGGTCGGCCGCCGGCAGTGGTGTCTTGCGGTCGTAGAGTTTGGCAAACGCCACCTTCGAGTAAGTGTCGACGAAGGTTTGCTGATAGACGCGCCCGACGCCCTTGAGCGTGCCGACATAAAAGGTATCCTGGGCGCCGCAGTAACCGGGGCATTCAGATTCGAACTCACCATGCGTTTCCTTTTCCAGCTTGGCCCGCTCCAGCGCGGTGAGCTGCGATTCGGTCAGTACCAGCCCTTCCTGAGCGGACTTTGCCTCCAGCGCCTTCAGGCGCTTGTTCATGGTCTCGAGGTCATGGCGCAGCCAGATGCTACGCACCCCCTGCGGCGAGACGCTGAGGGCGTGGCGTTTGAGTACCTCGTTGGCGATACGGATCTGGCCGTAAGC
>NZ_JARESO010000384.1:0-575 GCF_046030175.1 Paraburkholderia sp. RL17-373-BIF-A
TTGGCATGCGAATGTCTAAACCCGTCTTGAAGAGCCAAGGAATTTCGATCGTCCAGATGCAGGACGGCCTATGCATGCTGTGCTTGATCGAGCTAACGCTCACTTGCAAATCTGCCGTAAGTTTCGCAAATTTTCGTGATGTTTGCATGGAAAGCGAGGTTTATTGGGTTTTGTGCATGCTTATTGGGTTTGGTGCATGCGGTCCACGAAGGGGTAGTGCAATCGTCGCAACTTAAGGAGAGCTACATGACAGTTTTGGAGGCGAATGCCTTGTGTGGCTTGGGTTGCAGCGGTCGAGGTCGGCTACGGTCGGGCATGAAGCGGATGGTTACACTCGAAACACCGAATCCCTTTGTAAGCGCGGCGCCGACGGTTTTCGGTGTAACGCGGAAACGGCACGTTTTGAACCACGCCGAGGTTAACGCGTGTGGCAGAAGCTAACCGCCCTGGGGGCGCGTACCACCCCACCAAACAAAACGCTCTCCACGCCGCAATTTGGTCTACGTCGCGCAGAATTGAAAACATGCAGACACATTCGCAATCTGCCGTCCCGGCAATGTGAATTACCATACGTT
>NZ_JARESO010000385.1:0-573 GCF_046030175.1 Paraburkholderia sp. RL17-373-BIF-A
CGGATCAACGAGCACAGCTCGTAGAGATCTCAATGTCTATCATAGACGTCGACGCGTCCGACTTTAGCGAACTGGGGGTCGACTGGTCCGTTTCTGCGAGTATCGGTGGCGGCACGGTTAGTGTGAACAGCGGCGGAGGTCTGGCTTCGGATAGCTTCTCCACCTTAATATCAAATGCAGGTGCCTTCATGTTGCGCCTAAGTGCTTTGCAGCAAAAGTCCAAAGCAAAGATCGTTTCGCGTCCTTCTGTTGTAACATTAGATAATGTGCAGGCTGTGTTGGATCGCAGCATCACCTTCTACACGAAGCTGGTGAGCGAGAAGAATGCACAACTCGAGTCCGTGACGGCCGGTGCACTGATGCGGGTTACGCCGAGGCTAATTCATGAGGACGGGAGCGATCGGGTGCTGCTCACGCTTAACATTCAAGACGGTCGTCAAGACCGGCCAATCAGTCCTACTGAATCTCTGCCACAAATTCAGAATGCGGAGATTGCTACGCAAGCCACGCTCAACGTGGGTCAGGCATTGTTGCTTGGTGGATTTGTGCAGGATGAGAACATAGAGGGAGTCA
>NZ_JARESO010000386.1:0-567 GCF_046030175.1 Paraburkholderia sp. RL17-373-BIF-A
GGCACCCCCAATCACCCCATCGAGTTTCGGCGAGAACTCGCAAAGCTGGCCTGTGAACCCGGTGTCTCGGTCGCACGATTGGCTCTGGAACACGGCCTCAATACGAATCTGTTGTTCAAATGGCGCCGGGCCTATCAGGCTGGGCAGTATGAGCCGGCAACACTATTGCCGGTAGAAGTCGTGCACGACGAACGCGCGATCGGGAACGCGGCTGCCTTGCCCGTTCAGTCGCAGAGCATGGCCCAGCCGGTCGCCGCGGGAGTGATTGAGATTTGCGTCGGCGCCGCGCGAGTGCGTATCGAAGGCACGCCTGACCCAGCCACGCTGCGTATTGTGCTGCGTACGTTGCGTGTCGCTGCGGAGGCTGAGGCGTGATCGGGCTTCCTGGCGGCACGCGTATATGGCTGGCTGCCGGCGTGACCGACATGCGGGCCGGATTCAACAGCCTCGCCGCCAAGGTGCAAACCGTGCTTGAACGCGATCCATTCAGCGGGCACGTCTTCGTGTTTCGCGGCAAACGCGGGAGTCGTGTGACATAGTGCATCCTCCGGTTAGAATCCAGGTAAC
>NZ_JARESO010000387.1:0-553 GCF_046030175.1 Paraburkholderia sp. RL17-373-BIF-A
GTCCCTAGCCAACTCTTGCAACAGCTTCGCCTGATAACGCCGCTCATCGAAGTAGACGCACACCAAGCCGTTATCCAAACGAGCTTGTCCATTCGAAAGCTCAGCATCGGCGACAACCAAGATTGCGGGCACTTCTAAAAAGTTCCGTGTTGCCGCTGCTACAGCCGCAGGCTCCACATATAGAGTCAGCCGACCATGCGGCAACCGTTCGCCCACCTCTCGCTCGACACGACGTAGCAGAAGTTCGGTGTTTTCGGTCTTTCCCAATAGGCCTTCCAGGATCTCGGCCATGACCTTGCGCCAACGCATCGTCAATTGCGCCGCTATCGATTTCTCTATGTGTTGCTCACGGCAGATCCACTGCACCGCATCGGCCACAGCATGGTCATAGGCTTGTTGTCTAAGCACTGCGATATCGTGCTCTGCCGCCTCCAACGCGGCCGCCCGCATTGCAGTTGCGTCTTGCTTCGCCTGCTTCAGCTCTGCCTCAGCTTGCGCCCGAAGCTTCGCGATCTCCACTCTATCGACCAGGTCGGCCGCAGATATCACCGCT
>NZ_JARESO010000388.1:0-551 GCF_046030175.1 Paraburkholderia sp. RL17-373-BIF-A
TCAGCGTCAGATCGGGGCTGCGGCGCAGGTTCCTGAAGAGCGCCACGATGCTCGTAGGCGTGAATCTGGGTTTTGTGAAACTGCGCGGCATTGTCGGGCCCCATTGCGCCATCGCCTCACGGCTCACGGCATGGACACCGGTCGGCGCATCGGCCGTAAAGAGATCGCCGTCGCAGTAGTGCTCGTGCTTGTCGCCCCAAGGGTCCTGCCAGTAGTCGAAGATCTGGCTGCCCAGAATATGCCGGCCGATCCCCCACGCGTGCGTCCAGCCCTTCTCGCGCAGAACGCGCTGGCCCATGCCGACCGCGTCTGCATCGACAACTTCGTAGGCGCTATGGCTGTAGGTGGGCAGGAAGCCTTGTGCAAGCGCGAGCGTATGGTGATCGGCCGGCTTGTCACCAAGATCGAGTCGCATGAACGCGACGACGGGCGAGCCATCGGGAAGCACCTGCACGTCGCTTGGGATAAAGCCGAAATGCTGCGCATACCATGCGCAGGTTTCCTGAAAGTCAGCGAGTTCGAGCACGATATGCCCGAGCCGGATAACTTCG
>NZ_JARESO010000389.1:0-551 GCF_046030175.1 Paraburkholderia sp. RL17-373-BIF-A
CCAGCGTCAGATCGGGGCTGCGACGCAGGTTCCTGAAGAGCGCCACGATGCTCGTAGGCGTGAATTTTGGTTTTGTGAAACTGCGCGGCATTGTCGGGCCCCATTGCGCCATCGCCTCACGGCTCACGCCATGGACACCGGTTGGCGCATCGGCAGTAAAGAGATCGCCGTCGCAATAGTGCTCGTGCTTGTCGCCCCACGCGTCCTGCCAGTAGTCGAAGATCTGACTGCCCAGAATATGCCGGCCGATTCCCCACGCATGCGTCCAGCCCTTCTCGCGCAGAACGCGCTGGCCCATGCCAACCGCGTCTGCATCGACGACTTCGTAGGCGCTATGGCTGTAGGTGGGCAGGAAGCCTTGTGCAAGCGCGAGGGTATGGTGATCCGCCGGGCTGCCACCAAGATCGAGCCGCATGAACGCGACGACGGGCGAGCCATCGGGAAGCACCTGCACATCGCTCGGGATGAAGCCGAAATGCTGCGCATACCATGCGCAGGTCTTCTGATAGTCAGCGAGTTCGAGCACGACATGCCCGAGCCGGATAACTTCT
>NZ_JARESO010000390.1:0-546 GCF_046030175.1 Paraburkholderia sp. RL17-373-BIF-A
TATGCGTGCAAACGCGTCGGGATAGTTCTTACGCAGCGTCGCTAACGCAATGCGCGTAGCTCGCCACCAATCCTCTGGGTCCTGTTCTGACCATCGGTGCCTCGGCCTCGATATTTCCAGCGGATAGCGAGCGGTCCCGACGACATGTCCATTGTCGGCCAGCAGGAGGGCCTTCAATTCCGTCGTGCCGAGGTCAATGCCAAGAAACATTAATTGAACTCAAGATACGTCTTGCCCATATCGCCTAGAGGTCGAAGTTGGTTGGCATCAGGACCACGTCACGGATGGTCATACCACGTTGCCGCGTCAGCATGAACATAATGACCTCCGCTACCTCGCTGGGCTCAAGCAGACTCCCCGACTCTTTAGCTTCCTTGAGTTTTTCCTCCGGCCAGTCAGCGAGCAGTGCGCTAGCGACCGGTCCGGGCGAGACGGAGCCAACGCGTATTCCATGTTTGAAAACCTGGCGCCGCACCGTCTGGACAAAGCAGTTAATGGCCCATTTGGACGACGCATAGACCGGCTCCCAGGGCGTCGGGAAGTGAG
>NZ_JARESO010000391.1:0-546 GCF_046030175.1 Paraburkholderia sp. RL17-373-BIF-A
ACGAAATGGACACGCTGAGGGCCGAACCGGGCTATGATGGATGAAACGATGACGGTTGTCTCGCGCTGTGAGGCGTTGGTGCACTTATTGAGTAAAAATACATAACAAAATCAACGGTTTGAAATTTATGTTAGTACGTCCTCAATAACCCGGGGCGGGCTCCGGCATACTGATCAAGCGTAAGCGGTAGTTCCGACTCATCTGGAACCCGTGTATGAGAAGGAACAAGATTGCGTCCGCAGCCACCACATTGCGGACGCAGCTTATCAACTGGTTGCGGGTTTTCCGGAGCAGGCGAATTGGTCTGAGATCGGCTGTGGTCAAGGATTTTCGGCCGTATGACAAAATCGGCTGGAATCCGGTTGCTTGGCCGGTCGAAATACCGGAAAGCGAGCGCAATGGAGGATTCCAGCGAAATTGCGCCTTGCGCCGATCTGGCAATTTGTCTTGCCGCGTCTAAGCACTGCCCGCTCAGGATCGAGCTATAATCCGCGCCCGCCGTGGCTTTTACGCAAATTCGGCTGCTTTGGGAAACCCGCAACCATG
>NZ_JARESO010000392.1:0-545 GCF_046030175.1 Paraburkholderia sp. RL17-373-BIF-A
GACAACGCGCTGATCATCGGTAAACCAGGCACCGGCAAATCGCACGTTGCGAAGGCCGTCGCCTACCAGGCCGTCCTGCAAGGCCACAAGGTGCAGTATCTTGAGACCGACGACTTCTTCAACCGTTACGCGCTGAGCCCGACTGCCCAGCGCGAAGCCCGGCTGCGAGCCATCCTCGAGAGCGATCTGCTCGTGCTGGATGACCTGTTCCTGTCGCGTACGATCCCCGACGCCGCTGGCGCACTGCTGCAAACGCTGATCCATCAACGCTACAAACTGCATCGAAGCGTTGTCGTCACGTCCAACCGCGTTGTGCAGGATTGGGGCGCATACCTGGGCGACAACACGATGAGCACCACGATCCTCGACCGGCTCATGCATCACTGCCACCTGCTTGAATTCGACGGCCGCAGCTACCGCCTCAAGGAAGCCGCTGAAACGCTTGCACGGAAATCGAAAACCAGCTAAATAACCCTTAGTCCTGCTTCACAGGGTGGGGGAATTTGCGCGACCATAAGTGGGGGAGTTTCAACTGACCGTCCGGG
>NZ_JARESO010000393.1:0-544 GCF_046030175.1 Paraburkholderia sp. RL17-373-BIF-A
CCATCCATGACCATGTTTGACTTCAACTCCGAAGCCGCACCATGCTCACCAACGAAAGCTCTTCTCATAGTAGCTGATGTTATTATTGACATGATCGTTCTCCCTGTATATTGAACTTCAACATCGAACGGCCAAGGCAATTCGATCAAAATAAAGATAAAGATTAGTGTGGACGCTACCATGCTAACCTTGGCCGAGCTGACGCGCGTTCGAGAAACCGCCGGAAAATTCGCGAAATTGCGTGATGCGGGTCCATAAAACGAAAAACCGTTGGCCGCTGCGCTCGTCGCCATCCTCACGCGGCGCGCTCTGCGCGCTGCGACAGCAGGCGAAACAGCGTCGATCGGTGGATGCCAAACAGCGCGGCGATCTCCCCCATGCTCGTGTTGCCTTCATCCGCGAGGCGATATACATGATCGAGCTGCGCCAGCGTGAGCGTCGGCTTGCGGCCAAACTTCGTGCCGCGCGCCCTGGCCGCAGCGCGGCCGCTGCCCGTGCGTTCAACGATCAGGCTGCGCTCGAACTCGGCCATGCCGCCGAACAC
>NZ_JARESO010000394.1:0-541 GCF_046030175.1 Paraburkholderia sp. RL17-373-BIF-A
GGTTGAAACATGGCGGTGATCTGGAAGTTTTCGAGGATACAGGCGAGAACGGCTCAGTCCTCACCATTACTGTGAAAACTGGCGCAACGTCTGAGTCTTTTGCCATCGAGGGTGGCACCATCGATGACCTCAGGGCAGTTCTGGAACAGGAAATTGTTCGGCACCAGGCAGATCATTATCGGTACAGGGAAGCCACTGAACGCATTCCACCGGCGAGACTGGAATTGCTCAGACGTGGGTCCGGGAAGGGAATTAACCTGAGCGCGATGAACCTGCGCGGGGTGAATCTGCACGGGGTGAATCTGCACGGGGCGGACCTGCGCGGGGCGGGCCTGATCGGGCGGGACCTGAGCGGGGCGGACCTGCGCGGGGCGAACCTGGGCGGGGCGGACCTGACGTGGGTGAACCTGCGCGGGGCGAACCTGAGCGGGGCGAACCTGAGCGGGGTGAACCTGCACCAGACCTTCCTGGGCGGGGTGACCTTGCATCAGACGACATTCTCGCTGGAAGCTCTCGTGCGCTGCTCTAATCAGCTCACCGA
>NZ_JARESO010000395.1:0-539 GCF_046030175.1 Paraburkholderia sp. RL17-373-BIF-A
CAACTCCGCGTCCTCTGTCAATTATGGCATTGGGGCGTCAGGGGATTCGCTCATGACGGACGGCATCGCCGCGCTGTACACTTTCATGGCGGTGTTCACCAGTATCGCTCAGCAGAAATACCAGGAGATGACCGCCAAGGCAGAGCGTGCCCGGGTATCGCAGCAAATGGCAAACCAAGTCGATTATATCATTTCCGCCATCACGACACCCGGCGGTACTGGGAATCTGCCGAACGAGGTGTACGAGTATTTCAAGGAAAATAAGATTATGGTGACGGCAAATGAAGATATCGTCGCCTACATTAAGAATCACGGTGATCCCATCGGCAATAAGCTGAAGAAGGGTGAACTAGAAGTGCTCAAAGGCGTTTTGGAAGCGGACTCGGGCCGCTGCTCCGATTTCGTTGCCGGAGCACAACTGCAGATTCAAAAGAGCATGCAATCCTACAACGTCTGTGTCAGCACCATCAGCAGTATGCAAACCCTGCTGGCCGATATGTGTAAAATGATTGGGCAAGCCATTGGTCGTTGAGTGCTGC
>NZ_JARESO010000396.1:0-536 GCF_046030175.1 Paraburkholderia sp. RL17-373-BIF-A
GACGAGCCGCCTCCTTCCTCGTAAAGGGGTTGATGGCGAAAGCCGAGACTGCCGGACCCCAGAGCGATGATTGCGCCCACGACAAGCGCGGCGAACGAAAACCACGTCGCGCGAGCGACGGCACGGGCAGCGGTATCCGCAGCCTGGCGTGCGTTCTGCTCGGCTTGCGGGCTCGAAGCTACCGAGGCTGCCGACGCGACCACGCTCTGAACCTGTTGTCTGACCGAGTCGACCACCGGGTTGCCGCCGGGCGCCTGGCCCTGCGCGGCGCCTACAGTCGCGCCCGCCGTGGCGACGTTGCCGGCAACGCTGACAGCACCCCCGACGAGGGACGCCATGGCGTACACGACGAAAAGAATCATGACTGCCCACGCGAGCACGCCGTGCAGCCATCCGAGGACAGGTGCACATCGACCAGCGAGATACGAACCGGTGAAGACCGCAACGACCGTCGTGACAATCATCCAGACGCCTGAGCCAAAACCGAATGCGCGCATCGGGTCAGGCTGCGATAGCGGAGACAGGAGTGTTGCGCC
>NZ_JARESO010000397.1:0-533 GCF_046030175.1 Paraburkholderia sp. RL17-373-BIF-A
ATCTTCTCCTGCGACTGGCGCGATAGCCGCGAGACGCTTCTGGCGTGCAGTACGGGGAACTGTGCAAGGTGCGCCTGATTGAACATCGGATAGAACTCCCCGCGCGCATCCAACGGCAGATTATCAGGCTTCCTACTCCAGTCTACCGCAACGCACACATTGCCGAACTCCCCGCCCGGCTCCCCAGGCGTCCGCATCGCGTTCTTCAGGTCATCCGGGGTCAGCAGGATGCAAACCTCGCTATCCCTGGCGAGCAACGGAAAATAAGACAGCACATCCCCCTACATGACATCAGCGGTTCCTTTCACAAACTGCACCAGCGAATCAGGAAGGACATTCAGGTAAGCCTGGCGCAGCGCCTTTGCTCTGTCCCGCAACTCTTCATGCCGTTCGGCCGCATCCAGTATCTGCAGCACACTGAGACCGTTCGCACGAGCCCATGCGTATCCCTCGGGTTCCGGTTGCGCCAGCTGTGTCCGGGCATGCTCGAGCATGGTCCCCAGTCCGTACGAGGACCAACCCTCCAGAGCAAG
>NZ_JARESO010000398.1:0-533 GCF_046030175.1 Paraburkholderia sp. RL17-373-BIF-A
GTCTTCTCCCGCGACTGGCGCGATAGCCGCGAGATGCTTCTGGCGTGCAGTACGGGGAACTGTGCAAGGTGCGCCTGATTGAACATCGGATAGAACTCCCCGCGTGCATCCAACGGCAGATTATCAGGCTTCCTACTCCAGTTTACCGCAACGAACACATTGCCAAACTCCCCACCCGGCTCCCCAGGCGTCCGCATCGCGTTCTTCAGGTCATCCGGGGTCAGCAGGATGCAAACCTCGTTCTCCCTGGCAAGCAACGGAAAGTAAGACAGCACATCCCCATACATGACATCAGCGGTTCCTTTCACAAACTGCCTCAGCGAATCAGGAAGGGCATTCAGGTAAGCCTGGCGCACCGCCTTTGCTCTGTCCCGCAACTCTTCATGCCGTTCGGCCGCATCCAGTATCTGCAGCACACTGAGACCGTTCGCACGAGCCCATGCGTATCCTTCGGGTTCCGGTTGCGCCAGCTGTATCCGGGCATGCTCGAGCATGGTCCCCAGTCCGTACGAGGACCAACCCTCCAGAGCAAA
>NZ_JARESO010000399.1:0-528 GCF_046030175.1 Paraburkholderia sp. RL17-373-BIF-A
AGTCGCGGCGGGAGATGGGTGTGGCGCCAACATGGTGTCTTCGGTACGAAACGCGCCAGGTCCTCGCCGTTGAGACTTGCCCAGTACATGTAGCGCAGGAACGAGCGCATGTGCGAGGTGGTCGATGATCTGGCACTGTCACTACGGCAAGCGGATACCAGCTCGCGAGTCATGACCAGAACGTGTTCGGCACCGAGCGCGGCAAGGGACATGCCGCGTAGGTGTTGCCTTTGCCAGGTGAGCATCCGCCGCGCTGTTAGAACGAGCCCTTCACAAGTCTTGGGATGCAAACCGCGAACGATGCGCAGATGCTGCATGTAGGCAGCGAGCTCTGGGCCGTCCAGATCCTCTTGAGGCGGTTCGGTTGCGAACCGCTCCGGAAAGCACCTGGATGCGAAACAGAGCGCTGCGTGTGCGGACCACCGCGCCCCTGTCGTGGGTCTTGCTTGTAGATAGCGAGTGACGATCTGGGGCGTGATTGGCGTCGACTTGCTACACCCACATTCGGTCGCGTACGCGCTGAACCGG
>NZ_JARESO010000400.1:0-525 GCF_046030175.1 Paraburkholderia sp. RL17-373-BIF-A
CACAGCCATCGAAAGGCAATCGATGCGCCAGTTATAAGACCTCCTGCTTTGCTTTCAATTGATTTACGTCAACCCCCGGCGTGTCCGCATGACTAGACTGGTTGTGCGATAGCGGTCCATGGATAGAGGACGCCGCCTCTTCGTTTTCTGACGGGGCCAGTGGCAGTCCGCACCGGTAAATGACGGGACCGGAAAGAAGCCAGGCGTTCGGAAAAACCATGACGATACCGGCCACGTTCAGAGGGGGCCAGACAGTCAGGACCATCGTCACGCTGCCTGCACACACAACATGCCACGCCGCATAGTCCCGCATGTTAGGCAGGACAACGATAACGGCCGTAGAAGAATCGGTGCGTGTGGCCCGGAAAGGAGCCGTACTGCGGTGCATAGGGTCAGCGCTGCGGCGCGTGGTTCAATTCGAAGCGCAGCACGGGACTTCCTAAACAGCCCGACGCATACCGGGTGCAAGCTGGAGACGCAAATGGGCAAGAAATCCGAGTCTGATGAGGCTGTCAATCTGAACGT
>NZ_JARESO010000401.1:0-515 GCF_046030175.1 Paraburkholderia sp. RL17-373-BIF-A
CAGGCTGTGGTGGCCGTCGACATCATTGCGTTGATGGACGCATTGAAGATCGACAAGGCGATTTTCGGCGGCTTCGACTGGGGTGCGCGTACGGTGAATATCATCGCCGCGCTGTGGCCGGAACGATGCAAGGCGATGGTGTCGGTGAGCGGCTATCTGATCGGCAGCCAGGAGGCGAACCGCACGCCGTTGCCGCCGAAGGCGGAGCTGGCCTGGTGGTATCAGTTCTACTTCGCGACGGAGCGCGGCTATGCAGGCTACGACGCGAACCGCCACGACTTCAACAAGCTGATCTGGCACACCGCATCGCCGAAATGGAATTTCGACGATGCGACCTACGAGCGTTCGGCGCAAGCGTTCAATAACCCGGATCATGTGGCGGTGGTGATTCACAACTATCGCTGGCGTCTGGGGCTGGTCAAGGGCGAGGCGCAGTACGACGATCTGGAGAAGCGTCTGGCAGCGGCGCCGACGATTTCGGTACCGACCATCACGATGGAAGGCGACGCGAACGG
>NZ_JARESO010000402.1:0-513 GCF_046030175.1 Paraburkholderia sp. RL17-373-BIF-A
GGAGCTCGTGGCGCTTGGCGTCGCCAATATCGCGGCTGGTCTGCTGCAGGGTGTCCCAGTCTGCAGTAGTGCGTCACGAACGCCAGTCGCCGAGGCAGCCGGCGCAAAGACACAGTTGACCTGCGTTGTGTCCGCGCTCTGTATCGCCTTTCTGCTGATCGTGGCTCCTGCGCTGCTAACGCACGTGCCGAACGCCGCTCTCGCCGCGGTCATTGTTTCTGCCGCACTCTCGCTCTTCGATCTCGGAAACGTGACACGTCTTTATCGAATGCGCCGCAGCGAGTTCGCGCTGTCCATGGTTTGCTTCGCAGGCGTTCTCATGGTCGGTGTCGTACAGGGCATCTTCATTGCTATTGGCCTGTCGCTGCTGTCATTTGTCTGGCGCGCGTGGCACCCTTACGACGCCGTATTGGGCAAGATTGACGGAAGACCAGGCTATCACGATGTTGCGCGGCACCCGGACGCAAAACAGGTCCCCGGCCTTCTGCTGATTCGCTGGGATGCGCCACTCTT
>NZ_JARESO010000403.1:0-512 GCF_046030175.1 Paraburkholderia sp. RL17-373-BIF-A
CTGGCGCCGGCCGTGCGCTGCGAAGAACGCATCATGCTGCGCGTTCCACTGAATAGGCTTGCGCCAGTTGGCCGCCGACGTGCGCCGCCGCGGCGCCCCGGGCCCCCAGTTGATCGCGGTGCCCCCACCGAAGCGCGCGTTGCGCGTCTCAGCGTAGCAGTGGTCGAAGCCGGGGCCGACTTTCTGGCACCCTTCCCACGGGTTAAACGTGTGATCGGTCCATTCGATTTTGCTGTTCTCGCTCATCGTGCGTCTCTAAAGTTTTGTTCCCTGGTGCCGATAGCAAGGTGGTTATCGACAAGGGAAACGGAAGATTGGAAATCGCAGAAGCAAAGCTGATCGTGAACATCGCCAATGAGGTGTTCGATGTCCTTGAGGAAGAGCTCGGACTTACGGATGGCTCTCCGGAATGGAAGGAGCTTTATGACCGCGTCGTGCTCGGAACGATTGCACGTAGAGCTAAGACGCAAGCTGATCTCGAAATGATGCTGGCGGTGTAGCAGGGCGCTCAC
>NZ_JARESO010000404.1:0-510 GCF_046030175.1 Paraburkholderia sp. RL17-373-BIF-A
TTGCCGGCAGGTCCCAGGATGCCCACCAGACAGTAACTGCCATGAACTCCACTTCGTTCTACGTGCGCAGACGCGCTCCATGGGTGAAAGCGGGGACCACCTATGCCCTCCTTGTCTTCGCGATAGGATTCGCTCTCGGTGCAATACGCGTCCTGATGCTGGTGCCGCATCTCGGCGCAACTGCCCCCGTGGTACTGGAAACGCCAATCATGCTTGCGGCCAGCTGGAAGGTTGCGCAATGGAGTGTGCAGTGGTTCAATCTGCAACCCGATAGGCGTAGTCGTCTCCTTATGGGGATCGTGGCCTTCATCGTTCTCGTGGTCGCAGAACTTGGTGTCGCTGTGTTCGCGTTCGGTGAGTCTCCGGCACAGTATGTTTCGGGTATCGGGTCAATCGCTGGGGGGATCGGCTTTGCGGCACAGATCTGCTTTGCCAGCTTCCCCTGGCTACAAGCCTACCGACATTGAACGGTTACGAGGATCAACATGGAAATCCATTCGCGAGATTTTC
>NZ_JARESO010000405.1:0-506 GCF_046030175.1 Paraburkholderia sp. RL17-373-BIF-A
AGCAAGGCGGATCATGGCTTCCCACTTGGATAAGGTATCCTCATGAATTTGTGCTGGGGAGTTGCACACCTGCCCAGTCGTACCACGCAAGCAGACGCGCCCCGAGTTGCTGGCGATGACAGCTTGCGTTCATCCGGTGCCGGGGCAACGCGAAGTGTTGACGGATCGGACCCAAACGCGAGAGAAACGCCTGCGTGCGCCGGGGATCGCGGAAGCCCTGCATCTGACGCTCGCGCCGGCGCGTAGGCTGGTGGCTGTTTTCCGCGCGGTTATTGACCCGGGCAGAAGCTTTCACCAAGACGTGCTTCACGTCAGCCAGCTCCGGCACTTCCGCCTTCGCCGCCGGATAGCTGCGTAGCTGATCGGTCCCAATCTTTCTGGGCATCCCGTGGGCGCGCAGCACCCGCTGGAAGAAGCGTTTGGCCGCCGCCTTGTCGCGGCGCTTTTGCAGCAGCACGTCCAGCTTCGTGCCGTGCTCGTCCACCGCGCGCCACAGCACGTACGGC
>NZ_JARESO010000406.1:0-505 GCF_046030175.1 Paraburkholderia sp. RL17-373-BIF-A
CTTGCAATTACCCACTTCTTTTTAGCGCGAGTTCATAGCCGATCTGGATGTCAGTCAGACGTCGCATCCCACGCCACATCACGGTAGTGCCCGGCGGAGGGTCACTGGCACGCGCAAGGTAACCACCGAGCTGGGCGAGCCTGATGACGTTGCGCACGAGCGGTGGTGCCTGTGCGTTATGAGACGTGTCGTGAACGACGTGTTCAGGCAGGTCGATTTCGGTGCGTGTGAACGCGAGTTTGGCTGCGGCCCGTGGCGCCGAGCGGCCGAGCATGGTGATCCAGAATATGCGCCAGCTTAGGATGCAGAAGACCGCGATCAGGTTCGTTAGCCGGTCGGCTGTACGAAGTCGAGACTCCTCGGCCTTGCAGCCCGACTTCAGGATTTTGTGGAAGGTTTCGATTTTCCAGCGCATCGCATACCAGTCAAGTTTCTCGATTGCCTCGGCACGAGAGCGGACCGGCAGGTTGGTGATGAGTTTCCATTCGATACGGGCACGCCCGGC
>NZ_JARESO010000407.1:0-504 GCF_046030175.1 Paraburkholderia sp. RL17-373-BIF-A
CATGGGCATGCAGGAAATCGCGGATCTGCTCGGTATCCACCGATCGACGCTGTTTCGGCTCCTTTCGCAACGTTCAGATCGCGTCGCATAGTGCCGTTAAAGATACATAAGGAGGGAACACCGCCGCCCAGCATCACGATCACCAACTCGCCGTGCTGGACGTAGTACAAGCGCCTGCCTGGCCCGAAATGTTCGCGCATCTCGAGCACGCCTTCTCCTACAGGCTCCACGTCGCCCAAATTGCCAGGCTCATTGCCCCATCGATTTACGTGCTCATGCTCAGTTTGCGCTCATCACAGGCTGATTTTCCCACGCTAGGATACTACCAGCGACGCATAATGCATCGCCCCGTGATCTTCAGTGATCTCTTTGTCTCCTCATATCTCCTTCAGATATGATCTCAGCCCTCCGCCCCGGAGGGCCTTTTTTTGGTGCGCGAGCGTGGACCATCGAACCGGGATCACGCGACGGCGACGGGATGTCAGTACCGGATTCGATATACTC
>NZ_JARESO010000408.1:0-501 GCF_046030175.1 Paraburkholderia sp. RL17-373-BIF-A
ATGATCTTCGCCGACGTCAGTTCCGGACGGTCCAGCTTCGTCACTTCACGGCTGACGAAGGACGAGATGCCGCTGTCGGCTGCCGCTTCGATTTTCTCCACCGATGCGCTGCCGCCTTCGGCTGCCACAGGGTCGAAACCAGTCGTGCGGACCGTGATGACCTTGATCGGATCAGCCGATTGCACTGTTGCGATTGCGTTACCGGCATAAATCGGGCGCTCAAATGTATCCGGGCTATCCACTGCCGTGATATCGCTGATCTGCGCGACGTCGAGCTTCGCGGCGATACGCGGCGTGATGTTCTTGCCGTAGGCGGTTGCCGGCGCGAGGATATGCGTGTAGTCCTTCGCGATGTTCACCACCGTTGCTTCGATGTTTTCCGCGAGGCCTGCTTCGAGTTGCGGCGCGTCGGCCAGCAGCACTTTGCTCACGCCGGCAATCTTCGCCGCTGCATCGGCCGCGGTTTGCGCGTTGTGACCCGCCACCAGCACGTGGATATCG
>NZ_JARESO010000409.1:0-499 GCF_046030175.1 Paraburkholderia sp. RL17-373-BIF-A
AATCCTGCGCCGCCTCGGCTCGGAGAGCACGAAAAACAAGCTCTACTTCGCATTCCGGGAGCTGGGGCGCGTGACCCGGACGCTGTTCCTGCTCAAATATCTCAATGAACCGGACCTGCGTCGCACAATTCACGCGGCGACCAACAAGAGCGAGCAGTTCAACGACTTCGCGCAGTGGCTGATGTTCGGCGGCGAAGGTGTTATCGCCGAAAACGTCCGGTACGAGCAGCGCAAGGTGATCAAGTACAACCACCTCGTCGCGAACATGGTGCTCCTGTACAACGTGCAGTGGATGTCACGCAAACTGAAGGAACTGCAGGAGAAGGGGCATCCTGTCGACGCTGATGTCCTCAAGGTGCTGTCGCCGTACCGGCGGGAGCACATCAACCGGTTCGGGGACTATCTGCTGGATCTCCTGCGCTCCGTTCCACCGCTCGATCCGACCATCGATTTCGCATTCAAATCAGCCGCTTAGGCCGAGATGTGGCGGATTTTTAAT
>NZ_JARESO010000410.1:0-498 GCF_046030175.1 Paraburkholderia sp. RL17-373-BIF-A
TCCGCAAGATTCCGCTGTTGGGAGATCTGCCGGTTCTGGGCAGCCTGTTTCGCAGCAACTCGCAAAGTGCACGCAGCGTGGTGCGCTTGTTCTTGATTAAGGCCGAGCCATTGTCTCTAGGTTGAGGGTAAGCTTATGGAGGCGGGTTTCAAGCTCAAGCTGTTGAACGGGCCGCTGTCTGGACGCGAATTGCATTTGCCGCGTGGCTCGTTCACTGTGGGGAGCGACGACTGTGATTTGATTTTGCCGTTGGAAGGAGAGGTCCGTGCTACGTTGGATGTATCAGCGCATGCTGTGACGCTCTCAAGCAAGACTCCGTGCTGGGTGGCTGGCCGACCACATCTCCCCGGGCCGTTGCCGGCACATACCCTGATAGATCTGGCAGGTCTACACTTCGAGCTTGGTGCCGAGGGCGACACGCTACCTGTACCTCGCTTCGTAGCTCGGAGGCGGCGACGGCAGAGCAGCTGGGTGATAGGCGTTGTCGCAATTTGTCTG
>NZ_JARESO010000411.1:0-496 GCF_046030175.1 Paraburkholderia sp. RL17-373-BIF-A
GATCCTGCGCCGCCTCGGCTCGGAGAGCACGAAAAACAAGCTCTACTTCGCATTCCGGGAGCTGGGGCGCGTGATCCGGACGCTGTTCCTGCTCAAATATCTCAATGAACCGGACCTGCGTCGCACAATTCACGCGGCGACCAACAAGAGCGAGCAGTTCAACGACTTCGCTCAGTGGCTGATGTTCGGTGCGAAGGCGTGGTCGCTGAAAACGTCCGACACGAGCAGCGCAAGGTGATCAAGTACAACCACCTCGTCGCGAACATGGTGATCCTGTACAACGTGCAGTGGATGTCGCGCAAGCTGAAGGAACTGCAGGTGAAAGGGCATCCAGTCGACGCCGAGGTGCTCAAGGTGCTGTCGCCGTACCGGCGGAAACACATCAACCGGTTCGGAGACTATCTGCTGGATCTCCTGCGCCCCGTTCCACCGTAGATTGAACCGTCCATTTTGCACTTAAATCAGTCGCTTAGATTGAGATGCGGCGGATTTTTAA
>NZ_JARESO010000412.1:0-490 GCF_046030175.1 Paraburkholderia sp. RL17-373-BIF-A
TGGGCCGTAACGGCGGCCCGGACTTTTTCGTGCATCGCTGCGCGCACGGTTTCGTACAGGTCGCGCTGCGCGCCTTCGAGGTCGACGGTGCGCATGATGATGGTCTTTGGCGGCAGTTCTTTCGCGACCTCATCCTTGCGCCGGCGCAGCATGAAGGGGCGGATACGGCGCGCGAGCAGATCACGCCGCACGGTGTCGCCGCCTTTCTCGATTGGAGTTCGCCAACGCTTCGTGAAATCCTTCAGGCTGCCAAGGAAGCCTGGGAGCAGGAAGTCGAATTGTGACCACAGCTCGCCGAGGTGATTTTCAAGTGGCGTGCCGGTGAGACACAGGCGGTGCCGGGCGCGCAGTTCACGGATGGTCGCCGCCGCTTTGGTGGTGGCGTTCTTGACGTACTGCGCCTCGTCGAGGATCAGCAGGTGATAGTCGTGCTGTGCAAGGACTTCCTGGTCGCGCCACAGCAGCGCGTAGGTCGTCAGGATGAGATCGT
>NZ_JARESO010000413.1:0-488 GCF_046030175.1 Paraburkholderia sp. RL17-373-BIF-A
AACATCGGCGGCGACTCGACCAACGGCTCGGGCGTGATCGTTGATCCGAATGGTTCGATCAACACGACGGATAACGGCACGAGCAACATCTCGGGTGATTCGGCCAACGGTTCGGGCGTGGTGGACAACGGCTCGATCAACACGTCGGGTAACGGTTCGACCGATATCAGCGGCAACTCGACCAACGGCTCGGGCGTGATCGTCGATCCGAACGGTTCGATCAACACGACCGGTAACGGCACGACCAACATCTCCGGTGATTCGACGAACGGTTCGGGTGTGGTGGACAACGGCTCGATCAACACGAGCGGGAACGGTTCGACCGATATCAGCGGCAACTCGACCAATGGCTCAGGCGTGATCGTGGATCCGAACGGTTCGATCAACACGACCGATAACGGCACGACCAACATCTCCGGTGATTCGGCCAACGGTTCAGGTGTGGTGGACAACGGCTCGATCAACACGTCGGGTAACGGTTCGACCGA
>NZ_JARESO010000414.1:0-483 GCF_046030175.1 Paraburkholderia sp. RL17-373-BIF-A
CGCCTGTCCGAATTGAGTCCGATATTTTACGGAGCTCATGCCCTGCAGTTTTAGCTTGATACGGTCGTGGTTGTAGTACCGGATATAGTTCTTTATGCCGGCCTCCAGCTCGTCAAGATTGTCAAATTTATTGAGGTAAAAGAACTCCGCTTTGAGCGTGCCGAAGAAGCTCTCCATGGCGGCATTGTCATAGCATTTGCCCTTGCGCGACATGCTTTGTGTGATCGAACGGTTCTCAAGAAGGCGCCGGCACACCGCCATCTGATATTGCCAGCCCTGGTCGGAATGTAAGATTGGCTTGTCGCTCTGCTTGAGCCGCCCGAATGCTTTTTTCACCATAGTGCCTACCATGTTAAACGTAAGCGTTGCGCGAGCACCGTCTAGACGGGTGACGCCAAAGTGGACAGAGTAGGCCCCACCAAACGAGTGGTGGAGACTACTTTGTCACCTGAGATAGCGACAGCAGTGAGACGGACGCGTAAG
>NZ_JARESO010000415.1:0-477 GCF_046030175.1 Paraburkholderia sp. RL17-373-BIF-A
GCCCTCAACCCATCGCAACAGGCCATGATGCTGTCTCGCCCCAAGAACAAGCAGATCCGCATTCCACCTCTGTGCCTCCGAAGCGAGGGCATGGGACACATCGCCTCCGTACCTGGCGAGGTCTATCAGTTCGGCCTCGACCGTCAAACCATGGTCTTCAAGAATGCGTCGAATATCCGATAACGCGACGTTCGCGGATTCCCGCAATTCGTCGGAGAATGCCGCGATATTCAGCCCGGTCGCCGAGTGCGCGGAGAGTATCGCCCGGGGGTTTTCGAGCACGCTCACGACACGGACCTGGATGCCCGTGACGCCGAGTTGACAGGCGTACGTAGCAGCATGGATGGACGCGATACTCGAGTCTACGCACAGCAGAAGCCGACTGAAACGGGCTAAAGGTGAATTGGAGCTGACTTGCTGGTTCATGGAAAGACTCCGTGTTGATCGCGGAAAACGCCGGCTGAAGCGCCGAGTAGG
>NZ_JARESO010000416.1:0-472 GCF_046030175.1 Paraburkholderia sp. RL17-373-BIF-A
ACAGAAGGAGTAAGACACGCTGTTGGTCCGCCCAGTTGTACCAACGGTGGGGAGCTATGCACAGCGGCAGGCGCGAACACGTGCGGCTGCAGGTTCGACAGCGAAAGCGCAAAACGGGAATCGGATTGAGAGCGCCAGCGGCGCTGCGGTCGGCCTTGCGATGGTAACGACCGTGACACCACACACCCGAGCAGCCGCAATGTACGCAAGCGACAGGTCGATACACTTGCGGCGTGCGATCGACCGCATTGAGATGTTGTTCAAGAACAGGAAACGCGAATACAATTCGATGCATAGGCCGGTCTACTTTGTTGTTCGTGTGGGGCTTCGTCACTTCCCACGATAACAGAGCAGTACTGGCCTTCTTTACGTCCGTCTCATCTCATGATGTTCAGGGTTAAGTTCCAAACTTCATCCTATTTGATACCGAGATAAACACCTCCGCTGGAACCCAAATATAGCGGGACGTAAC
>NZ_JARESO010000417.1:0-469 GCF_046030175.1 Paraburkholderia sp. RL17-373-BIF-A
TCAGGCAAAACGGATTTCAAATTCCGAGCCATATCCGCCAAGCAGCTTGGCGATCTCGGCATCAATGGTTTCCTGCGTCCAGGTGACGAAGCGCCGCCAGTGATACTTGGCGTGTTTCCAGACGATTTCGATCAGGTTCAGCTCGGGACTGTACGGCGGCAGATAGAAGAGCACCATGTGATGGTTGAGAAACCAGCGGTCGATGGTTTCCTGATCGATGTTGTGATGAATCGATGCGTTATCGAGCACCACCACCGTCATCAGGCCGGTCGCGCCCTCCTGCGCAACCTGGTCAAGAAACTGGATGACGTCCGGGCGCTTGATGGTTGTCTTGTTGGCTTCATGCTTCAGAAGGTTGGCGCCGAAATCAAATGCCCCGAGGACCGAACGTCTGCAATGAGGTTGCGGCAAGACGCGATGCGGCTCACCGACTGGCGACCAGCCACGCTGCACCGGAGGCGAGGCAGAG
>NZ_JARESO010000418.1:0-468 GCF_046030175.1 Paraburkholderia sp. RL17-373-BIF-A
GTCAATGGATGTATTCCGTCACACTTATTCATTAAGTCAATGGCGGTATCCCAAGTAATCAGATCGAAGACTTTGTCGGAACGGCGCAGCAAACACCATTCGGTCTTTGCGTCATTGTCGAACATCTGGAACGAGACCAAATCCCTGCCATCATCCAGACGAACCGTGTCGCCGGACTTGGTATGCATACCGGTCGGGGACTGCAAATCTACTAAATTTCTCGATATAGCGTCATTAACTTCACCTATTGCTTCACTTGGAGACAAGAGATTCTGTACTCTTATTTGCCCTGCGAGAATCATTCTGAATTGGAAAATGGTCAATCCCTCCACTACATTAAATCTCTTTTTGTCAAGATAAAACGATAGATAGTTTTTCCCCATAGCGCTCTCTGCCTCGATTTGCAGCGTCTTACCGTCGATGCGTACAGATACCGATTTTAGTGCCTTATTGCCTTCCATTTGAGCG
>NZ_JARESO010000419.1:0-468 GCF_046030175.1 Paraburkholderia sp. RL17-373-BIF-A
GTCTGACGCCCAGCCTGCACGGCATCGAACGCCGCTTCAGCGGCCAGCATGCCGGTCTTGATCGCCGCATGCGAACCCTTGATCCGAGATGCGTTCAGGAAGCCCGCATCGTCGCCGACCAGCGCGCCACCCGGAAACACCAGCTTCGGCAGGGACATCAGGCCGCCGGCGGTAATCGCCCGCGCGCCGTACGACACGCGCTTGCCACCTTCGAGCACCGCACGAATCGCCGGATGCGTCTTGTAGCGCTGGAATTCCTCGAACGGCGACAGGTACGGGTTCGTGTAGCCGAGGCCCACCACGAAACCCACCACCACCTGGTTGTTATCCATGTGATAGAGGAACGAGCCACCGTACGTGTCGTTTTCCAGCGGCCAGCCGGCGGTGTGCATCACCAGACCCGGCTTGTGCTTCGACGGATCGATTTCCCACAGTTCCTTGATGCCGATCCCGTAGACCTGCGGATCA
>NZ_JARESO010000420.1:0-467 GCF_046030175.1 Paraburkholderia sp. RL17-373-BIF-A
TTTGTGCTGATTGCGCTAGCGGTAAAATCGGTAGAGACAGACATCATATTTCCTTGAGGTTAAGAATTAGACAGCTAGTGACTCAATTGCACATTTATTTTCCGCGTCCCGCAAAGCGGTGTCGAAAGCGTCTGCCGGGCGGGAAGCGTCGGCAGTGTTTGCTTCAAAGCCGTGCGCCACTCCGTGAAATCTGTGCTCGGGAGCTTGTCAGCCCTGTATGTGCTCGACAGCAGGCTGAGACCTAGGCCGTACGAAGGACAATTTCATTGTAATTTGCCTACCACGGCTCATCCTTGGGAAAGCGGTCTCGATTTTCCTCTTTTGCAAAGTTACTTACGTCGCGTCAAAGAGGTGGTGTGTGAACCGCCCCGGGATTTCCGGAGGCTCCACTTCTTGAGAAAATGGAGCTATGGAAAACACCAAGAAGAAGTCCCCAAGGTACTCGCCGGAAGTTCGTGAGCGGGCTG
>NZ_JARESO010000421.1:0-462 GCF_046030175.1 Paraburkholderia sp. RL17-373-BIF-A
AACCGTTCGATGACGCGTCGTTAAGGTGTTAAAGCGCTGTCAAAACTGGAGTCGTTTCGTCACTCCAGGATCAGTCAGGACGAGACCTGCTTACGGACCTGATGGCAGCCGGCGTAAAGGCGGCATGAGCTCAACACAGGCTTCGGTACGGAACGTGAGAACCTTGTTGCGGATGCAAAGGGAAATGACAAATGGCAGACACCATGAGGAAGAATACCGATGCCGCAACGAGGGGCGGAGCTGCCCGTAGTAGTGTTGAAGCCCTTGTAATGAGGGTGAAGCGAAGGGGCGGCGTTATCCTGTTGGCGACGGTCACCAACCTGCTTGCTGGGGATGAGTGACATGAGCTCAACAAAACCGTATTGCATTGCGAAGCGCACGGTGTGGGAAGCATATCAGTTGGTGAGGGCCAACCGGGGTGCTGCAGGCGTGGACGATGAAACGATCGCCATGTTCGAGCAG
>NZ_JARESO010000422.1:0-462 GCF_046030175.1 Paraburkholderia sp. RL17-373-BIF-A
CCGCGCGGTGCTGGTCGCGCTCGCGTGGCTGCAAGGCTTCCGGAACGCGCACCGCGAATACCTGCTGCTGACCGACAACGACCTCGATAACCTGCCGCTGGACTGGTTGCCGGAGAAGTGGGAGCGCGCGGTGTTCCCGCACGGCCGGGACAGCCGGATGCTGCACCGCCGGTTCTTCGAACTGGCTGTCTTCAGCCAGTTCATGCGTGAACTGAATTCCGGCGATCTTTACGGCGAGGGCAGCGACTGCTTCGACGATTATCGGGGGCATCAGGTTTCCGACGAGGAATTCCGGCGGGAGCTGCCACGCTACTGCGAGATCGTGGGCTTGCCCACCGACGGCAAGAGCTTCGTGAAGGATCTGCGAGACAGGCTGAACGCGGCGCTCGACGAGGCCGATGCGAACTTCCCGGCCAACGACAGCATCGAGTTCGTCGATCAGGAGCTCGTCATTCACAAGCC
>NZ_JARESO010000423.1:0-462 GCF_046030175.1 Paraburkholderia sp. RL17-373-BIF-A
CTGCTCGAACATGGCGATCGTTTCATCGTCCACGCCGGCAGCGCCGCGGTTGGCCTTCACCAACTGGTACGCCTCCCACACCGTTCGCTTCGCAATGCAATACGGTTTTGTTGATGTCATGTCACTCATCCCCGCCATGCAGGTTGGTGACCTTCGTCAACCGGCTAACGCCGCCCCTTCGCTCCGCTCCCATTACAGAAGTTTCAACGCTACTACGGGCGACTCCGCCCCTCGCGCTGGCATCGGTATTCTTCCTTATGGTGTTGGCCATTTGTCATTTCCCTTTGCATCCAGCGAGAGGTTCTCACGTTCCATACCAAAGCCTGCATTGAGCTCATGCCGCCTATACACCGACTGCCGACGGGTCCGTAAACAGGTGCCGTCCCGACTGATCCTGGAGCTTCTGTGCGACTCCAGTTTTGGCAGTACCTTGGGTCTATAACGATGCGTCATCGGACGGTT
>NZ_JARESO010000424.1:0-461 GCF_046030175.1 Paraburkholderia sp. RL17-373-BIF-A
TGTTGGCCAGCGCAACGGCAGCCACATTGGGATTTCTCCGCGCCAGGAGCGCTGCCAGCCAGGCGTCGACCTTGTCCTTCTTGCGCTGGAAGGCGCAAATCACTGAGCGCGCACCGTGGATCAACAGTGTTCGAAGATAGGTATCTCCGCGTTTGCTTATGCCGAGCAGCACGTTCTTGCCGCCGCTGGAGTTCTGCCGCGGTACAAGGCCTATCCACGCTGCCAATTGACGTGCGTTGTCGAAGTTCTTCGCATCGCTCACCGTCGCCACCATCGGTCCAATGCCCGGAACCTCCGCCAGCTTGCGGCCGAGTTCGTTGTCCCGATGCCACGTGACGATCTGAGCCTCAATTTCACCAGCCTGGCGGTCCAACTCCTTCAAGTGCTCCATCAATCGCTGTACGAGCAGGCGAAACGAGCCCGGTAGCTCATTGGTTGCGTCCTCGAGCAACGCCGGTACT
>NZ_JARESO010000425.1:0-460 GCF_046030175.1 Paraburkholderia sp. RL17-373-BIF-A
CCCCTCCCTGTTCGGAGACGGCGCGTTGCACGCGCGTGCGCGAGTGCTTGTCAATAGTGCGAACAAAGCCCACGCTACGCTGCGACCCGTCCTCTGCGAGTACCCGTCCCGCAACGATCTCGAAGGATAGTGCCGGCTCGGGACAGCAATGCCGAACATAGCCGCCGTCCAGGCCA
Organism: Paraburkholderia sp. RL17-373-BIF-A; assembly: GCF_046030175.1. Classification (NCBI taxonomy): domain Bacteria; kingdom Pseudomonadati; phylum Pseudomonadota; class Betaproteobacteria; order Burkholderiales; family Burkholderiaceae; genus Paraburkholderia; species Paraburkholderia sp. RL17-373-BIF-A. Next base: position 177 of record NZ_JARESO010000425.1, read on the forward strand.
ACCGTGGTCACGGTCGATTGATGCTCAGGTAGCCTCGCCGTCATCGTTAACTCCGCTTCCATGCGCGCGCCCACACGAAGGGTCCGATCCCGTACGGTACTGGCACTATGACCGGGCCCAACGGGCAACAGCATGTGAAGGAGCTGCGCGCTACGCCCATACGACACCGTTGCGGCCAACTCGCTCTGTACGCACTCAAGTTCGGCTGAAATCCAACGCTGACGACACGGCCGGGAGCCAGCCGGCGAGGCACCCTGAGGCGGCTGCGCACATCCGCACTTCAC
>NZ_JARESO010000426.1:0-457 GCF_046030175.1 Paraburkholderia sp. RL17-373-BIF-A
CGCCGTATCCTCCATAGCGAACGTGATACTCGGAGAGCAGGTTCTGCTCATACAGGCTCCACTTGGTGCCGTCGGCCGACGCGCGCTTGCCGCTACCCCAGTATTTGGGCAACGCGAACTGGTTGTACGCGTTGATCACCTTCACGTTCGCCTTGTCGAGCCGCTCCTCCGTGACGTGTTTCAGGTTCAGCCAGGCGACCTGTTTGCGGGTGAGCCCTTTCACCTAGCGCGCCGTCTGACTCGGACCGAGGTTGCAACCGTAGCAGAACAGCGTCGTGATGAAACGCTTGCGCGGATCGTCGATCTTCGCGTCAAACCCGGACAGCGGTCCAACAGTCGATGCAGGTCAAGCCACTGCTCGGTTTCAGTGAGGAGATCCAGGATACTGCGCTGCGGCATCGATGCCGTGATGGCCTGATCGATCAGTGTGCGGTTCGGCGGCTCGGGCTCCTTGCCC
>NZ_JARESO010000427.1:0-455 GCF_046030175.1 Paraburkholderia sp. RL17-373-BIF-A
AAAGCAGTCAGCAACGTAAGTGTCGCAGTCACTGTCCCCCGTGAACACGAAATATTGAAGTCGCCCGCGCGCGTCGCAATGTCTTCTTTGGCGTTCACCGTGACGTTCCGGAAGAATTCCCTGCTGAACGTGGGAATGCCATCATGATCATTGCCCTGCCGGAAGGCCTCGTGCGTCCCGCCCTTGAACTGGGGCGTGCCGAAAAAAGCTCTTGCAAATGTTTGGGCTGTTACAGCAGGCATAATGGTCCTTTACGTCGTCGATCGTGCAAGCTTTCTTTCCGGGCCGATGCCCACTCAAGGTCTCCGGCAATCATCCCGAACTCGCATTGGTTTGCCGCCGTAGAACGCATCGTCAATCTGTCGTGGCATCCGGTTCAGCCCGCGGGGCTGCGGCCACTGAAGAATCTTCACTCGTTGGCGCCTCAAGGCAAAGTCAGTGATGCGAACAGATCG
>NZ_JARESO010000428.1:0-452 GCF_046030175.1 Paraburkholderia sp. RL17-373-BIF-A
CGGAAGGTGTAATCGATGCGCGTCTCGCCCTCGGGCAAATCCCCCTTTGCGAGTGTTTCGACCTGGTAGAGCGCCTTGAAGTATTCCAGTGCGTGTGCGGCACGCCCGCCTGGTTTCTTCATGCCCTTGAAGGCATCAACAAAGGCGCGTCGCGCGTGGGCGATGCAGCCGAAGTGGGTCGGACCTTCGAGCGTGCGCCAGGCGGCGTATCCATCGGTCATCAGCAGGCCCTTGTAGCCCGCGAGGAACGCTTGGGGATATTGCTGAGCACGTCCCGGCTGGTAGTCGAACAGCACGACGGGTTCGGAGCAGTCTTCAGCGCTACGGTACACCCACATATACGACGTGCTCTGGGCGGTTTTGCCCGGCTCCTTGAGCACCTGTACCGTTGTTTCGTCGCCGTGAATCAGCTGTTGCGACAGCAGTGTCTTGCGCAGCGCCTCGTACAACCG
>NZ_JARESO010000429.1:0-449 GCF_046030175.1 Paraburkholderia sp. RL17-373-BIF-A
CATCGTCTATGTCGGCGGGCAGAAGGCCGGCACGACCAAAACCACCACATCGAACCTAATGTGCCTCGATGCGATGCTGACATAGCAGCCAGCCGTGCTGCTTGTCGCCGTCCAGCCGATTCTGTCAAGATTGGAGCGTCCCGATAATTGCAGGGCAGTGAGGTCCTCAGTGTTGCTTCCACTTCGCAGGCACGACTGCGTGATAGATCATCTCGAACCGTTTGTTATTCTGCATCTGATCCTGCAGCGCCCGCTGGAGCGTGCCGGAAAGTATCGCTGTGCAAGTGAAGCTATTCCCCTTCCCAAGGAGTCGCCCCTTGTAATCCTCCAGCTCGGCTTTTGAGAAGCCTTTGACGCCAGCATCCAGATCATCTGCATGATTGAGCATTGCCACCGCCAGCACACGCAGCCCTTCCGGCGAATCGTGCTCCCTGCCAAACATTTTGGAG
>NZ_JARESO010000430.1:0-445 GCF_046030175.1 Paraburkholderia sp. RL17-373-BIF-A
GGCCTCTCTGTTGTTGAGGCCACGAAAAACAACGACAAAAACTCTGGTGGAGGCGGCGGGAATCGAACCCGCGTCCAGAAGTGCTCTACAGCCAGTTCTACATACTTAGTTCGTCATTTGGTTTAACCGCAACGACACGGACGAACACGCTTCGTTACGGCGAGTCACTAAGTTTTCGGCCCCAACGTCGTGACGCCATTGGAGATTAGCTGACGTAAATGACCTCGCGCGGTATTGCTACCCTAGCCCATCAGCGAGCCAGTGCGAGGAAAGCCGGTTTTACGCGGCTTGTTCCAGGAGAGCGTCGTTAGACGCCGCGCCGAAGCGCTTATCGAGGTTTGCATTTACATTTTCCCGTTGGATTTACGAGGTGATGGGTCCTCGGTATGCCCTGAACTCCTTTGCTACCCCTGTCGAAACCAGGTCGCCCCCAAATAAGTCGATA
>NZ_JARESO010000431.1:0-442 GCF_046030175.1 Paraburkholderia sp. RL17-373-BIF-A
AACGTGGTGGTGATCGCCTTGGCGAACAAGCTCGCGCGAATAATCTGGGCGGTCCTTGCACACGGGCGCCCCTATGAAAAGGGTTACTCGAGCGCCCGGCCAGCGTAAGTACTCTTGCCGTCGAGCGAGCCATGAAAGTATGAATTCTTGTAACGAGATCATCGTGTCGCACATGAACCATCAAGAGGTTGCGCAGGCGCTTCGCTTGGAATGACAGAACAGGTAGGACCGGGACTCGCTGAACCTGTGTTGTAGTGAGAGCTTCGAGCTCGTTTGAACAATGAGGTGCGAGTCAGCGGATTTCATAGTGGCCCGCAGCGGTAGTTCCAGCTGCGAACAGGCCGGATATACAGCTGCAGCCCATCTTGTTCTGGAATGCCAACCGATGCCCTCGCAAAGGGAGGCGTCCATAGTGTGCTACGAATGCAAGCGCAGCGGTTGC
>NZ_JARESO010000432.1:0-441 GCF_046030175.1 Paraburkholderia sp. RL17-373-BIF-A
CGGCCAGAACCCGGAATCTGCAATTCGGTCTGCCCCACCACCGGCGCGGTGGCTATCGTCTCCCACAGATATTTCTCGGGATGAGCCACACCGCGATTCCAGCTCGCTCGAACCAGCCAGTCGACGCCAGCGGGGCGTTCGGCGACGAATACATCGTAGATATCGCCTTCGCGGTCACATACATCAACGATGTGCGTTTCAGGGCATTGGCCTTTGAGCGTCGACAGGTGTTCGAGGCCTTCGAGCCATCTGACGCTTTCCTTATCGTGAATGGTGCGCTTTTTGCGCGAGTGCTTTTTGCCGAATTCATCGGCCGGACGCGCCCATGTCTTCATGCCCAATACACCGAGTGGCAAGCCTTCCGGCGTTACCGCCAGCATGCTATGCATCATGAAGCCACGATCATGGCTATAGCCATAGCCCAGACCTTCCGTAGCCGGC
>NZ_JARESO010000433.1:0-437 GCF_046030175.1 Paraburkholderia sp. RL17-373-BIF-A
AGTAGCAAACGGCCTGATATCGCGCTCGATCACGTTGTTATCGATTGCGGCGCAACCGTCAGTGACGTAGCGGCTGAGATATTCCCATTGGTTGCGCGTGTAGGCAATCGCCTTGCCGAGCAGGCTCTGGGGCGCCACCTTCGGCGCCAGTTCATCGAGCCATGCCTTGAAGGACTCAAGCAGCGGCACACTGTGCTTTTGCCGCAGGTCGTACGTGTAGTCGGCTCGCGTCAGGCCAGCAGGCAGATCGCCTTTGGCCAGCGCCTCGACACGGTACAGGGCCTGGAAGTACTCAAGCGCTTTCGCCACGCGAGCGTTCGGCATCTTCTGCTTGCCGGAGTCCGTCTTTTTCGCGGCGGCCTTGTCCGCCTTGACGAACAGCCTGCGGGCGTGAGCCATACAGCCGAAGTGCTTTGCCTTTTTCAAGGTGCGCCAGG
>NZ_JARESO010000434.1:0-436 GCF_046030175.1 Paraburkholderia sp. RL17-373-BIF-A
AATTCTTAGCGTCCGCGATATGCCGGGCACCGGCTGCGTCTTCACCATTACTCTGCCGCGATATGCGTTAACGGCATGATGAGTATGGTTCTGACGGTTCGCCCTATGTGAATCGCGACAAACCGGCGAACTGACCCGTATCCGGGACCTTAAATTGCTCATAAGAAAGCAACCAGGGGAAGCCAATGTCCATCGCTGTGGGCGCACGCCTGCTTATCGCTGACGACGATGCAGATATGTTGGCGGGGTATGCACTGTTTTTTTGTGATCGGGGTTTTGAAATCCGGACCGCCAGGAACGGTGCTGACGCGCTCGCCGAATACTGCATATGGTATCCGGCCGCAGTGTTGCTCGACATCGAAATGCCGCATCTCGACGGCCGCGCGGTGGCGATAGCGATCCGACGTGTTCAGGCGATACCTGCGCCGCTGCTTGT
>NZ_JARESO010000435.1:0-434 GCF_046030175.1 Paraburkholderia sp. RL17-373-BIF-A
CTTCATGTCATGCCGGAGTTCCATGTTTTGGCATATGGAACCGAAATGCTCGCGGATACCGAGGAGAGATTCGTTCAGGTCAACAGGGAGCGTGCAGAAGCCTTTCTCGTGGCTGTCACGAAGGCCGCAAGCCAAGCGGGCGTCATATGCGAAACGGTTGCCACCACCCGCGCTCATCCTTATGAAGCGATCATCAGCACCGCCATCGAGCGAAATTGTGACCTGATTGTCATGGCGTCCCACGGACGCAGCGGTGTGCGTGGCCTGTTGATCGGCAGCGAGACACAGAAGGTACTGACCCATAGCGCTATTCCCGTTCTGGTGGTGCGGCAGTCGACACATACGGGCGTAGTGGGCGAAGTAGGAGCCCGCAAGCAATCGACAACATCGAAGTCTTCGTCGCCTCATGGATTCATCATCGGGCGAATTCCGCT
>NZ_JARESO010000436.1:0-432 GCF_046030175.1 Paraburkholderia sp. RL17-373-BIF-A
GGTGAGTAGCCCACGGGAATCGCACCCGCAGGCCCTCGCAGAACCGGACGTGAATCTCTCGATTCATCCGGCTCCTATTGCCCACCGTTTTGCGCCAGAATCCAGTGAGCAAACAGACCCGGCCGCTGATGCCTTATCTTGACCACCAGCTCCCGTGCCCGACTCACTTTATCCTTTAGGCGCTTGTATTTCCTGCGCACCCACCGCACCAGGTACTGATCCAACGAATCGAACACCGCGTACAACGCCGAATGATAGAAGCGGCCATAATATTTCAGCCACCCTTTGAGCACAGGGTTGATCTCCTGCGCCAGGTCCGTCAAGTCCACGGTGTGTCGGCAATGCAATCGCCATCGACGCACTGTCTGGCGAATGGCTTTGGCCGCTGTTTGGCTGATCGCAGGCAGGAAGCTCACGAACACCGTACCCGCA
>NZ_JARESO010000437.1:0-431 GCF_046030175.1 Paraburkholderia sp. RL17-373-BIF-A
GCGATAGGTATCGAGGTCGTCGAAGTCATTGGTGCCGCGCAGGAGCAACGCATCACGCACTGCGTTCTTGAGGTGGCCGTGGGGGCTCTCGATAGAACCGTTCTCATGGGCAACGCCGCGGTTGTTGCGCGTAGGCTGCATCCCGTAGTGAGCACAGAGCGCTTCGTAACGCGTGGTCAGATCGTCGCGCGCTTCGCGTTCAAGATTGCGGAACGCCGCCGACAGGCTGTCGCTGCGGTGCTCGCGCGGTGCGCCACCGAGCACCCATAACGCATTCTGCAGCCCTTCGGCCAGCGCGACATAGCTCTCGCCGCCGAGGATGACATGAGCGTGCTCAAAGCCCGAGCAGGCCAGCCGGAAATGATACAGACGGTGGTCCAGCGCGACACCCGCCACGGTGACGCCCAGGCTGTCCATCTCGGTGAAGTCGG
>NZ_JARESO010000438.1:0-430 GCF_046030175.1 Paraburkholderia sp. RL17-373-BIF-A
CATATTGACTTCCGCGATCGGAATGTAGCAGCAACCCGGCCGCGGGCTTGCGCTGCCAGCACGCGCCGCGCAGCGCCTGGCGGACCAGTTCCGCGTTGATACGCTCTGACATTGACCAGCCTATGATGCGTCGGCTTGCCAGATCCAGAATGGCAGCCAGGTATAACCAACCTTCGCCGGTCCTGATGAACGTGATGTCGCTGACCCACGCCTGATCAGGCTGCCACCCGTCAAAACGTCGATCAAGCAGGTTGGGCGCCACCGGTAGGCGGTGTGTCGAATCCGTCGTCACCCGATACGGGCGTTTGTAGACCGGCCGCAGCCCTAAGCGTTGCAAACTACGGCGCACACGTTCGGCGCTCGCCGGCTGGCCTTGGGTCCTTAATTGCCGCACGATCCGAGGACGGCCGTAGCTGCCGCGACTGGCGCG
>NZ_JARESO010000439.1:0-427 GCF_046030175.1 Paraburkholderia sp. RL17-373-BIF-A
TGGGCGGCGACAATGACTACGTCCGGTCGTGTTGCCTCACGAAGGAATGTTACCCGACTGATTTGCAATAGCCTAGACTAAATCTGACAGTGGTCGGTTTCTCGTGCTGTTGCGCGTGGGGCGGAGGACGTAGTCCGAAGCGGCAACGCGCGCGGCGGCGAACTGCAAGGAGTCCGCCATGACTCAGGAACAGAAAGTCATCCGCGCTAAGGTCGGTATGCTCGAACTGGCGCGGCAACTGGGCAATGTCAGTCAGGCCTGCCGGGTAATGGGTTATTCCCGCGACAGCTTCTATCGCTTCAAGGAACTGTACGACAAGGGCGGTGAAGCGGCCCTGCAGGAAATCTCCCACCGCCGCCCGCTGCTGAAGAACCGCGTGGATCCGCAGGTCGAGACGGCGGTGATCGAACTGGCCCTGGAACTGCCC
>NZ_JARESO010000440.1:0-425 GCF_046030175.1 Paraburkholderia sp. RL17-373-BIF-A
GCCACGCGGCCGCCCGGCAAGGCTACGATGTCCTGTTCATGACCCAGACCCGGCTTCTCGGCGCGCTGCGCAACGCACAGGCCATCGGCTCCTACGAGCGGCGCTTCCAGGCGCTTGCCAAGGTGCCACTGCTCATCATTGACGATTTCGGACTTAAGCCCATGCGCACGCCCGAAGATGAAGACTTCCATGATCTGATCGCCGAACGGTACGAACGTACATCGACCGTCCTGACCAGCAATCTTGATTTTACGGAATGGGGTGATGCGTTCGCGACCAACAAGATGCTCGGCGCCGCAACGCTCGATCGCCTGCGACATGCCGCGTACCGCGTCGTGCTCGACGGCGAGAGCTATCGTGTTCCACGCCCGATGCCCGAGAGCAACAAATCAGCACTTGCGAAAGGAGGTAAAAACAAGGATTCT
>NZ_JARESO010000441.1:0-425 GCF_046030175.1 Paraburkholderia sp. RL17-373-BIF-A
CGGCAATACGACGGCGATGAGAGTGGCGTTGCCAAGGGTGGACAGAATTGAGCTTAGTTGCGGCCGCAGCTATCAAACACATCCACGCATGCAAGTGAGGTCGGTCGAAAAAAGTAGAGGCCAACGTTTCGTACAATCGTGAAACGGGGGCATGGATGAATCGAATTCCCAAGGCGGTCTACACGAGCGAATTTCGTGAGCAGGCAGTCAAGCTGGCGCTCACCGAAGGTGTCGGTGTTTCGGAGGCGGCACGTCGGCTGTCGGTTCCGCTGAAGACGTTGGCGAACTGGGTCCCGTTCGGCCAAAGCGGGCAAGCTGCAGGAGGTCGGCAAGGAGCAAAAGCCGCAGACCGAACTTCAAGCCGAGCTGGCACGCGTCCAGCGGGAACTGGCGGAAGTGAAGATGGAGTGCGATCTCTTAAAAAA
>NZ_JARESO010000442.1:0-424 GCF_046030175.1 Paraburkholderia sp. RL17-373-BIF-A
CTACGCCCCACCAGTGGCAGAATGAACCGCTTCAGATCCGCCTGGGTCTGCGGAGTTGTCCAATCCTGCTTCGCGCCGCTAGCGCCCCCCAGCATGTATCCTTCGACATACGCCGAAGGAAGCAGGGACTTGACGATCTTCTCCAGCGAGTGACCCGATAGCCGCGAGATGCTTCTGGCGTGCAATACGGGGAACAGGGCAAGGTGCGTCTGAGCGAACACTGGATAGAACCTCGAGCGTGCCATCTCCGATACATCATCAGGCCTGCTACTCCAGTCTGCAGCGACGAATACATTGCCGAACTCTTCCCCCGGTTCCCCGGCAGCCCGCATAGCGTTCTTAAGGTCATCTCTGGTCAGCAGGATGCAAACCTCCTTTTCCCTGGCAAGCAACGGAAAATAGGACAGCTCCGGCTCAACCATGT
>NZ_JARESO010000443.1:0-422 GCF_046030175.1 Paraburkholderia sp. RL17-373-BIF-A
ACATTTCACTGGCGAAACGGGCCTTGCTCAGAGGTGGGAGCGTGGTTGGGATGAACCTGAGCGGGATGAGCCTGAGATGGATGGACCTGAGCTGGATGGACCTGAGCGGGGCGGACCTGAGCGGGGCGGACCTGCGCGGGGCGAAGCTGAGCGGGGCGGACCTGAGCGGGGCGGACCTGAGCGGGGTGGACCTGCGCGGGATGAGCCTGCGCGGGGCGAACCTGAGCGGGGCGGACCTGCGCGGGGCGAACCTGCGCGGGGTGGACCTGCGCGGGATGAACCTGCGCGGGGCGAACCTGAGCGGGGCGGACCTGGGCGGGGTGGACCTGAGCAGGGCGGACCTGAGCGGGATGAACCTGCGCGGGGCGAACCTGAGCGGGGCGGACCTGAGCGGGGTGACCTTGCATCAGACGACATTCTCA
>NZ_JARESO010000444.1:0-422 GCF_046030175.1 Paraburkholderia sp. RL17-373-BIF-A
ACACCTATCGACCTGTCCGAGGAAATTAGACCACTACAACCTGCCGCTGCTGCGCGTGCGCACTAGATCCCCCCACGGTGGGCATAGGCGAGCCCTGATAGTCGGACATCGGGCAGCACAGACCGTCATCAACACCGAACACCGCGTCGACGGCTTGACGGTGCAACTGCCGAGGGCGCGGCAGGAGACTCAATTGCGGAACTCTTAAGTGTGTGGTCGTCGGGCCGAGGATGCTCGCCATCAGCGACACCGGCTGTATCTAGCACGTCGCGTGCAACGCGGCTGCCTCTGCTCTTCCAACTTTCGCTTGGCCCGCCGGTAGCTCTCACCATTGAATCGCATGATGAAGGCGTGATACATAGACCGGTGAAGCATGACTGCAATGAGCGCGTGACAGAAAGTAAACGCTGTGGACCGTTATC
>NZ_JARESO010000445.1:0-417 GCF_046030175.1 Paraburkholderia sp. RL17-373-BIF-A
CTGAAGGTTTCCGAGAATGCAGGCAATAACGGCGCTGTTCTCAGCATTACTGTGGGAACCGGCGTGACGTCTGAGTCTTTTGCCATCGAGGGTGGCACCATCGATGCCCTCAGGGCAGTTCTGGAGCAGGAGATTGTTCGGCACGAGACAGATCATTATCGGTACAGGGAAGCCACCGAACGCATCCCACAGGCGAAACGGGCCTTGCTCAGAGGTGGGAACGTGGAGGGGATGAACCTGAGCCGGATGGACCTGAACGGGATGAACCTGAGCTGGGCGAACCTGAGCGGTGCGAAGCTGAGCGGGGCGAACCTGTGCGGGGCGAACCTGCACCGGGCCTACCTGAGCGGGGTGACCCTGCATCAGATGACATTGAAGTCCGGATGCATGGCTGCAATCTATGCCTTCAAACCATCA
>NZ_JARESO010000446.1:0-416 GCF_046030175.1 Paraburkholderia sp. RL17-373-BIF-A
CGTGTTTTCTGCGCTTCGCTTGCCGACGTGTTCGATAACGCCGTCGATCCTTCGTGGCGCGTCGACCTATTTCGCCTGATCCGCAGCACGCCGAATCTCGACTGGCTGTTGCTGATAAAGTGCATCGGCAATGCGCGCCAAATGATCGACGATGCCCGCGACGCGGATGCCCTTGGTCCGGTATGGCCGTGGGATAACGTCTGTCTGGGTGCGACGATCGTCAATCAGGAAGAGGCTGACCGCGACATTCCGAAGCTGCTCGAGGTGCCGGCGCGCGTGCGCTTCCTGTCGATGGAGCCGGTTCTTGGGCCGGTCGACCTTGAAAGCGTCGCATGGCCGTCAATACCCGGTCAACGCGCCGACGTGCTTCGCGGGCGGCTACTGGAACAAGGCGGGCGTGCTGGCGTGCGGCCAGC
>NZ_JARESO010000447.1:0-416 GCF_046030175.1 Paraburkholderia sp. RL17-373-BIF-A
AAGCCGTCCTGCACCACCGAGCCAAAAACAAAGTGGATGCAGGACAAGGAAGTTTCGAGCCAACTGGAGAAACAGGGTTACCAGGTCAAACGTGTCAAGACTGAAGGCAGCTGCTACGAGGTCTATGCGTTGGACAAGAAGGGTAATCATCACGAGATGGTCGTCAATCCTGTCAATGGCAAGGCTGTCAGCGAGGAGGTCAACGAATGAGTTCACTGCGCCGAGGGGGAGGCGACGCCTCCCGATCAACGCCTGTGTGGGACCTGTTCGTACGCGTGTTCCATTGGGGCCTTGTGGGTGCATTTAGTGGGGCATACGTTTTGAGCGAAGACGGCGGAACTCTCCATCATGCCCTCGGCTACGCGGTCGTTGGACTGGTGGCCGCGCGTATCGTGTGGGGCTTCGCGGGAACGTAC
>NZ_JARESO010000448.1:0-415 GCF_046030175.1 Paraburkholderia sp. RL17-373-BIF-A
CGGCGTAAGCGGTATGCGCGTTGCCGTTGTGCGGCCGTGCGTGCGACGGGTTTCGTCGTCGGGCTATCGGATGTATCGTCACGCGTGACGAGCTGCAGATGTGCGTTGTGCTTCATTGCTGATTCTCCGGGCGCGGCGGCAGGCCGACGTTGTTTGGTGTCGCGATACTGGCCAGGCGTCCCGGTCCCTGCTGCTTGCGCTCCAGGGCGGTACGCCGACGGTAGCTTGCGACGTTCAGTTCAAAGATCGTCGAGTGATGGACCAGCCGGTCGACGGCGGCCACCGTCATGGCCCGGTCGGGGAAGACCTTGTCCCATTCGCCAAATGGCTGGTTGGCCGTTATGCAAAGAGAACGGTGCTCATACCTGGCGCTGATGAGCTCGAACAGCACCGAAGTCTCGGCCTGATCCTTGCT
>NZ_JARESO010000449.1:0-415 GCF_046030175.1 Paraburkholderia sp. RL17-373-BIF-A
CATGCGCGAGATCTGCGCCTCGACCAGCGAGCGCACACCATAGCCATATTTCTTCTGAAACGCATAAATACCCGTGTCCTTGATGTAGGCAGTGAGCTGGTCATGCCAGCCCGTTTCAGGCCTGCCATGCACAACGGCGTGAGCCGGCGGCGGGATGACAGGGGTGATGCCTGCCTCCGAAAACGCCTGGGTGCGCTCAATGCTGTAATACGCGCCATCGGCGATCACCCGATCCAGCGGCACATCAGCGGGCAGCACCGCGTCCATTCCTTCGCTGTCCGATCCTTCTGTGGTGGTGATGCGAATCGCGCGAACGTTCATGTCCGCGTCGATCGACAGATGCATCTTGCGCCACGGCGTGCGAGCCGCCTTATGGCCGTACTTTTCCTCGTATCACTGGCTCGCGCACCCGAAG
>NZ_JARESO010000450.1:0-407 GCF_046030175.1 Paraburkholderia sp. RL17-373-BIF-A
TGTGTTTTCTGCGCTTCGCTTGCCGACGTGTCCGATAACGCCGTCGATCCTTCGTGGCGCGTCGACCTATTTCGCCTGATCCGCAGCACGCCGAATGTCGACTGGCTGTTGCTGATAAAGCGCATCGGCAATGCGCGCCAAATGATCGACGATGCCCGCGACGCGGATGCCCTTGGTCCGGTATGGCCGTGGGAAAACGTCTGTCTGGGTGCGACGATCGTCAATCAGGAAGAGGCTGACCGCGACATTCCGAAGCTGCTCGAGGTGCCGGCGCGCGAGCGCTTCCTGTCGATGGAGCCGCTTCTTGGGCCGGTCGACCTTGAAAGCGTCGCATGGCCGTCAATACCCGGTCAACGCGCCGACGTGCTTCGCGGCGGCTACTGGAACAAGGCGGGCGTGCGGCCAGT
>NZ_JARESO010000451.1:0-406 GCF_046030175.1 Paraburkholderia sp. RL17-373-BIF-A
GTGCAGACCATTATCTATACCGAGAGGCGTGCAAATCGATCCCGTTCTCGAGATTTGCGCTGCTCGCAGGGCGCGAGGAGGAACTTCGATTGTTGGGGGCGGTCTCCAAGGACCTGCGCGGGATGGACCTGCGCGGGATGGACCTGCGCGGGACGGATCTCAGGTCTACGTTCCTGCGAGGAGCGCTCTTTGGTGAGACGAAAATGTCGCTCGAAGCTCTTATGCAATACTCTGATCCGTTTACCGATGAGATGCTTGCCGGGATCGTTTTTCATGGTTTCAAGGGGGACCTACATAATCGGAATGTGCGCGATATTCTTTTTAACCACAGGAACAATGCGGTATCCGGCAGCATCCTGACGGCAGTAGACGGGCGCTTGCGCGGCAACGAGAGGATCAACTGTAT
>NZ_JARESO010000452.1:0-405 GCF_046030175.1 Paraburkholderia sp. RL17-373-BIF-A
AAACGCAACGGCCAGACGCGAGAGGGCCGTTGCGCGTCAGCGCTTATCATATAGGCGACGTAGTTGTGCTTCATGGTCTTCACGAACGACTCAGCCATACCATTGCTCTGCGGCGAGCGCACGGGCGTGGTCAGCGCCTGCAGGCCCAGTTCGCGCGCAAAGCTGCGCGTGCGATGGTCGATGTATGCGGAGGGCTTTGTCAAGTTAAGCGAAACGGATCATGGCTTCCCACTTGGATAAGGTATCCTTATTAATTTGCGCTGGGGAGTTGCACACCTGCCCAGTCGTACCACGCAAACAGACGCACCCTGAGTTGTTGGCGATGACGGCTTGCGTTCATCCGGTGCCGGGGCAACGCGGAATGTGACGGATCGGACCCAAACGCGAGAGGAACGCCTGCGTGCG
>NZ_JARESO010000453.1:0-404 GCF_046030175.1 Paraburkholderia sp. RL17-373-BIF-A
CTGTCGCTCAAACATCCACATGAGGACTTTCGAACCCGTGGGCTGGGTCTGCTGGAGCTCGGCCGCGGCCGGCTGGAGGGATTGACCATTTTCCAATTCAGAATGATTCTCGCAGGGCAAATAAGAGTACAGAATCTCTTGTCTCCAAGTGAGGTAATAGGTGAAGTTAATGACGCTATATCGAGAAATTTAGTAGATTTGCAGTCCCCGACCGGTATGCATACCGCGTCCGGCGGCACGGTTCGTCTGGATGATGGCAGGGATTTGGTCTCGTTCCAGATGTTCGACAATGACGCAAAGACCGAATGGTGTTTGCTGCGCCGTCACGACAAAGTCTTTGATCTGATTACTTGGGATACTGCCATTGACTTAATGAATAAGTGTGACAGAATACATCCATTGAT
>NZ_JARESO010000454.1:0-404 GCF_046030175.1 Paraburkholderia sp. RL17-373-BIF-A
TTTCAGTGGCAGGGCTGGCGCTCAAAGCCGGCGTGAACGCGAATCTGCTGCGCCGATGGATCAGGCTGCATGAGCAACGCCGCCGCGCCGCGGGGGTGCCGGATATTGTCGATGATGCGACGACACTCGCCGTGCCATCGGCATTTGTGACGGTCCGTGAGGCTGGTCGCGGTGAGGTCGTTGAGCGGACCAGCATCTCGAAGCCCGCCTTCGAGCCTGCGGGCACAGATCCGGCCTTGCGCTCGCAACTGACGGTGGAGATGCCCAACGGGGTGACGCTCCGGCTTGACTGCACCGCTGGTGATGCGTCGCTGGTATCGGCCATGATCGAGAGTCTGGGACGCTGCGATGTTCAGACTCGACGCTAGACTCAAGGTGTATGTTCATCGCGAAGCCGTCGATTT
>NZ_JARESO010000455.1:0-403 GCF_046030175.1 Paraburkholderia sp. RL17-373-BIF-A
GTTTTTAGTTACCGATTGCGGTCCGACCTGTACGGACTCGCTTATACGTCTGTAGCCGCAATCGCTAACCAAAAAACCCTCTGCTTAATGGACAGAGCGACTGAATCACCGAAGCTAAAGGCGCACGCAAGTATCGGCGGCGCACAGCGGACGAGAAGCGCCAGATCGCCGAGGAGACGTTTTTTCCAGTGGACGTTCGGCTGGCATAGGTTGCACGCGGTCACGAAGTGAACGCGAATCAGGTGTTCAACTGGCGTAAGCATTGAAAGCTCTTCAACGAGTACCGCCCGTATCGACGAGATAATTGATCTACAGCATTCAGGAGTTGCGAAAGTTGAAGGCAAGTGAACTCGATTGCCCGTTAGGCGCAGGACAGCGCCCAGCATGAGGCGATCGACCAAGT
>NZ_JARESO010000456.1:0-403 GCF_046030175.1 Paraburkholderia sp. RL17-373-BIF-A
CCACCGAGCCAAAAACAAAGTGGATGCAGGACAAGGAAGTTTCGAGCCAACTGGAGAAACAGGGTTACCAGGTCAAGCGGGTCAAGACTGAGGGAAGCTGCTATGAGGTCTATGCATTGGACAAGAAGGGTAATCATCACGAGATGGTTGTCAATCCTGTCGATGGCAAGCCTGTTAGCGAGGAGGTCAACGAATGAGTTCCCTGAGCCGAGGGGAAGGCGACGCCTCCCGATCAACGCTAGTGTGGGACCTGTTCGTACGGGTGTTCCATTGGGGTCTTGTGGGTGCATTTGGTGGTGCATACGTTTTGAGCGAAGACGGCGGAACCATCCATCATGCCCTCGGCTACGCGGTTCTTGGGTTGGTCGCGGCTCGTATCCTGTGGGGCTTCGCGGGAAGTTAT
>NZ_JARESO010000457.1:0-398 GCF_046030175.1 Paraburkholderia sp. RL17-373-BIF-A
GGCCGTCCCCGGGCATCTGGTTCGCGCAACATGCCTGCTTTATCGCAAGCCCACTACCTCCAGCGCATTCTGGCGGACCAGAAACCAGTTGTATCAGGCCATCGGCCGCCCGTTCTACGCCGTGTGCAACGCTATCGAACGGGCGATGCGCAGCACCCCGCGCAGCAGCTCGCTGGTCGAAAACTTCAACTCGCGTTTGCGCACCCGTCTGACATTGCGACGCCATCTGAACGGCGGCAATGCCTGGCTGGATCTGCTGCGCTTTTACTTCAACCACCGGTGCATCGCACGTAGCCGTCGCCCCGAACGCGTGGGCAAAACGCCGCGTGAAGTGATGACCGGTCAGGCGCATCCTCACTGGCTGACACTGCTCGGACTCGGGCCGCTTCAGCCACACA
>NZ_JARESO010000458.1:0-396 GCF_046030175.1 Paraburkholderia sp. RL17-373-BIF-A
AGGGATACCGTCGGGGAATAGCGTGTCAAACTCGGGCGTCATTTCAACTCCTCGATCGCCTGTTGTAGCAGTTCGTCGGGTAGATGGTTCAGTCCTTTGGGCACGGCCATCTGCATAGCGGTGCGCAGAATCCGCCCCGCTTGCCGGGGCAAGCCGCGAGAGGCCTGGCGAAGTAACTCCAGGCCAGATTCGGCCAGCAACGTATGACTGCAGCCGGCGCTCTTCAATGCGTGTTGGATGAACAGGGCGAAGCGCTCGCGTTCGATCACGGGTTTGAGTTGAACGCGTGCCTGGATACGTCCATATAAAGCTGCGTACGGCGCACGCTCGAGCGTTTGGCCCAGACTCGGATGGCCTGCGAGCCAGACAGTGAGCAGGTCGCGCGAATCGAAGGCG
>NZ_JARESO010000459.1:0-393 GCF_046030175.1 Paraburkholderia sp. RL17-373-BIF-A
GTTTACGTCCGGCAGACGGCGACACGTGTCGCAAAGCATGCGAAACGATAGCACGGTGTACGTTGGACTGGATCTTCACAAGGACTCGATCGCAGTCGCCTATGCGCTGGGCATGGGTGAAGTGGAGCAACTGGGCAGGATCGGAACGACGAAGACCGATATTGACCGGTTGTGCAAACGTCTGCAGTCCAAAGGACGACAGGTGCGCGTGGTCTACGAAGCCGGTCCATGCGGTTATGGGCTTTACCGCGAGCTGGTTCAGAAAGGATTCGACTGCATGGTGTGTGCGCCGTCGCTGATTCCAAAAAAGCCCGGTGACCGCGTCAAGACAGACCGGCGTGACGCGATCAAGCTGGTGCGCGCACTGCGCGCGGGCGACCTCTCAGCAGTGTA
>NZ_JARESO010000460.1:0-392 GCF_046030175.1 Paraburkholderia sp. RL17-373-BIF-A
CCCAACTTTCATCCCCTCCCAGAATTGATGAACATCAACAATGGCGACGACTGTCGTCGCGATGGGCGTCACCTCGCCGGGGGGAATCGAATGCGTTTTCTCGTTGATGACGTTGTCGCGCTACGAGCGCGCGATTCTCGCCTGCGATGTGTCGATCTGGTCGAGCAAATCGAGGGCGAGCGCAATGCCCGGCGAGTTGATGCCGAAGTCTTTCGTCACTCGCTAAGCGCGTTCCGAATGCGCCTTCCGACGCCCACAGAATCAGTCGCTCCTCCGAAGTGTCAGTCACCCGGCACAATCCGAACAGCTTTGGCTTGCGACGCCTCATTCCTGATGCTGATCCTCGCGGTCAATCTCGCCGGCAGCCCGTCCCCAAATCTCCCGGTCCCGGC
>NZ_JARESO010000461.1:0-392 GCF_046030175.1 Paraburkholderia sp. RL17-373-BIF-A
CGATGTGAGTGACAAGTCGGTGTACAACTGGGCGCACGCCTGGAATGACAATGGCCTCTGTGGTTTGCTGACCGGACATAAAGGCGGCCGTCCCCGGGCATTGTCTGATGCCATGATCGCCACGGCCATCGAAGCAGCGCGTGCCGAATCGATGACGCTCAGGCAGATTGCGCTGCGCATCCAGGAAGTTCACGGCCAGCCGTTGCCGTGCCGGCTGGAAACGTTGTCGGTTGCGCTCAGGCATGAAGGGTTCTCCTACAAACGTGGCCGCTACTCGCTTAAAAAAAACGTGATGAGCAGGAGTTCGCGGTGAAGACAGATACGCTCTCCAAGCTGCAGCAAGCGGCTCGCGATGGGGCATGCCGCCTGATCTACTTCGACCAGTCGGGGTT
>NZ_JARESO010000462.1:0-387 GCF_046030175.1 Paraburkholderia sp. RL17-373-BIF-A
AAGACGTGCTTTGCCTGAACGAGTGCATCCGCTGCGTCACGCAAAAGCTCAGCCCGCGCGGCATACAGTTCGGCACTCGCCTTCGGAGGCATGGGACTAAGCGCCCGAGGATTGTCGGCGACGCTCACGAGGCGAATGTGCGCAGTAGCTGGGGCTATGTTTCGGACGAACTCCGCAGCCCGCAGCGAGGCGGGTGACAAATCCACCGCGACCAATATACGATCGATTCCTGACGGAGCATTCTGACTGATGTATGAGGTACTCACAATTCCGCCTCGATATCAAATCCATTGTCCACGACGACGAGATTGCAGTGTGTATCGTCCTTGTCGTCGCGATTTGATCGTGATCAAGGCGATGTTTGATGCGGCAGAAGTGGCGAAATCG
>NZ_JARESO010000463.1:0-384 GCF_046030175.1 Paraburkholderia sp. RL17-373-BIF-A
CGCGATTCCGGACCGGCATAGGTCTGCCAGTTCACATTCACCGGCACCGACGGATCTTTCAGCGTCAGGTGAGCCGGCTGGTTTTCCTCGTGATTCGTGTTCGAGATGAACACCGAGGACAACCGGTCGAACGTGAGCTTGCCATCCGGCTTCGGATACGTGATTGGCTTGCACTGCGATGCGGGCTTCAGCATTTCGTGATCCGAATGCTGGTGATGCAGCGTCCACGGCACATTGCCTCCCAGCAGCTTCTGCTCGATGCCGACCATCAGCGTGCCGAGGTACAGGCCCTTGCTCATCCACTGCTTGAAGTTGCGCGCGCGATGCAGTTCGGTGTGCAGCCACGAGGTCTTGAAGCTCTCCGGATATGCCGTCAGTTCATCG
>NZ_JARESO010000464.1:0-384 GCF_046030175.1 Paraburkholderia sp. RL17-373-BIF-A
CTGAACCGTGCGATGCGGGCCAGATATAGCTTCGCGGAATCACGTTTGTAACCTGCGTTGAAAAGACCGGCAGCAATGCGATCGATCTCATTGCCGAGCGCGCCGCTGCGAAATCGCGTGATTACTCCGTCGTACTTGAAATATAGCTCTAGCATGATCACTCCTTCCGTGACAGACCCTGGACAATCCCGGGCACGGAGAGAGTGGAATCCAAATCTTATGTGGCGGCAAATGGCTCACTTACGGGTGATTCTGGAGGCATTTGCAAGGTACGCTGCATATCGCAATCCGCCACATAAGAACGGATCCCGTTCAAGCACGGTCTGCACCTTGGCCGCGAGACTGTTGAATCCGGCCCGCATATCGGTGACTCCCGCGGCCAGC
>NZ_JARESO010000465.1:0-382 GCF_046030175.1 Paraburkholderia sp. RL17-373-BIF-A
AGTGCTGGTCGCATTGAGGCATTCCTCGTAGGCCTTCATGTACTGGTTCCAGTATCGCCGTTCCTCGACGTCGGCAACACTGAATTTCCAGTTTTTCTCGGGGTCGTCTATGCGCTGCAGGAAACGTTTGCGCTGCTCTTCCTTCGAGATGTGAAGGTAGAACTTGACGATCCGAGTGCCGTTCCCGGAAAGGTGCAACTCCAGGTCCAAGATCGAACGATAGCGGTCATGCCACACTGTCTTTTCGTCGAGCAGTGCATCCGGTAGGCCTTCGTTATGGAGAATCTCGGGATGAACGCGAGCAATCAGCACCTCTTCGTAATAGGACCGGTTGAAGATGCCGATCCGTCCACGCTCGGGCAGATCGCGCGTAGTGCGCCAG
>NZ_JARESO010000466.1:0-379 GCF_046030175.1 Paraburkholderia sp. RL17-373-BIF-A
ACGACGGAGCAGTTCGTTGCGCGCGGCCACGATGTCGGAGACGACGAGGTGAAGCGCCTGGACTGAGCCCGGCGCGGCGGCGGTAACGTTCGTGCCGAACATAACTGAGCATGCGGAGCCGGGCGGTGTGAACTGGATCACGCGGTAGTCGTCCCCTGCCTTGAAGTCGAGATCGAGCCGCCAACCCAACTCGCCATAGAAGCGCTTGGCGCGATCGACGTCCAAGACAGGGATCACGACGATCTCGAGCTTCATGTCGAACGCGCCGGCGTCCAGGGTCTTCACTGCGCGTTCGCTCCGCATTGGAATGTTGCTCATGTCTGGCTCCTGAGAGGCGTTGACTACCGGTTCCCCGTTCACGGCTTCGGGTATGTGGAAC
>NZ_JARESO010000467.1:0-379 GCF_046030175.1 Paraburkholderia sp. RL17-373-BIF-A
GCGACGGAGCAGTTCATTGCGCGCGGCCACGATGTCGGAGACGACGAGATGAAGCGCCTGGGCTGAGCCCGGGGCGGCCGCGGTAACGTTCGTGCCGAACATGACTGAGCATGCGGAGCCGGGCGGCGTGTACTGGATCACGCGGTAGTCGTCCCCTGCCTTGAAGTCGAGATCGAGCCGCCAACCCAACTCGCCATAGAAGCGCTTGGCGCGATCGACGTCCGAGACAGGGATCACGACGATCTCGAGCTTCATGTCGAACGCGCCGGCGTCCAGGGTCTCCACTGCGCGTTCGCTCCGCATTGGAATGTTGCTCATGTCTGGCTCCTGAGAGGCGTTGAGTACCGGTTCCCCGTTCACGGCTTCGGGTATGTGGAAA
>NZ_JARESO010000468.1:0-378 GCF_046030175.1 Paraburkholderia sp. RL17-373-BIF-A
TCGACCCGGCTACACGAGCGCCCAGGCGAGCGCGTAGCCGGGTCGGCCGCCCAAATCGGAAAACAGCAATCAAGCGAAGGAGATTCAAACCACCGATTGCTCAGGCGATCAAGCAGTGATGGCAAGATAGGTCAGACCGTGGTCGATCAAACCCGACGCAACCAACGCACGATTGCAGTGCGCCCAACTGATTGGGACTCGATCAGCGGATTCCATCAGGGACAGGCAGGCATGCGCCTGACATTGAAGTCCGGATGCATGGCTGCAATCTATGCCTTCAAATGTATTAGTCTAGACCGGACCTGACAGGTAGTCGGGGGAAGCTGGTTAAGGAAGGCGGTTCAGTGAGGAATCAGTTTCTCCCTGGCAAGTTCGAGC
>NZ_JARESO010000469.1:0-373 GCF_046030175.1 Paraburkholderia sp. RL17-373-BIF-A
TCAATGATTTCGGGCTTCGAACTGTATCGCGCGATGGATCGCTCCTGCTGTTGCGGGGAACGGGTGCTTCGCATTTCTGTTATGTCGTCCGGAAGGCGCCGAAATCCCGGTTCGTTGGTTTTGGGCTAAAGGTCGATAACAGGGCCGATCTCGATGCACTTGCCAAGCTGCCTGGTGCCTCCGAGGCCGAACGGTCGCCCTTGCCCGGCGGCGGCTATATCGTACGGTTGACCGACCCTTCCGGCTTTCGCGTCGATGCAATATGGGGCCAGGCGCCAGCTTCGACGCTGTCGCACCGGCCGCCATTGCCGTTCAACTCCGTGGACGCGGCCGTCCGCATTAACGGAACACAGCGACCGCCTGAGTGCTCGCC
>NZ_JARESO010000470.1:0-372 GCF_046030175.1 Paraburkholderia sp. RL17-373-BIF-A
GCCTGCATGGTTTCAGACGCGCGGCGATGATCGGCGTCCTTCTGCTCCGCACGGCGCACGGCTTCGTCCAGCTCTTTCTGCAGTTTCGTTGCGGCGCTTCGCTCGCGATCGATCTCCAGCAGGGCACGCTTTTCAGAGGCACGGAACCGTTCCTCCGCGCGTTCCGTCGCGTCCCGCTGCTTCCCGAGATCGCGTGAGAATCCTTCACGCACCTCCACGAACTCGCGATCACGCACAGCCAGCGTCGCCCGGACCCGCTCAAGCTCTGCCTCCAGCGCCTGTCGCTGTGCGCGGCCTTCGGCCTGTGCCTTTTCCAGCTCCCGTACCTCCACCTGCGCGGCCAGCAACGCGCCGGTGCGCTGCTCGAGCGCG
>NZ_JARESO010000471.1:0-371 GCF_046030175.1 Paraburkholderia sp. RL17-373-BIF-A
GTTGCGCGTGAAGCCAACGCGGCCTGTTGCGAGTCGACCGTTTCCTGCAGTTTGAGCATTTGCGCTTCGCGCTCGCGCAGTGCTGCCTCCTGGCTGAGCAGCATGGCCTTCAGCGTTTCGACATCGTCGGGAAGTGAGTTCGCGCGCGTCATGCGAGCAGTTTACGCGCAGGCAACGACGTTTACAACGCTGAAGTCGGTCGTGCCGTTCTCGTCGGTTGCCGCCAGTCGATGCCTTCGAGCAGCATCGATAGTTGCGCCGGGCTCAGGCAAATAACGCCACCATCGGCTTGAGGCCATATGAAGCGCCCCTTCTCGAGTCGCTTCATCAGCAGGCACATGCCATCGCCGCTCCACCACAACACCTTGAGC
>NZ_JARESO010000472.1:0-370 GCF_046030175.1 Paraburkholderia sp. RL17-373-BIF-A
GAACCGGGCAGAGGCAAGAGGGCCGTTGGTGTAAGACTTGTGCGTGAAGGCAATGTAGTCGTGCTTGTTCGTCTTCACTAACGACTCGACCATGCCGTTGCTCTGCGGCGAATGAACGGGTGCAGTCAGCGGCTTCGGGCCCTGCTCGCGAGCGAAGCGGAGCGTGCGATGGTCGTTGTAGGCGGAGCCGTCGTCCGACAGCCATTCGCTCGGTGCGCCCTGCCTGCGTCGTGCCGAAGCGTAGCGCGACCGCGGTGGGCATCACATCGCGCACGACGTCGCCGCCATGGCCGCCAGTAATCGCTGCCGAACCAATAGCGTCCCAGTCCAGGGGGGCCAGCGCAAATGTCACGCGCAACGGCGAGCCGCT
>NZ_JARESO010000473.1:0-368 GCF_046030175.1 Paraburkholderia sp. RL17-373-BIF-A
CGTCCGTCAGCAGTTCCGGTGGCAGCGGCCAGCTCAGCCCTGCCAGCCGCGTGCGGCGCAGGTAATGCCACACCGTCGTTGTCGAGGTACCGACCGCGTCGGCGATCTCCCTCTGGTTGCGGTCACACTCGAAATGCAGCCGCAGCACTTCCCTGATTTTGCGCATGGTCAACCTGACATTTGCCATTCGGCACTCCCGACAAAACTGTCGATCGTGCCACCGTTGACCCGCGTCGCCGCCACCCCGAAATCCTGTTCGCAATGGCGTGGAAACCCTGTTCTTTTTGCCGTGGAATCGGCATTAACTTTGCCGTGGAATTCGTGTTCTTTTTGCCGTGGAATCCCTGTTCACTTTAGCGTGGAATATT
>NZ_JARESO010000474.1:0-358 GCF_046030175.1 Paraburkholderia sp. RL17-373-BIF-A
GACGGATCGCACTGACTCGTGTTGTCGTCATTCGGCGCAATTTCCGCCTCCAGCTGTTTTTTGAACGACGCAAAATTCGTATTCTCAATTACACCAACGTTTCTACCACCGAACGCAACCCGCAAAGCAGGAGTGCTACCAACACGGAGCTCCGTAATGACCAGCATTTTACCGTCGATCCTGGTGGAAATAATGGGCGCGCCCTTCACCGGTATCTGCCCATTAAGATCTTTTATGGCTAATTCGAATCGCCGCTCCTTTCTGGTCCATTTTGGATGATTTAGCAAAGGCATAAATCCCGAATGTCAAAATCGAGAGAAGCAAGTCCCTTACCCCGCCCACATTACCGTACCTAGCC
>NZ_JARESO010000475.1:0-354 GCF_046030175.1 Paraburkholderia sp. RL17-373-BIF-A
GTTGAGATCTGTATAAGGAGGTGTCCTAAGATAGACACAACGGACTTAAAATCCGTGCATTGCCGTCGGGCACGCTATCCGATCGTGAGGCAATATTAGGATGAACCTTCTCAGGAGGCGCTGTCAGGACATGCGCTGAATGACCTCTGTGAACAGATAGATACGCATCCACACTCACGCTTGGTTTCCGTGCAAGTCGACAGTAAAGGACTGAAAATTTCTGGGGAGAACCATGAAGGTCGGTAATTGTTTGCTGCTTTCGATTTACCATGCGACTCTTAACGAGTCGAAAACACTGCTAAAAAGTGAAATTTCGGATGTCGATCCGAAGCCCGGGGAGGTTCAAGACAGGGA
>NZ_JARESO010000476.1:0-349 GCF_046030175.1 Paraburkholderia sp. RL17-373-BIF-A
CCCTCTGCTTTATGCATAGACGCAAAGCCACTGGACGCTGACGGCAGCGGGGTTCGTACGGACGAACTCCGCATAATGTTGTTCATCGCATTACAGTTACCGATTGAGCACTGGCATGGATGGATCGGCGACGAGACCATCGCCGACGCAATGCTCGACCGTCTCATGCAGCGTCATCACCGGATCACGCTCACCGGTGAATCCCTCAGAAAGTCATCCCCAAAACCCAGCGTCCTGGAGCCCGAACTCGACCAGAGCTAACAAGAAAATCTACAATCAACACCGCGCAACGCCCAACCCCGCCGAATCGGTCACGTTCCCGAAATCGGCGGTCACGTTCGCCGAAATA
>NZ_JARESO010000477.1:0-348 GCF_046030175.1 Paraburkholderia sp. RL17-373-BIF-A
TTGAAACACGACGCTCGCCTCGGCGACGACTCGCACCGTCCGGTCGCCATATTGCATCAACTTACCGATCGGCGGGCAGACCGCTGGCCTGCGCCTTCCAGGCGCCTTCTTCATGTCGCCGAACCCTTCGACGCATGTGGCTTGCGAGCGGGTGACCCGCCCTTCCGGACTGTGCCTTTTGACTGCGGCGAGCTCCGGCGCGCCCCGGTTCCCGGGCGTGATGCGGGCGCAGTGAGCGGCTGGCGCCGCAGGATCTCGAGTTCCTGCGCGTACGCGCTGTTGGCCGCCCGGATTGCATCGAGGTGCCCCTGCAGCACGCCAGCCTGATGACGCGCGTCGCCCAGCTGT
>NZ_JARESO010000478.1:0-347 GCF_046030175.1 Paraburkholderia sp. RL17-373-BIF-A
AAATCGTTCTCCAGCGTGAGCTGGCCGATCTTCGCATGTAGCTCCTTCAGATCGACTTGCGGCTCGCTCGACGCCGTGCCGCCTGAGCCAAACACATCGGCGGCACGTTCCTGCAACTGCCGCTTCCATTCGGTGATCTGGTTCGGGTGCACATCGAATTGCTGCGCCAGTTCGGCTAGCGTCCGCTCACCCTTGACCGCCGCCATCGCCACTTTCGCTTTGAACGCGGCTGAGTGCGTCCGTCGGCTTCTCTTCGTCATCTTCAAGGTTCCTTTGTCGGCATTATCGCCGGCTCAGGCCTCGAACGTTCCACTTATCCGACTGTCCGAATTTGCGCGGCCACCTCT
>NZ_JARESO010000479.1:0-347 GCF_046030175.1 Paraburkholderia sp. RL17-373-BIF-A
TACGGATCGCGCCGACTCGTGTTGTCGCCATTCGGCGCAATTTCCGCCTCCAGCTGTTCTTTGAACGACGCCAAATTCGTATTCTCAATTACACCGACGTTTCTACCACCAAACGCAACCGTCAAAGCAGGAGTGCCACCAACACGGATCTCCGTAATGACCAGCATTTTACCGTCGATCTTGGTGGAAATAATGGGCGCGCCCTTCACCGGTATCTGCCCATTAAGATCTTTTATGGCCAATTCGATCGCTGGTCCATTTTGGATGATTTAGCAAAGGCATAAATCCCGAATGTCAAAATCGAGAGAAGCAAGTCCCTTACCCCGCCCACATTACCGTACCCAGCA
>NZ_JARESO010000480.1:0-337 GCF_046030175.1 Paraburkholderia sp. RL17-373-BIF-A
TAAAACCAGAGTCAGTGGAAAAACCGGGGGCAAGCGATGTGAATACCTCAGCCACCTTGGCGAGCGCCCGTTTCCCCTCGTCGACCAGCGCCTCCTCCCGCACGTCCATCGGAACCATATCGATGAAGCTGATGGTCCGATCGACGACAAACAGCGCCCTTAGATGCGCCCCTTTCGCGGCGAGCGTCATGCCTGTCAGCAAAGCCTGATGAGACGCCGGGCTTCCGTCGATAGCGAAGAGAATCTTCGTCGGTCCATGCTGGAGTTGCGGCTCGTAGCTCTCCGGGACGACTAGCACGGGGCATTTAACCAGCTTGCTCACGGGTCCTGAAACGGT
>NZ_JARESO010000481.1:0-337 GCF_046030175.1 Paraburkholderia sp. RL17-373-BIF-A
GCCGTCTCAGGACCGGTGAGCAAGCTGGTTAAATGCCCCGTGCTAGTCGTCCCGGAGAGCTACGAGCCGCAACTCCAGCATGGACCGACGAAGATTCTCTTCGCTGTCGACGGAAGCCCGGCGTCTCATCAGGCTTTGCTGACAGGCATGACGCTCGCCGCGAAAGGGGCGCATCTAAGGGCGCTGTTTGTCGTAGATCGGACCATCAGCTTCACCGATATGGTTCCGATGGACGTGCGGGAGGAGGCGCTGGTCGACGAGGGGAAACGGGCGCTCGCCACGGTGGCTGAAGTATTCACATCGCTTGCCCCCGGTTTTTCCACCGACTCTGGTTTTC
>NZ_JARESO010000482.1:0-336 GCF_046030175.1 Paraburkholderia sp. RL17-373-BIF-A
CATGGTCTTGTGAAGCCGCTCGACGATTCCGTTGGTCTGCGGCGAACGTGCTTTGGTGCGGGTGTGATCGATGTTCTCGATGGCCAGGTAGAGCTCGTATTCGTGATGCTCGGGGTTGCCGCAATACTCGGCGCCCCGATCGGTGAGCACGCGTGTGAGCGGGATGCCGTAGCTGTCGAAGAACGGTACGACGCGATCGTTGAGCAGATCGGCCGCCGGCAGCGGCGTCTTGCGGTCGTAGAGTTTGGCGAACGCCACCTTCGAGTAGGTATCGACGAAGGTCTGCTGGTAGACGCGGCCCACGCCCTTGAGCGTGCCGACATAGAAGGTGTCCTG
>NZ_JARESO010000483.1:0-335 GCF_046030175.1 Paraburkholderia sp. RL17-373-BIF-A
GCAGCTGGGCGACGCGCGTCATCAGGCTGGCGTGCTGCAGGGGCACCTCGATGCAATCCGGGCGGCCAACAGCGCGTACGCGCAGGAACTCGAGATCCTACGGCGTCAGCCGCTCACTGCGCCCGCATCACGCCCGGAAACCGGGGCGCGCCGGAGCTCGCCGCAGTCAAAAGGCACAGTCCGGAAGGCCGGGTCACCCGCTCGCAAGCGACGTGCGTCGAAGGGTTCGGCGACATGAAGAAGGCGCCTGGAAGGCGCAGGCCGGCGGTCTGCCCGCCGATCGGTACGTTGATGCAATATGGCGACCGGACGGTGCGAGTCGTCGCCGAGGCGAG
>NZ_JARESO010000484.1:0-333 GCF_046030175.1 Paraburkholderia sp. RL17-373-BIF-A
CTGCGCGTCAGCAGACGCGCACCGATGCAGCGCTTGATGCGCGAGATCTGCGCCTCGACGAGAGAGCGCTTGCCGTAGCCATATTGGTTGCGAAACGCATGGATGCCCTTTTTTCCTGAATGTAGCCCACAATCTGGTCGTGCCAGCCCGTTTCTGCCTTGCCATGGATTACAACATGGGCCGGTGGCGGAATTACCGGCAGCACGCCGCAGCGAGACCAGGCTTCAGTGCGTTCAATGCTGTAGTAGGCTTTGTCAAGTTGACTGCACGGCCGGGTAAAATGGCGGGATGAAGAAGATCAAGTCGCCTTTTCACGGTTTCCGCTTCCCCGCC
>NZ_JARESO010000485.1:0-330 GCF_046030175.1 Paraburkholderia sp. RL17-373-BIF-A
GGGCCGTGCAGTCAACTTGACAAAGCCGTGGTGAGCTTTTGCGGGGGCTGCCGGTGAGTATTTACGGGAGGATTTCACACATGTCTTCCCCCTTTGCCGGCGCGCAGGGTACGTTACAGCTGCTAACGGAGACTGATCCGGTTTCGGAGATTATCCGTCGCAATACTTCAAGGAAGCAGAAACGGCAGATACCGCCTTTCCCACATCAGAAGTGTCAGAAATGTGATCGCCAATGTCGCGCAGGGCGGCCACGATGCTATTGTAGACTAGAGCCTGTTCTGTCAGGCCATGCTCTGCGTGGTTTCGCGTGGCCGACTTAAGAATGACGCG
>NZ_JARESO010000486.1:0-330 GCF_046030175.1 Paraburkholderia sp. RL17-373-BIF-A
CTCGAAAGATGCTGCTGCCGTCTGGGCCGCCGCACGTCTACCTCCTGAACACGCCGCGCTCATGATGAGCGTGGCGAACTCTTACCTTAGCGGTCAGGAAGATGATGGACTGGGAATGCTTCCCGGCCGAGTTGGGGCAACTATCCGGTTCTGCAAAGGGGAGATTGAGCGCGAACTATCGAGGTCTAACTAGGTTTGCCTTTAGGCAATCGAGGGACTGCTTTGGGCCGTGAACTGCCTTTAGATCATCGCGCCGAACCCGCTCGCAGCGCCCGCGTTATTGGCGTCACACAGAAAATTCGCTGTGCTTAACTCCCCAGACCCCGTATA
>NZ_JARESO010000487.1:0-328 GCF_046030175.1 Paraburkholderia sp. RL17-373-BIF-A
CGGAAGTCGATCGGTTCGCGATGCAGGAAGACCGTCAGGTCCGCTTCGAAGCGGAACATCAACGCGCTCCCAATGCGGCAACCATCGCATTGACGATTGCCACGTCCTCTGCTGAACATTCGAGTTCGAGCTTCACGCCGTTGGGCAGGTGGGCAGACAGCCGTGCCAGTCGTGTTGAGCGTGGCGAAACGCAGGCTGATTCTGCTCTGATGGCGCGGTGCGACGCGGACGCCATGACCGTTGTCGGCTCGTCGATCGCTACGACTGGAACAAACGCTGACGGCGTGACCGGCTCGTTGTATCCGATCGGGGGCCGGGCGCGACTACT
>NZ_JARESO010000488.1:0-326 GCF_046030175.1 Paraburkholderia sp. RL17-373-BIF-A
TTCTGACGCCCAGCCTGCACGGCGTCGAACGCCGCTTCAGCGGCCAGCATGCCGGTCTTGATCGCCGCATGCGAACCCTTGATCCGCGATGCGTTCAGGAAGCCCGCATCGTCGCCGACCAGCGCGCCACCCGGAAACACCAGTTTCGGCAGCGACATTAGGCCGCCGGCGGTAATCGCCCGCGCGCCGTACGACACACGCTTGCCACCTTCGAGCACCGCGCGAATCGCCGGATGCGTCTTGTAGCGCTGGAATTCCTCGAACGGCGAGAGATACGGGTTTGTGTAGCCGAGACCCACGACGAAACCCACCACCACCTGGTTGTT
>NZ_JARESO010000489.1:0-323 GCF_046030175.1 Paraburkholderia sp. RL17-373-BIF-A
GTTCCTCGATGTCGGCAACACTGAATTTCCAGTTTTTCTCGGGGTCGTCTATGCGCTGCAGGAAACGTTTGCGCTGCTCTTCCTTCGACATGTGAAGGTAGAACTTGACGATCCGCGTACCGTTCCCGGAAAGGTGTAACTCGAGGTCCAAGATCGAACGATAGCGGTCATGCCACACCGTCTTTTCGTTCAGCAGTGCATCCGGTAGGCCCTCTTTATGGAGAATCTCGGGGTGAACGCGAGCAATAAGCACCTCCTCGTAATAGGACCGGTTGAAGATGCCGATTCGTCCACGCTCGGGCAGATCGCGCGTAGTACGCCAA
>NZ_JARESO010000490.1:0-322 GCF_046030175.1 Paraburkholderia sp. RL17-373-BIF-A
AAGGCCTCGTGGAGCGAGTGGTTGCTGGATCTGAAAAGGCGTGGCCTGCAGTCCGGGCCGTTGCTGGCCTGCGGCGACGGTGCGATGGGATTCTGGGCAGCGATGGAGGAAGTGTTCCCGCAGACGAAGCATCAGCGTTGCTGGTTTCACAAGATGGGCAACGTGCTCAACGCGCTGCCGAAATCGCAGCAGGCCCGGGCCAAAAAGGCGATGCAGGACATCTGGATGGCAGCCACGCGTGCTGATGCGCTGGTCGCATTCAATCACTTCGTCGACGCCTACTCGGCAAAGTATCCGAAGGTGGCCGACAAGCTGACGGAAG
>NZ_JARESO010000491.1:0-321 GCF_046030175.1 Paraburkholderia sp. RL17-373-BIF-A
GAGCCAGTCTTCTATGTTCAATGTCGGTGACAGCGGTTCCGCCCTCGGCTAACGCCCGCTCTGCGGGTGAACGGATGCATCAGGCCGTACACATTCGACGACCCGGTGCGACTCCCGGTGGCTGTGGTACCCGGACGCTGACAAGTGTTATGTCAAAAGCTTGTGTGCTGTCCGGCATCAGGCTCAGTGCGGTCATGAAGCGACCTTCGCTTGCAACGGGGGTTTAGACGTTGAAGCGTCGGGGCCGCCCCCTGAAAGCGGCCATTCAAAGTCCGACGGCGGTGGGCGTGGGCGCTTCAGTCAGCTTCAGCCGACGTTGGT
>NZ_JARESO010000492.1:0-320 GCF_046030175.1 Paraburkholderia sp. RL17-373-BIF-A
ACCTATGATGCGTCGGCTTGCCAGATCCAGAATGGCAGCCAGGATAACCAACCTTCGCCGGTCCTGGTGAACGTGATGTCGCTGACCCACGCCTGATCAGGCTGCCACCCGTCAAAACGTCGATCAAGCAGGTTGGGCGCCACCGGTAGGCGGCGTGTCGAATCCGTCGTCACCCGATACGGGCGTTTGTAGACCGGCCGCAGCCCTAAGCGTTGCAAACTACGGCGTACACGTTCGGCGCTCGCCGGCTGGCCCTGGGTCCTTAATTGCCGCACGATCCGAGGACGGCCGTAGCTCCCGCGACTGGCGCGGTGAATCGA
>NZ_JARESO010000493.1:0-316 GCF_046030175.1 Paraburkholderia sp. RL17-373-BIF-A
GCAAACCCTGTCGGCTGCTTCCCACAACACTGTCAGCGACTGGCGTACCGCCTCGTCGTACAGCCGGTTGCGCTCCCGCGTCCCCTTTGCCGCGCCAGGCTCTTCCCGCAGCAGCCGGATGGCGTGTTTGCGGTGGTACCCGGTCAGAGCCACGAACTCATCGAGAATCCTGATCCGGTCACTGAACGTCGCGCTGCCATAGCGCAATTGCAATGCTGCGACCAACTCCTTGCGTGTCGTCATGCTGATTTGCCTCGTCACCTCATGCCGCTCCCGCCGGACAATCCGACGAGTAGCAAACTACGTGAGGCAACAG
>NZ_JARESO010000494.1:0-314 GCF_046030175.1 Paraburkholderia sp. RL17-373-BIF-A
GTGGACGGCGGTCAGAATCCGACACCAGATGGCGGCGTCGATCAGAAATGCGAAACGATTCCTGTTCTGCAGGGCAGTCCGGTGCTTGTTGTTGATGGCATCGATGGGCGGTATCGGGTGCGTCGGAAGGAGCCCGAAGGGCGAGTGCAGACGCACCCGACGCGGCTCGTTTCAGGAAGGGGTGACGCAGGAGTCAGGATGCGGTAGAAGAAGGCCTACCGCCGAAGAAACAGGCCCGACACCGGCCTAAACTGCCAGGTCCAATCCGGTGTCGAGCCCAGCACGCGCACGACGGGGCACGGTGCCAGCAAAGT
>NZ_JARESO010000495.1:0-313 GCF_046030175.1 Paraburkholderia sp. RL17-373-BIF-A
CACATCGAGCTGAAGTATCTGAAGCCGGCGGTCTGGAGGCGGGTGCTGGTCCCTGCCTCGATCAAGCTGCCGAAGCTGCATGTCGTGCTGCTGTTGGCGATGGGATGGGATGGCGGCCACATGCACGAATTCGTGTTCGACGATACCAACTACGGGGTGCCCGATCCGGACTTCCCGAGTGACCCGCCGATGCTCAACGAAGCGCGGGCGAGCCTGGGCAAGGCGCTCGGTGCGCTGAAGTCATTCACCTACATCTACGATTACGGCGACAACTGGCAGCATCGTGTGAAGGTCGAGAAGGTCCTGCCGCCTG
>NZ_JARESO010000496.1:0-313 GCF_046030175.1 Paraburkholderia sp. RL17-373-BIF-A
CCAGTGCCTGCGCCAGATGGGATTTGCCCGTTCCGCACGGACCGGCGATCAGCACGCTGACCTTCTCATCGATAAAGCGGCAGGTCGCCAGATCGTGAACGACAGCACGATTGAGATTCGGCAGGCGGTCGAAGTCGAAACCTTCCAGTGTCTTCTGGCCACGGAAGTTTGCGCGGCGCATGCGCGCGTCGAGCTTGCGATGATCGCGACGTGCGATCTCGTCCTGGATGAGCAGCGTCAGGAAGTCGGTATAGGCGAGCTTGCGGTCGTGGATAACGCGCATTGACTCATCAGAATTGCAACTCGCGCTGAC
>NZ_JARESO010000497.1:0-311 GCF_046030175.1 Paraburkholderia sp. RL17-373-BIF-A
ACATATTTCAAGCTGCTTGAGCGCGGCTCGCTCAAGACCCAGGCCCTGGCCAACCAGTTGCTGCGACTGGTGATGCAGTTTTCTCCCCATGACACCCTCACGTTCGTCCTCGACGATACGTTGCTGTTGCGCTGGTCCGACAGCGCGCCGGGAGTGGGGATTCGTCACGAACACAGCCGCAAGCCCAATCGCCCTCGTTACGTCAACGCGCAGTGCTGGGTGACGCTCGGCGTCGTACTGGCACGCGGTGTCGTCGCCATCCGCTCACGCCTGGTGCCGCTGAGCGGCAACACCAACAAGCTTTCCATCGG
>NZ_JARESO010000498.1:0-310 GCF_046030175.1 Paraburkholderia sp. RL17-373-BIF-A
TAATATGCGGGATGCGAATGATCCAGACGTCAGTGTGGCGCCGGGAGAGAATCCCTTTGAGCATCTCGCTCAGGAAACCTTGCTGAACATCACGAGGTATCTCCCTGGCGTGGATCAGCGCGCGGTGCGCTGCGTCAATCAGGAGTTTGCGGGTCATGATGCTCACCTTGTGCGCAAGGCCGATGACCTGAAAGAACGCGCGTCAAAGGTGAAACGGTGGGAGCCCGACGGCGTGGAAGTCCTCAAGCTCATCCAGTCCCTGCCGCCCGGGTATCGGAGCGGGCCTCTGGCCGCGCTCGCCGGCAAGATC
>NZ_JARESO010000499.1:0-307 GCF_046030175.1 Paraburkholderia sp. RL17-373-BIF-A
TGAAGTTCAGGAAGGCCGGGAAGTCGCGGAAGAATTCGAGGGGCAGGTTCTGCGCTTCGTCGATAATCCACACGGGCAACAACTGTCGTCGCCTGTGTCCGTTGTGTGTCCGCGCCAGAGCACTATGAAATGCAGAGCTTTTGCAGTACAACGAAAGGCTTGCTGGCGCTGTTGGACTGGTTGGCCGGCCATGGCTGTTCTCACGTTGCCATAGAGGCCACCGGTGTTTACTGGAAGCCAGCGTGGTACGTTCTCCAAGGCTCGTTCGAATTCGTGCTTGGCAACGCTACACATATCCGGAATGTCT
>NZ_JARESO010000500.1:0-306 GCF_046030175.1 Paraburkholderia sp. RL17-373-BIF-A
TACTTCGCGAAGGAATCGATGTGAAGTACGCGTTCATCGAGCGTAATCGACGCCACTGGCCGGTCTCAGTCCTATGCGAAGTGCTGGAAGTCAGCCCGAGCGGATATCATCAGCGCCGGCAACGTACTGCGCAGGACAAGCCACACAGAACCCGCGTGAGTGACGACGAACTCGAACCACGATTTGCCGCTTGCGCCGAATCTGCTGGAGCGCAATTTCACCGCCACCGCACCGAACCTGGTCTGGACGAGTGATATTACTTATTTGGCGACAGCCGAAGGCTGGGTCTACCTCGCGGTCATCATC
>NZ_JARESO010000501.1:0-304 GCF_046030175.1 Paraburkholderia sp. RL17-373-BIF-A
CGCTTGACGATGTTCGCAATGCCTTGCGGAATGATGAGCCCGAACTCGGCGAGCAACCCTCGGATCTGATTGGCTTGTGCGGTGCGCGCCGTGCTGGCGCACCCGGTGCTGTGCCAGCACGGCTTGCTGCTCTACGTTCTTGACCGGCACGAACCTCATGTTGGGCCGCGCCACCGCCTCGCAGATCGCCTCTGCATCAGCCGCGTCGTTCTTGTTGGTCTTCACGTAGGGCTTGACGAACTGCGGCGCAATCAGGCGCACGTCGTGTCCAAAGCCCTGCAGCTTGCGCGCCCAATGATGAGCG
>NZ_JARESO010000502.1:0-302 GCF_046030175.1 Paraburkholderia sp. RL17-373-BIF-A
CACGCGGCAAACCGGGGCTCGTCGCAAGCAGGCGCCCTTCGGCGTCGCGTACCTCATAAAGGAGCCGGCGTGACAAGTCATCGTCGCCATCATCGTCGGACGCATGAAACCCATCTTCGGTGAGCGCCGCCAGATCATTGGTATCCACCAGCGTCAGTGTTCGAGCAGCCTGTTCGATTCGTGCGTCGTCCCATTCGCCGGCCTCATGGACGGCTTGCCTGTAACTTGAAACGAGGGCTGCCACCCAGACGACCGAGACGCTTGCCAGCACCAGTAGCATCAGGCGTTGACGGATTGACCCT
>NZ_JARESO010000503.1:0-301 GCF_046030175.1 Paraburkholderia sp. RL17-373-BIF-A
CGGGAGACCACCGCAATGATCCTTCACATCGATCAGGATGCGATCCGACAGCGCGTAGGCGTCCAACGTTACTTCGGTATGGTGGTGAGTGAACTTAAGGGCATTTTGCAGCAGGTTTCCGACCGCCGAATAAAGCTGGTCACGATCCCCGCTGAAGGCAAGCCGCGCATCCACAGCAGAAACCGTCAGTGCGCATCCGCGAGTCTGGGCCAGAAGGTCAGCGGCATATTTCACCTCAGCGATGAAGTCCGCAACGGAAAACATCCGTGATTGCAAGGAAATTCCAGCTTCCGCACGAACT
>NZ_JARESO010000504.1:0-301 GCF_046030175.1 Paraburkholderia sp. RL17-373-BIF-A
TGGGAGACCACCGCAATGATCCTTCACATCGATCAGGATGCGATCCGACAGCGCGTAGGCGTCCAACGTTACTTCGGTGTGGTGGTGAGTGAACTTAAGGGCATTTTGCAGCAGGTTTCCGACCGCCGAATAAAGCTGGTCACGATCCCCGCTGAAGGCAAGCCGCGAATCCACAGCAGAAACCGTCAGTGCGCATCCACGAGTCTGGGCCACAAGGTCAGCGGCATATTTCACCTCAGCGATGAAGTCCGCAACGGAAAACATCCTTGATTGCAAGGAAATTCCAGCTTCCGTACGAACC
>NZ_JARESO010000505.1:0-300 GCF_046030175.1 Paraburkholderia sp. RL17-373-BIF-A
CGTCAGGTTCCTGCTTCCTCCAGAGTTTGTCACGGGATACATGCTGGGGGGCGCGAGCGGAACGAAGCAGGACTGGACGACTGCGAAGATCCAGGCGGATCTGAAGCGCTTCGTTCTGCCGCTGGTGGGGCATGAAGTCGATGATGCTGTCCTGCCCGAAACGTTTTCGGAGGTGCGTTTTTCACAAGACGTCCTGAAGCAGCTTTTTGAGGAGGCTGAGGCAGTACATGGTCCCATGAACCGGACGGAAAGGGCTTTTTTCCTCAGATCCCATGCGGCGTCACTGACGTACGCGAGCAG
>NZ_JARESO010000506.1:0-297 GCF_046030175.1 Paraburkholderia sp. RL17-373-BIF-A
GTTGACGATGATCTGGCCGTTTAGCCTGCTGCTGAGCCTTGGACTCTGCACATCTGTGTCCTCACAGGAGTTGCGGTGGTACCAAGTGCCCGCTCCGGAGTCCTCAACTTTTCCGAACTTACACCCCGAAAGCTACCCGGATATACGGAGCGCCAATGCGGCCCCATCCTCGGACGCGTCGCTTGCGACGTCGGTGTTACCAGAAACACAGTATCTCGATGAGTTGATTGCTGGTGTGGCCCAGAAGTACGCGGTCGACCCACTGCTGGTGACTTTGTCAAGTTGACTGCACGGCCG
>NZ_JARESO010000507.1:0-295 GCF_046030175.1 Paraburkholderia sp. RL17-373-BIF-A
CTTGCTCGGAGGTACAAACGTGAAGAGGATAAACCTGAGCGGGGTGGACCTGACCCGCATGCACCTGCGCGGGGCGAACCTGCGCGGGGCGAACCTGAGCGGGGCGAACCTGAACAACCAGGACCTGAACAACCAGGACCTGAGCGGGGCGGACCTGAGCGGGGCGAACCTGAGCTGGGCGGACCTGCGCGGGGCGAACCTGAGCGGGGCGAACCTGAGCGGGGTGAACCTGCACCGGACCCTCCTGAGCGGGGTGACCTTGCATCAGACGACATTCTCGCTGGAAGCTCTCTTG
>NZ_JARESO010000508.1:0-292 GCF_046030175.1 Paraburkholderia sp. RL17-373-BIF-A
ACGGGGGCTCGCCGCAAGCAGGCGCCCTTCGGCGTCGCGTACCTCATAAAGGAGCCGGCGTGACAGGTCATCGTCGCCGTCATCGTCGGACGCATGAAACCCATCTTCGGTGAGCGCCGCCAGATCATTGGTATCCACCAGCGTCAGTGTTCGAGCAGCCTGTTCGATGCGCGCGTCGTCCCATTCGCCGGCTTCATGGACGGCTTGCCTGTAACTTGAAACGAGGGCTGCCACCCAGACGACCGAGACGCTTGCCAGCACCAGTAGCATCAGGCGTTGACGGATTGACCCG
>NZ_JARESO010000509.1:0-292 GCF_046030175.1 Paraburkholderia sp. RL17-373-BIF-A
GACCTCAGTAGGCGGCGAGACAGTCCGCAAGAAGGGCGACGGTGCCAGAAGGTCGCTCGCGAAGTAATGCGGACAACTCGCGCTCAAATTGATCACGCGTCATCATGTCGGTCTCCTGATCTGCACCCTGTCGCCCCATCAAGCAAAACGCGGGCCCCGTTGCGGCGGACCGGTTAGTGCATACACCGGCCGGCGGCTCTTTACCTCGTCCAACTCCGGGCCCGAGTCTGAACTGATCGCGACCCTTTGCAGACCGAGACCGGCCGATACCCGAAACGCGACGCCCTGATCC
>NZ_JARESO010000510.1:0-292 GCF_046030175.1 Paraburkholderia sp. RL17-373-BIF-A
TGACTTCCCGTGTCAAGAGAGATCGGTTTTCGGTTTTTCAGGACGCTAAATTTCCTGAGGGCGACGTAGCAGTAAGTCTCGACGGTGGATCACCCTGATATACGCGGGTTGGTTACCGCATTACAGTGTTCCGCCCAATGAGCCTGCCGCTATCTGAAGCCGCAAATCGGATGACATCCGCTGCATAGCCGGAGCGCGGGTTACTCGTGTGCCGGGCTACGCCGCCTTCAGGAAACTCCTTCAGATTGCTGCTTTTCAGTGGCCGGCAGGATGAAGCTGGTGTGTTGGCTGT
>NZ_JARESO010000511.1:0-290 GCF_046030175.1 Paraburkholderia sp. RL17-373-BIF-A
GACAAATTCCTGTTCCTGACGGAAACCGGTTCGAAGAGCGTGCCGACCTGGGCGCTGCCGGACAATTTCAAGAATCACGGCAACTATGTGATCAGCCTCGCGAATGTCACGCGCTGGCTCGGTCAGCAGGCTGAGGCGCTGGGTGTCGAGATTTTCCCGGGCTTTCCGGCGGCTGAAATCCTGTACAACGACGACGGTTCGGTTAAAGGTGTCGCCACTGGCAACCTGGGCATCGGCAAGGACGGCGAGCCGACCGAGAACTTCCAGCTCGGCATGGAACTGCACGCGAA
>NZ_JARESO010000512.1:0-287 GCF_046030175.1 Paraburkholderia sp. RL17-373-BIF-A
TAATCAGTTCGATCGGTATGGCGGCTTGCATCTGCTCGGCCGCGGTTATCGACAATGCACATGCGCAGTCTGCCGGAAGCATAACGCTGTCGACAGGATGGCTTCACATTGCGCCACAGGGCGACGCAACGCCACTGACCGTGGAAAGCATTGGCGGCGTAGCGGTGAATCAGCAGCTATCTGGTAGCGGAGCGCATGCCAGCTCGACGGATACGGTGGGAATTACCACCGAGTACTACGTCACGGACAACATTGGTGTCGCCATGCTTTTTGGACTACCGATGAAG
>NZ_JARESO010000513.1:0-285 GCF_046030175.1 Paraburkholderia sp. RL17-373-BIF-A
GATTTTTCCACGGCTGGACCAAGCTGGCACAAGGCGAACAGCTTGCAGCCCAAATTCGTATATGCCAAAATCGCATATGCGAACATCGCATATACAGTTTGTACGTGAACGCGGTCAATGAGCGAGGCGTTGACGCCCCGGCAGTCGGCTAGGCTCCCAATAGCAACTCCCGCGGTTGACTGGTTGCAACCTTAAATATTTCTTCGGTTGACCTGATGCTATTTACTGACAGCAGTTGGGAAGAGCCACATCCCATAAAGAAGAGGCTCATGCAGCCACTTCTTT
>NZ_JARESO010000514.1:0-284 GCF_046030175.1 Paraburkholderia sp. RL17-373-BIF-A
AGGTTGAAGCGGCGTCGATGCCAGCGAGCACGGGCTGCGAGCCCTGAAAGATTTCGTCGTGCAGTCCCACACGGATGGCCGACAGGTCCATGCCGGCGCTGATGCCCCGCGCCTGCTGTGCAGCCTGCTGGTGGATATTGTGCACCGTGCCCTCGCTGATGCCGACACCCAGCAGGTCGCGCATGAACTCCACCACGCCGCGTCGCGAGGCGCCGGCAATCAGGCTCAGCCCGAGTGTGACCTGCCTGAGCCATTGGCGGGTGACCGGCAGCGAGAACAGGACC
>NZ_JARESO010000515.1:0-283 GCF_046030175.1 Paraburkholderia sp. RL17-373-BIF-A
CGCGGGTACTCACCTACGGTCGGTCATCATCGAGGAGCGAACGGCTGCTGTCAATGCTCTACGGGGCGCTCGTTGATCCAGGCGTGCGCCGCCGCAACCTATATGAACGTCAAGCACGGCCGTCTTTCCACGCGCCCCTGTACTCGCGCGTTGCCGTAGACTGGGAGCTTGCACCCATCCAACGCGGCACCGGACGATAGATGACCAAACCGAGCAAACTTGATGACGAAGCCCGTGCCGAACTGCTCTGCTATCTGGTGGTGGGGCAACTGGTTGCGCGAGT
>NZ_JARESO010000516.1:0-281 GCF_046030175.1 Paraburkholderia sp. RL17-373-BIF-A
TTATGTCCAGCGATACGTCGTGGGCGGTACTGGCGGAGTGAAGGAGAACTGGACAACACCGGAGATCCAGCTCGAGCTGAACGACTTCATTCTGCCGCGGGTGCAGCATCGCGACCATGCCCGCCAGTACGAAAGTTTTTCGGATGCGCGACTCTCGCCGGATCTGCTGCAGGCGCTTTTCAGGGAGGCTGAGGCAGTACACGGCGGGATGAGTGTAAAGGAGCGTGCATTTTTCCTGAGAGCGCTTGCAGCGTCACTGTCGTATGCGAGCAGTTCCAAGG
>NZ_JARESO010000517.1:0-279 GCF_046030175.1 Paraburkholderia sp. RL17-373-BIF-A
TCAGCAGACGCGCACCGATGCAGCGCTTGATGCGCGAGATCTGCGCCTCGACGGGAGAGCGCTTGCCGTAGCCATATTGGTTGCGAACGCATGGATGCCCTTTGCCTGAATGTAGCCCACAATCTGGTCGTGCCAGCCTGCTTCTGCCTTGCCAAGGATCACAGCATGGGCCGGTGGCGGAATGACCGGCAGCACGCCGCAGCGAGACCAGGCTTCAGTGCGTTCAATGCTGTAGTACGCACCGTCGGCCATCACGCCGTCGACCGGCACCTCGCCCGA
>NZ_JARESO010000518.1:0-278 GCF_046030175.1 Paraburkholderia sp. RL17-373-BIF-A
CTCCCGGCAACGCGCCACGGCAACAGATCGTCGACACGATTGATGGGGGTCAGCGATATGAGTCAGGACGTATTCAAGGTAAGCGCGCGGGTTGATCCCGTTGAGCTTGCACGTCCCGATCAGGCCATACATCGCAGCGGCCCGTTCACCTCCGCTGTCGGAGCCGGCGAACAGGAAATTCTTGCGGCCCAGGCTGACACAGCGCAGGGCATTCTCGGCCAGCGCGTTACTGATCTCCACACGGCCATCGGCGCAGTACAGCACGAGCGCATCCCACT
>NZ_JARESO010000519.1:0-277 GCF_046030175.1 Paraburkholderia sp. RL17-373-BIF-A
ATTGATTCACGTGCTCACGCTCAGACTATCGCGGGCGGCCTGCTGGCTCACTCCAGGCAACCACCTGATCTGGTCCGCAAGCACGGCCAGGGGCTGGCCCCGATCGGCCACGTTGAGTTTGCGAATAGCCGCCAGCAGATTATCGAAGGCGACCTGCCTGTTCTCTCCGGGCACCGTCCAGATCTGGCCGGCGAGCGCGGCCAGAGGCCTGCCCCACCCTGTCACGTCGAGTTCGCGAACAGCCGCCAGCAGACTCTCGAAGGCGGCCTGCCGGTTC
>NZ_JARESO010000520.1:0-277 GCF_046030175.1 Paraburkholderia sp. RL17-373-BIF-A
CATGCCGGGCCTGCGGCGTCGAGCCGTACGACTATCTGCTGCATGTACTCACGGAGCTGCCGCAGCGTGCGCCGGATGCAGACGTGACCGACCTGCTGCCGTTCAATTATGCGCGGCAACAACAGGCCAAGGCACAAACCGGCTGACGCACCGAACGCGCGTCGGTCATCATGACTGCGCGCGCTCCCATCACCCCGATGCAGACATCGCCGGTTGATCTTAACCGCCGCGGTGCGGCTACGCTCGGCCGTCACTTGCAAATGATTCTCCATTCGGT
>NZ_JARESO010000521.1:0-274 GCF_046030175.1 Paraburkholderia sp. RL17-373-BIF-A
CGCCGATATGTTTCGCGTCGCCGGCTACACGTGCCTGGAGAGCGTGGATATAGCCCTGGACGGCCCTGGGTACGCGTTTGAGGTCGGGTGCATTCTTCATGCACTCCAGGATAGCGAAACGCGGTGCGCCGTGGGTTTACGTCAATTCGTAAATGGCGCGCCTGCCGTTGTTTACGTGCAACGCATCGGGCTAGCTGACGTGCTGGTAATGGCGCACGGGATGACGGCGAAGCGCGTCGATGTCGATGCCGTCGAGCAACCAGTGAAGCTGCTG
>NZ_JARESO010000522.1:0-268 GCF_046030175.1 Paraburkholderia sp. RL17-373-BIF-A
CCCGGGAGCGAGAGCGATGGGGTTGCGAGACCATTTCGAATTGACATGGGGCTGAGATCGAGGCTACCGTGGGTGTCTTTTACCCACGCTGATGACCTTCACCGCACAGGTGTGCCGCCTGCTTTCCGAATGGATCACGTTCCTGGTGGCGGTCGTGCCGCCACGCAGCCGTCGCACCTTCATCGAGTTGCTGTGTGGCTGTCTGATGTCGCAGGACGGCTGGGTCACCCGCGCCATCAGTGTCATCGCGCGCAAGTGCCACTGGACG
>NZ_JARESO010000523.1:0-266 GCF_046030175.1 Paraburkholderia sp. RL17-373-BIF-A
GCACTTATCCCGATTTCGCCTTACAGAATAGGCGCTCGCTTCAACGTAGGGGCGTCCGCCTTCTGAATAACTGAGAACGCAGCGGGATGACGGTAGCGCTCCGTCGATGAGCCGATAATTGGCACTCCAAGCACTAAGTGCTGGATGTCATGGCAAAGGTTAGCGGATTTGCGAGGGGGAGTGATGCCGGTTACGCTGATCCGGCGACGTCGCCATTTAAGACGTCCGGTTCTTCACTGCTACGACGAACCCTTGCAAGGGGAAAT
>NZ_JARESO010000524.1:0-266 GCF_046030175.1 Paraburkholderia sp. RL17-373-BIF-A
GCTGCGCTTGCCGGCCAGATCAGGGGGCTACCTGAAGGGAACCGGCAGGCCGCTTTCGATAATCTGCTGGTGGCTGTTCACGAACTCGACATGGCCGGGCGGGGCCAGCCCCTGGCTGCGCTTGCCGGCCAGATCGGGGGGCTGCTACCTGAAGGGAACCGGCAGGCCGCTTTCGATAATCTGCTGGTGGCTGTTCGCGAACTCGACGTGGCCGGGCGGGGCCAGCCCCTGGCCGCGCTTGGCCGCCAGACCAATGCGCTACCCGG
>NZ_JARESO010000525.1:0-265 GCF_046030175.1 Paraburkholderia sp. RL17-373-BIF-A
GCAGCAGACGCGCACCGATGCAGCGCTTGATGCGCGAGATCTGCGCCTCAACGAGAGAGCGCTTGCCGTAGCCATATTGGTTGCGAAACGCATGGATACCCTTTGCCTGAATGTAGCCCACAATCTGGTCGTGCCAGCCTGTTTGTACCTTGCCATGGATCACAGCATGGGCCGGTGGCGGAATTACCGGCAGCACGCCGCAGCGAGACCAGGCTTCAGTGCGTTCAATGCTGTAGTACGCAGCGTCGGCCATCACGCCGTCGAG
>NZ_JARESO010000526.1:0-262 GCF_046030175.1 Paraburkholderia sp. RL17-373-BIF-A
TCGACGTGAGCGATGGTGAGCCGGTGGCTGGCTTGCACGGAGACCGGGAAATCGGCTGGGGTCATGGAATTTCCTGAAGAACTGGACATCACCGGCCTTGCGTACCGGTCCTGGCGTGCGGACAGGCTGCTGCGGCTGGCAAGACATCCGGAATCGGTTCAAACAGCGCGTCGAGATCACCGGCCGAGAACTTGACGGCGCCGGCGGCGTCCTCGGACAGGATGCTGTCGGCCAGCAGGGCCTTCTTTTCCTGAAGGGCGAC
>NZ_JARESO010000527.1:0-262 GCF_046030175.1 Paraburkholderia sp. RL17-373-BIF-A
ATCGCCCTTCAGGAAAAGAAGGCCCTGCTGGCCGACAGCATCCTGTCCGAGGACGCCGCCGGCGCCGTCAAGTTCTCGGCCAGTGATCTCGACGCGCTGTTTGAACCGATTCCGGATGTCTTGCCAGCCGCAGCGGCCCGTCCGCACGCCAGGACCGGTACGCAAGGCCGGTGATGTCCAGTTCTTCAGGAAATTCCATGACCCCAGCCGATTTCCCGGTCTCCGTGCAAGCTAGCCACCGGCTCACCATCGCTCACGTCGA
>NZ_JARESO010000528.1:0-261 GCF_046030175.1 Paraburkholderia sp. RL17-373-BIF-A
ATCAACATCAGGATCCTTGACACCTGCCGTCAGGGCATCATCCAGCGCGCCGATAGCCAGTTCCATACAGCGGAGTTTGTTGTCGCCCTTTAAACGCGTGTGTATGACAGTCAGGAGGCTGCCGGAGTCAGGATTGTTCCGGTGGTTAAAAAGCGTGTCACGTGTGGCCGAACTGCTCAGGTCCGCTGATAGTCCCGTAAAGATGATTCCGGAAAGCATGTCATCGGTAAGCTGAGAAGAGCGGTAGAAGAGAGCTTCCAG
>NZ_JARESO010000529.1:0-260 GCF_046030175.1 Paraburkholderia sp. RL17-373-BIF-A
CGCGATCTTGCGAATCGCGGTCGGAAGCAGAAGCCCAGGAAGTCAAACTGATGAACGCTAAAGCTCTCCCTCCGATTGTCATCGCGACAGTAGACGACTTTCGTCTTCTGCGGATGCAAGGCAAGTGAGCACTGCGCCATCCGCTGCTCCAGGGCTGCCTTAAGCGCCTCTGCCTCCGCCAACGTGCGACAGTGGCAAACTACATCATCGGCATAACGTTCGAACGGCACGCCCGGATAGTTGCGGCGCATCCATTCGTC
>NZ_JARESO010000530.1:0-259 GCF_046030175.1 Paraburkholderia sp. RL17-373-BIF-A
CCCTGCACACCTCTATCGATTTCTCAACTCCAGTCCAATACGAGGCCAGGTTGATCGCTGCATGATTTGCTGTACGTCGAAACGAGGCAGGATCAGGCACCCGATGGTTGAAACTTTGGTCATAGCAGTAGCGCGCGATCCAGAGTTCTTCCTCTGTGGACGAGCTCGGCCACTTTTCACCACGCACAGTCGCTCATAAGCGCAATACATCCGGCCACATACTCATCAAGTGACCGGACGCACATTTGCCGAAATGGAG
>NZ_JARESO010000531.1:0-258 GCF_046030175.1 Paraburkholderia sp. RL17-373-BIF-A
GACCAATGATATGAACGCCTCCCACCCCGGCCGGGACCGGTGGCGGCCGGACTATAGTGATACGGCCAAGGAGTCTTGGTACAGATCGGAGATCGCTATGCTGCTCACTCCAGTTGGGATTGATATCGCCAAGTCGGTGTTTCAGGTTCATCACATAGACGAGAATACCGGCCAGACTGTCAGCAAGGCGATCAAGCGCGCCGGCTTCTTGCATTACTTCTCAAATCGCAGCCCTTGCCTTATTGGAATGGAAGCATG
>NZ_JARESO010000532.1:0-256 GCF_046030175.1 Paraburkholderia sp. RL17-373-BIF-A
CGAGCGGCGGCTGACCGCCGCGCAGTTTCATCAGCTGGCTGACGTGCCGCCCGAGGCGGAATGAGGTCGGTCGTCAATAGTGGAGGCCAACGGGTTGAGCAGCGAGCCGATTCTTGAAGAACTGCTGCGTGAAGGCGGCAGGAGACAGGTAGCCGAGGCGAGCCTGTTTGCGCTGCTGGTTTAAAAGATCTCAATATTCTGTGATCGCGTTGCGTGCCTGCTCACGTGTGGCGAAATGCACGTGATGCGAGTTATT
>NZ_JARESO010000533.1:0-255 GCF_046030175.1 Paraburkholderia sp. RL17-373-BIF-A
CGCCCGCCCGAAACTCAGCCCCGTGCTGTCGACGATCAGGCTGATCGTCTGTAAGCGCGAATTTATGCGCACATAGCGTCTGGGTTGAGAGCAAGGCAAGCTGCGTCCACTGATATTCTGTGGACACATCTCATGACTCAAACCAGTTTAGATACGGCGCTCCTCGCGCGGTTACCCTCGTCGGGCGCGACGGCAAGCGTCGCTACGACTCGCAATCTAAACGTAGGCTCATCGAGGCCTGCCTGCAACCAGGTT
>NZ_JARESO010000534.1:0-253 GCF_046030175.1 Paraburkholderia sp. RL17-373-BIF-A
TGTTTGGCCGGGAGCAGGACTCTCCCGTGGCACTGCGGGTGCTGGTCGTAGCACTGCGGGTGCTGGCCGTGGCGCTGCTTAACCATGCGGATGAGCTGGACCCGGATGCAGGCGGCTTCTCAAAGAACGAGCTGACGGAATACAGGCAGAAGCTTCTGGGCAGGGAAACAGCTTCACCTGCACGGCGGTACTCTCCGGCACGCTACAAAACCAGCTCGGTGCACAGATGAAGGATAACCCCCGCTTCCAGGCG
>NZ_JARESO010000535.1:0-253 GCF_046030175.1 Paraburkholderia sp. RL17-373-BIF-A
GCGCTTCAAATATGCATGCCGCCACTGCGAGCGCCACGCCGAGCGCACGCCGGTGATCACCGCACCGATGCCGGCCCAGCCGTTGCCGGGCAGCAATGCCAGTGCGGCGATGATCGCCACGGTTACCGCGGGCAAATACGTTGACGGAACACCGCTATACCGGATGGCCCATGCGCTGGCGCGCGCGGACATCGAGGTCGGACGCGCTACGCTGGCGAACTGGATCATCCGGCCTGCTGAGTTGCATTACAGC
>NZ_JARESO010000536.1:0-253 GCF_046030175.1 Paraburkholderia sp. RL17-373-BIF-A
CCGCGCGCATTGGTGACACGGTAGCCCGGCTTCGCGCTTGCGCGCCTCGCCGCTCTGCAGTTTCGTCCTGTCCGCCATGGAGAGCCCGTCGTTCTTCACGACACCACTTTTACTCCCACGCCTTCCCTTACGCCATCAGACGTGTCCTGGTGGCGCCGGGTCTTCCGAACAAAGCCCAGCTGCTCGCGCAGAATTGAAAACATGCAGACACATTCGCAATCTGCCGTCCCGGCAATGTGAATTACCATACGTC
>NZ_JARESO010000537.1:0-252 GCF_046030175.1 Paraburkholderia sp. RL17-373-BIF-A
TATATCGAGCTGATCTTCACGTTCTACCGGCTGTTCGGCTGGGGGATGCGGCAGATCACCGGCTATATGGAGGACTACTGGGCGACCCGCGGGCTGGACATCCCGGTGCCCAGCGCCAGCCAGCTGGGCGAGAGGTTCGCCTGCCTGAAGGTGAGCGTCACGCAGCGTTGCGAGCATCTGGCGCGACGGCTCGCGCGCGGCGAGACGATCAGCCTGATCGTCGACAGCACGGGGCTGAGTTTCGGGCGGGCG
>NZ_JARESO010000538.1:0-251 GCF_046030175.1 Paraburkholderia sp. RL17-373-BIF-A
GGACCTTGCTCAGAGGTGGGAGCGTGGTTGGGATGAACCTGAGCGGGATGAGCCTGAGATGGATGGACCTGAGCTGGATGGACCTGAGCGGGGCGGACCTGCGCGGGGCGAAGCTGAGCGGGGTGACCTTGCATCAGACGACATTCTCACTGGAAGCTCTCTTGCGCTACTCCGATCGGCTCACCGATGAAAGGCTTCCCGGGATCGTCTTCGCTGGATTATCAGAGGACCTGCGTCGTCCGGATGTGCGC
>NZ_JARESO010000539.1:0-250 GCF_046030175.1 Paraburkholderia sp. RL17-373-BIF-A
GCGTATAGAGATTGGCGCTCGCGTTCGCGCCTCCGACGGTGTCCGAGAACAGCCATCCGCGGCGCCCCACGCAGAATGGTCGAATCGCATTCTCAACAGCGTTGTTCGAGATAGGCCAGTCGCCGTTCTCGACGTAACGAATGAGCTTGGGCCACTGCGCGCGCAGGTAAGTCAGTCCCTTGCCGAGCAGGCTTTTCGGTACGACGCCGGGCGATTGCTCGAGCATCAGCGCGTGGATGGCATTGAGTAC
>NZ_JARESO010000540.1:0-250 GCF_046030175.1 Paraburkholderia sp. RL17-373-BIF-A
CGTCGCCAAGATCGATGCCCGCCAGTTCCTCGTCCACCCAACCCGTCTGCCGCGCCATTTGCCGTCGCCCAAATAGCGAGAGTAAACGCGTTTTTCCGACTGTTTACAATACCTCTCTCAGCCCCTTCCCATAAGACTCAGCGGACTTCTGTATAAAGAGGTGGGTTCAGCCCTCAGTGTTGCCGCCATTTCGTAGGTAAGGCTGCGTTATAGATCATCGCGAACCGCTTGTTATTCTTCATCTGGTCTT
>NZ_JARESO010000541.1:0-249 GCF_046030175.1 Paraburkholderia sp. RL17-373-BIF-A
GCTGGGAGAGCATGAGTGCAAGCGAGCGCGCGAAGCCCGTATCGTGACTGGTTGAAATAAATCGCAGCCGTGTCAGAATGCGCAACAGTTCGGCGCGACGGGGCTTGAAGAACTGTGCCATGAAGCGGCACTCATTCTTGCCGCCATACTCGGCGTGGAGTCTGGAGAATTCGCACAGATCTGGCCGGTCCGTAACGGTCTTGCGGATCGCCTGCAATTGCGCATCAGCCGGCTCAGCGGAATTGAGTA
>NZ_JARESO010000542.1:0-248 GCF_046030175.1 Paraburkholderia sp. RL17-373-BIF-A
ACCCTGAGCTGCGCTCGCCCATCTGCCTGGGCGGCCGCAATGCCTGTCCGCCGGAAGATGTTGGCGGCGTACCCGGCTACATCGAGTTCCTCGACGCGATCATTGATCCCGCTCATGAGGAACACCACCGGTTGCTCGACTGGTGTGGCGGTAGTTTCGATCCTGCTGCCTTTGACCTCCAGGGCCTCAACGAACGCCTCTTCGAGATCAAATTCTGATCGTCAAGACGGCCGCCAAATGTCGCTTAC
>NZ_JARESO010000543.1:0-247 GCF_046030175.1 Paraburkholderia sp. RL17-373-BIF-A
CGATCAGGTCGCGTTGCCGGGGCGATTCAGTCTCCGGCAATCCCTAGGCAGCTCAGCCCTCAGTGCTAGCCCCATTTCACAGGGTACGTTGCGTGATAGATATTCCCGAGCCGTTCGTTATTCTGCATCTGGTTTTTCAGCAAACCTCGCAGGTCGCCGGCAACGATCGCTGTGCATGTAAAGGCTATACCGTCCCCAAGGAGTCGCTGCTTCAGATCTGACAGCTTGTCGTTTGAAAATCCATTGG
>NZ_JARESO010000544.1:0-246 GCF_046030175.1 Paraburkholderia sp. RL17-373-BIF-A
CTGGCCGTTGCGCGGCGTGTCCGCGGACAGGAACCGTGTCGTGCCATAACCGCGCAGATACGGCGCAATGACCCGGTAGCCGGCCGCCGCGAGCAACGGCATGACTTCGGCAAAGGCATAGATATCGTACGGCCAGCCGTGCAGCAGAATCACAACCGGTCCGTTTTGCGGACCCGCTTCGGCGTAGCCGATGCTGAGCGTGCCGGCATTGATCTGCTTCAGGTTGTCGAACGAGGCGACGCTAGA
>NZ_JARESO010000545.1:0-246 GCF_046030175.1 Paraburkholderia sp. RL17-373-BIF-A
TTGCCCGTTGCGCGGCGTATCAGCGGACAGGAAGCGCGTCGTGCCATAGCCGCGCAGATACGGCGCGATGACCCGGTAGCCGGCCGCCGCGAGCAACGGCATGACTTCGGCAAAGGCATAGATATCGTACGGCCAGCCGTGCAGCAGGATCACAACCGGTCCGTTCTGCGGACCCGCTTCGGCGTATCCAATGCTGAGCGTGCCGGCATTGATCTGTTTCAGGTTATCGAACGAGGCGACACGGAC
>NZ_JARESO010000546.1:0-246 GCF_046030175.1 Paraburkholderia sp. RL17-373-BIF-A
GTCGGCCGCCCAAATCGGAAAACAGCAATCAAGCAAAGGAGATTCAAACCACCGATTGCTCAGGCATCAAGCAGTGATGGCAAGATAGGTCAGACCGTGGTCGATCAAACCCGACGCAACCAACGCACGATTGCAGTGCGCCCAACTGATTGGGACTCGACCAGCGGATTCCATCAGGGACAGGCAGGCATGCGCCTGACATTGAAGTCCGGATGCATGGCTGCAATCTATGCCTTCAAACCATCA
>NZ_JARESO010000547.1:0-244 GCF_046030175.1 Paraburkholderia sp. RL17-373-BIF-A
TGTGCTGTTCAAGAAGTTCGCCGGCATCGACGTGTTCGATATCGAGCTGAACGAGTCCGATCCGCACAAGCTGGTCGACGTGATCGCGGCGCTGGAGCCGACCTTCGGCGGCATCAACCTCGAGGACATCAAGGCGCCGGACTGCTTCATCGTCGAACGCGAGTGCCGCAAGCGCATGAAGATTCCGGTCTTCCACGACGACCAGCACGGTACGGCCATCGTCGTCGCGGCGGCCATCACCAAC
>NZ_JARESO010000548.1:0-244 GCF_046030175.1 Paraburkholderia sp. RL17-373-BIF-A
ATTGGTGATGGCCGCCGCGACGACGATCGCCGTGCCGTGCTGGTCATCGTGGAAGACCGGAATCTTCATGCGCTTGCGGCATTCGCGTTCGACGATGAAGCAGTCCGGCGCCTTGATGTCCTCGAGGTTGATGCCGCCGAAGGTCGGCTCCAGCGCCGCGATCACATCCACCAGCTTGTGCGGGTCGGACTCGTTCAGCTCGATATCGAACACGTCGATGCCGGCGAACTTCTTGAACAGCACG
>NZ_JARESO010000549.1:0-243 GCF_046030175.1 Paraburkholderia sp. RL17-373-BIF-A
TACTTCACCGCGACCCCTTCACGAAGTACGCCGTCGCTTTTCGAAGGATCTCGATATCGAGTTTTGCACTGGCAAGTTCCTTCCGGAGTCGGCTGTTCTCCGCCTCCAACTCGTTGATCGGGCGCGTCGATCGCGCGCTCTTCACTTCGTGACTGTCGACTTTGCCACTATCTTCAGCACTGCGGCTGCGTCGACTCCAATTGCCCAAGGTTGCCACGGGCACTCCGAGCCTACGCGCGGCTT
>NZ_JARESO010000550.1:0-243 GCF_046030175.1 Paraburkholderia sp. RL17-373-BIF-A
GCTCGAGAAATGAGGAATGGGAACTGAGCGAAGTCGGGACTACACGCGGGGCGCGCGCCGGGAGGGCGGTAAGTGGTTGCTCATCCGCCCACCTGGAGCCGGCCAATCACTCGCCCGGCCAGTCAACGCGATGCCGAGAGCTATAGCTGCGAACGGCATCCGTCACGGTCTCGAAGTAGTGATTTTCGTCAAATATTTCGAAGAGCCCGTAGGCTCGCAGCCGGTCCTTCACCGGGCCTTTCA
>NZ_JARESO010000551.1:0-243 GCF_046030175.1 Paraburkholderia sp. RL17-373-BIF-A
CCCAGGGCGTCTGCCGTTTCGCGCCGTTTCAGCGCCGGCTTGAAGATCTTGCCGACGCCCGTCAGCGGCATCGCATCCACGATTCGTATCCCCTTTGGCAACGCGGCGCGTTCGTTGATCTCGTGACGCAGAAACTCGGCCAATTCTGCTTCGGTTGCCGTTGTGCCCGGCTTCAGTTGGACATAGGCAACCGGCAACTCGCCCGCGTGCATATCGGGACGGCCTACGGCTGCGGCGATCTGG
>NZ_JARESO010000552.1:0-243 GCF_046030175.1 Paraburkholderia sp. RL17-373-BIF-A
TCCAGGGCGTCTGCCGTTTCGCGCCGTTTCAGCGCCGGCTTGAAGATCTTGCCGACGCCCGTCAGCGGCATCGCATCGACGATTCGTATCCCCTTTGGCAACGCGGCGCGTTCGTTGATCTCGTGACGCAGGAATTCGGCCAATTCCGCTTCGGTTGCGGTGGTGCCTGGCTTGAGCTGGACATAGGCAACCGGCAACTCGCCCGCGTGCATATCGGGACGGCCTACGGCTGCGGCGATCTGT
>NZ_JARESO010000553.1:0-241 GCF_046030175.1 Paraburkholderia sp. RL17-373-BIF-A
TCGCCGACGCGGTCACGGAATTCAGCTATCAGCGCGATTTCGCCGTCGCGGACAGGCAAGCCGTCCAGATGCATGAGCGACTGGGTTTTTTCGCACATGAATTGCGTAATTTTCTTCAAACCGCGACGCTTGCGTTTACCGCAGCCAAGACCGGAAATTTAAACCTGTCCGGGGCTACGGGGTCGGTTTTGGAGCGGAGCCTGAACGGCTTGCGCGATCTTATCGATCACTCGCTGGACGA
>NZ_JARESO010000554.1:0-241 GCF_046030175.1 Paraburkholderia sp. RL17-373-BIF-A
TCAGCTCACTTTGCAGCATGCCCGAAAGTACCGCTGTGCACGTGAAGCTATCCCCCTTCCCAAGGAGTCGTCCCCTGTAATCCGCCAGGTCGTCCTTTGAAAAGCCCTTGACACCAGGATCCAGGTCCCCGGCATGATTGAGCATGGCGACCGCCAGCACACGCAGCCCTTCCGGCGAATCGAGTTCCCTACCAAACATCCTGGAACTGCTCGCGTACGACAGTGAGGCTGCATGGGTTCT
>NZ_JARESO010000555.1:0-241 GCF_046030175.1 Paraburkholderia sp. RL17-373-BIF-A
ATTCAAATGGCGTCGTCATTATCTTGCCGGCGATTTCGGCATGCCCGACGCTCAGCTGCCAGAGGCAGCCTGCATTCAACTGGCTACCAGTGGCAGTGGCTGAGCCTTCACCGGAAGTGCCGGCATGCCCATCGCGAGACAGCACCAGCATCTACGAGGTCGAGTGTGGCGACGTCCCGCTACGCTTGAGCGCGGAC
This sequence comes from Paraburkholderia sp. RL17-373-BIF-A, assembly GCF_046030175.1. Lineage (NCBI taxonomy): Bacteria > Pseudomonadati > Pseudomonadota > Betaproteobacteria > Burkholderiales > Burkholderiaceae > Paraburkholderia > Paraburkholderia sp. RL17-373-BIF-A. The sequence continues at coordinate 198 of NZ_JARESO010000555.1, forward strand.
ACACCCATCTCGACCCTGATCAAGATTGTGCGGGGCCTTGCCCA
>NZ_JARESO010000556.1:0-240 GCF_046030175.1 Paraburkholderia sp. RL17-373-BIF-A
GTTCAAATGGCGTCGTCATTATCTTGCCGGCGATTTCGGCATGCCCGACGCTCAGCTGTCAGAGGCGCCTGCACTCAACTGGCTACCAGTGGCAGTGGCTGAGCCTTCACTGGAAGTGCCGGCATGCCCATCGCGACACAGCACCAGCATCTACGAGGTCGAGTGTGGCGACGTCCGGCTACGCTTGAGCGCCGACACACCCATCGCGGCCCTGATCAAGATTGTGCGGGGCCTTGCCCG
>NZ_JARESO010000557.1:0-239 GCF_046030175.1 Paraburkholderia sp. RL17-373-BIF-A
GCTACCGCGTGTATTACGGCTTCTTCTTTCTGGTGGCGGCTGATGCACTTGCAAACCCGCTCGATGAGCAGTCCAATAAAAGCCGTCAACAGGGTGATCGTCGCAGTCACTGTCCCACGCGAGCGTGAAATATCGAAGTCCCCCGCCTGCTTGGCCATGCTTTCTTCAGCGGTGGCTGTGACGCGCCGGAAGACCTCTCTGCCAAACGTGGGAATGTTCTTTCCGTCCACGCGTCCCCG
>NZ_JARESO010000558.1:0-234 GCF_046030175.1 Paraburkholderia sp. RL17-373-BIF-A
TGATCATGCCGCGCCTTCTCAGCATATGGTTATACGCGCGCCCATTCGTTACCCGGTACCCCGGCCTCTTACGCTTGCGCGGGTCACCCGTTTTTAATCTGGCTTTATATGGCCAGATTCAGGCTGGCTTCATGATGTTGCGCTTTTACACAACACGCAGCATCTTGGCAATACCCCCCATCCGGACAAAGCCTCATAAAACTAGCAACCAGTTGTGGGAGTACCTGACTGACT
>NZ_JARESO010000559.1:0-233 GCF_046030175.1 Paraburkholderia sp. RL17-373-BIF-A
GCCGCATCCCCCAGCCGAATAGCCGGTAGAACGTGAAGATCAGCTCGATGTACGCCGTCGTGTAGGTCGGCTCACGCCCTGACACGCCCGACGTACGGACCTTTGCGTTGATGAGCTGCGCCTTCAGATCGCCATCCGGTACATACAGGCTGATCATGCCGCGCTTTCTCAGGCTCTGGTTATACGCCCGCGCGTTTGTCACCCGGTACCCCGGCTTCCTGCGCTTACGCGGC
>NZ_JARESO010000560.1:0-232 GCF_046030175.1 Paraburkholderia sp. RL17-373-BIF-A
GTTCGAAGAATTCGTCTTGCCACACCTGAGCAGCGGCCGCCGCGGACCACCGCCTACGCTGGCCTTGCACAAAATCTTCAACTACATCCTGCAGCTTCTGTATATGGGCTGTCAATGGAAGATGCTTCCGATTGACAGGACGGCAGAAGGTTTCCCGGAAATCCATTACACACGCATCTACCGGACGTTTCGTCGCTGGCAGGCCGACGGTTGCATGGACGCCATATTTGCC
>NZ_JARESO010000561.1:0-231 GCF_046030175.1 Paraburkholderia sp. RL17-373-BIF-A
CGAGATCCTTGATGTTGCGCATGCGTGGCGTCAGGTTGATGCCCACCACGTACGACAGACCGAAGACCGGACCGCTTTGCGCCTGCGTATCGCCGTGGATCGTATCGGGCTTGACGTCTGCGCCATTCAGGATCAGCTCATCGAGGATGTAGACGGCTTCGTGGACGCCGCACGGGATGAAGTGACTGAACAGCGCAATGTACATGTCGGATACGTGATAGTAGCCGATCC
>NZ_JARESO010000562.1:0-231 GCF_046030175.1 Paraburkholderia sp. RL17-373-BIF-A
CGATCGGCTACTATCACGTATCCGACATGTACATTGCGCTGTCCAGTCACTTCATCCCGTGCGGCGTCCACGAAGCCGTCTACATCCTCGATGAGCTGATCCTGAATGGCGCCGACGTCAAGCCCGATACGATCCACGGCGATACGCAGGCGCAAAGCGGTCCGGTCTTCGGTCTGTCGTACGTGGTGGGCATCAACCTGATGCCACGCATGCGCAACATCAAGGATCTCA
>NZ_JARESO010000563.1:0-226 GCF_046030175.1 Paraburkholderia sp. RL17-373-BIF-A
GGCGCTCAAGCAGTCGCCGGACTTCGAACTGCGCTCGCGCTGCCACGTGCTGCGCGTCGAACTCGACGACACAAAAAAGCGCGCCAGGGGCGTGACGTATGTCGATCCGGCCGGCAACGAAGTGTTCCAGCCGGCCGATCTGGTGATCGTCGCGGCGTTCCAGTATCACAACGTCCATCTGCTTCTGCTGTCGGGCATCGGCAAGCCGTACGACCCGGTCTCGGGC
>NZ_JARESO010000564.1:0-226 GCF_046030175.1 Paraburkholderia sp. RL17-373-BIF-A
ACCCGAGACCGGGTCGTACGGCTTGCCGATGCCCGACAGCAGAAGCAGATGGACGTTGTGATACTGGAACGCCGCGACAATCACCAGATCGGCCGGCTGGAACACTTCGTTGCCGGCCGGATCGACATATGTCACGCCCCTGGCGCGTTTTTTTGTGTCGTCGAGTTCGACGCGCAGCACGTGGCAGCGCGAGCGCAGTTCGAAGTCCGGCGACTGCTTGAGCGCG
>NZ_JARESO010000565.1:0-225 GCF_046030175.1 Paraburkholderia sp. RL17-373-BIF-A
ACGTCACCCGGAATTGCTGACCGTGCGCGGGGGGCCATGGATATGCGATGACCGCAACCTGCGAACGGTATGTTGAATGTCGTGTGGCTCGGTGACGTCATCAAGATTTTATGGGAGCGGTGACGGCATGAACCTGTACGCGGAGCGACTCGAGCGTGGACGTTTCGTGTGGCCGCAGGCGGACTCGGGAACGGTCCATCTGTTAGCCGCCCTACTGTCAATGCT
>NZ_JARESO010000566.1:0-225 GCF_046030175.1 Paraburkholderia sp. RL17-373-BIF-A
TCCAGCGCCGCAGCGATCAGCGCCAGCATGCCTGTGAACTGCGAGAACAGCAGCACGCGCCGGCCTTCGTCGATCAGTTCCGGCAGCATCGCGAGCAGCAGGTCAAGTTTGGCCGATTCCTTGACGCGGGAGGCTTTCTCCAGTTTGACGAGGCGTGGATCGCAGCAGACCTGCCGTAGCTTGAGCAGCGCCTCGAGTACGATGATGTGGCTGCGTGCGAGTCCT
>NZ_JARESO010000567.1:0-224 GCF_046030175.1 Paraburkholderia sp. RL17-373-BIF-A
GAGTCTCCAGAAGGTAAAGGTCAGGGTCTTGCGGTTGGGTGCGAGCAACTTGTCTGCTCGGGTATCACTAATGCACGGGCTGTGCCAGTTATATTCAAGGTTCCTAAGAAAGTTGGTGGAGGTCTGCTGCACAAGGGTTTCACGTTGCAGTGCCGGGCTCGCGGTAGCGAACAGCCGCGTGAAAGCGATGAACGACTGACGGCATATGCCCGACAGACCACCGC
>NZ_JARESO010000568.1:0-224 GCF_046030175.1 Paraburkholderia sp. RL17-373-BIF-A
GGCTTTCAGGCTGATCAGGAAGAGCGGCACTTCGCCCTGCTGGAAGCGCTGCACCGGGCTCACGCGATCGGTGGTGTCGCCGGTGAGGATGACGTACGGAATGGCGGCCTTGTCCAGCGCCGCAGCGATCAGCGCCAGCATGCCGGTGAACTGCGAGAACAGCAGCACGCGCCGGCCTTCGTCGAAGCGCTTCGAGTACGATGATGTGGCTGCGTGCGAGTCCC
>NZ_JARESO010000569.1:0-223 GCF_046030175.1 Paraburkholderia sp. RL17-373-BIF-A
TTCGAGAATGTTTGGCATGGAAGAAAATTCGCCGGAAGGGCTGCGTGTGCTGGCGGTGGCAATGCTCAATCATGCAGATGATCTGGATGCTGGCGTCGAAGGCTTCTCAAAAGCCGAGCTGGAGGATTACAAGGGGCGACTCCTTGGGAAGGGGAATAGCTTCACTTGTACAGCGATACTTTCCGGCACGCTCCAGCGGGCGCTGCAGGATCAGATGCAGAAT
>NZ_JARESO010000570.1:0-223 GCF_046030175.1 Paraburkholderia sp. RL17-373-BIF-A
CGTTGAAACATGGCGGTGATCTGGAGGTTTCCGAGGATACAGGCGAGAACGGTACCGTCCTCACCATTACTGTGAAAACTGGCGCAACGTCGGAGTCTTTTGCCATCGAGGATGGCACCATCGATGACCTCAGGGCAGTTCTGGAACGGGAAATTGTTCGGCATGAGGCAGATCATTATCGTTACCGGGACGCCACTGAACGCATTCCACCGGCGAGACGGAA
>NZ_JARESO010000571.1:0-222 GCF_046030175.1 Paraburkholderia sp. RL17-373-BIF-A
AGTTCGAGCGCGATCTCATGAACCCGCCGGCCGCGGCCGAGCTCCAGCAGACCCAGCCCACGGGTTCGAAAGTCCTCATGTGGATGTTTGAGCGACAGCTGTTGCAAGGTCTTCTTCTCAGGCTGGGTCAGTTCAACGGCACATTTCATCGGCAGGCAGATCATCAGAATCGTATTGCCTGTCAGACCCCATATTTTGAAATTCGTTTACTCGTCGCACTTA
>NZ_JARESO010000572.1:0-220 GCF_046030175.1 Paraburkholderia sp. RL17-373-BIF-A
AGGGAGGTGAATCGCCCGCCTAACGCGAAGGCGAGATCTTCTTGGGTTTCTTGCAAAGCACTACTCTTGGACTCCTGAAGCTGTGCGCGCGCCAAGTCAATTACTGATGCGCCACGCCTAGACTCGTCTGGCCGTATCTGTCCCGCGATGTCTCTTGGCAAGTCCGTTACAGGACTGCTTGATACTTGGTTCGATCTAAGCATGATTGATCCTTCTCGAC
>NZ_JARESO010000573.1:0-220 GCF_046030175.1 Paraburkholderia sp. RL17-373-BIF-A
ATCGAGAAGGATCAATCATGCTTAGATCGAACCAAGTGTCAAGCAGTCCTGTGACGGACTTGGCAAGAGACATCGCGGCACAGATACGGCCCGAAGAGTCTCGGCGTGGCGCATCAGTAATTGACTTGGCGCGCGCACAGCTTCAGGAGTCCAAGAGCAGTGCGTTGCAAGAAACCCAAGAAGATCTCGCCTTCGCGCTAGGCGGGCGATTCACCTCCCA
>NZ_JARESO010000574.1:0-220 GCF_046030175.1 Paraburkholderia sp. RL17-373-BIF-A
ATACACGCTGTTCTGCGAAGGCGCGCGTGGGCACCTCGGCCGCCAGCTGAACGACAAATTCAAGCTGCGCGAAGGCGCCGATCCGCAGGTCTATGGGCTCGGCATCAAGGAACTGTGGGAAATCGATCCGGCGAAGCACAAGCCGGGTCTGGTGATGCACACCGCCGGCTGGCCGCTGGAGAACGACACGTACGGCGGCTCGTTCCTCTATCACATGGAT
>NZ_JARESO010000575.1:0-220 GCF_046030175.1 Paraburkholderia sp. RL17-373-BIF-A
TCCTCAACGCGAGCCAGTTCGTCCCGGGCCGCGACGACAGCCCGTTGCGCCTCCCCCCGCTGCACCTCGATCTCGTCGCGCAGCGCGTCGAGCGCGTCACGCGCCGCGGTGCTGGAGCGGGTCCACAGCGTCGCAACCAGTTCGCCGGCGACCGCCTGCAGATCAGCCGGCAGGTCCGGATGCTCGATGCGCACCCGGCTCTTCTCCCGCAACTCCTTCC
>NZ_JARESO010000576.1:0-219 GCF_046030175.1 Paraburkholderia sp. RL17-373-BIF-A
TCATTCCGTCAAACATCGAAGTGAGCTTTTCCGGGGCGCGGATGCGCCGCCACGATTCTTCGGCCGACTCGATCAGCTTGAATGCGAGGCCCAGAAAGGTCGCACGCGATACACCGTTGCGCGTGCGCTTCGTACGATGACGTACCGTCGCGAAGGTCGATTCGATCGGGTTCGTGGTGCGCAGATGCTGCCAATGTTCGGCCGGGAAATCGTAAAACG
>NZ_JARESO010000577.1:0-219 GCF_046030175.1 Paraburkholderia sp. RL17-373-BIF-A
GAAACCTGAAATGAGGTGCCGACACTGATTGTTGTGACCGCCTCCCAGTGCTGCGGCAAAGTGGAAAGATTTGTCCCTGCCGTGGCGTTCGGGCGCAAGGAACCACCCCGTTCCTTAACGCTTGCTGAGCGCTGATAGCGCGACTCCATCGTATCAACGAGCGCTCTCACTTCCAGGGTTTGCGGCAAGCGACTGAAGGCGTTGATACCGAAGCTGGTT
>NZ_JARESO010000578.1:0-218 GCF_046030175.1 Paraburkholderia sp. RL17-373-BIF-A
TGATGAGAACCGGCTCTCCGTCCAATCTCTTTGTGGAAACCTTCAGTTGGCCCCCGTGTTCCAGCAATACATACATTGAATTGCCATTCTGGTTGTCATGAATCTGGCCATAGGGCGTCACAAGCCTCCTATGAAGATCAACCAGCGCCTGCCTTACGGTATCTTCTTTCTGGCGACTGCTGATGCACTTGCAGACCCGCTCAACGAGCAAACCAATA
>NZ_JARESO010000579.1:0-217 GCF_046030175.1 Paraburkholderia sp. RL17-373-BIF-A
GTGCCGAGCCGCCTGGGCCAAGGCTATCAGTGACAAACTGGCTATTGGTTGTGCGAACCTGGGTGAACCACGTATAGTTCACGCCGAGCCCTATGAACGGACGGAATTTCGATTCGGCTGAAAACAGGTGGTATCGAACTTCGATGGCGGGCGGCATCGGCTTTGTCGTGCCGAGGTTGCCGTACTTCTGTAGCGTCCCGTCGCCAACCAGATTCAC
>NZ_JARESO010000580.1:0-217 GCF_046030175.1 Paraburkholderia sp. RL17-373-BIF-A
ATTGGTTTGCTCGTTGAGCGGGTCTGCAAGTGCATCAGCAGTCGCCAGAAAGAAGATACCGTAAGGCAGGCGTTGGTTGATCTTCACCGGAGGCTTGTGATGCCCTATACCGAGATTGATCAGGGTCTGAATGCCAGTTCAATTTATGTATTGCTGGAATACGGGGATGAACTGTGGGTTTCCACAAAGAGATTGGACGGAGAGCCGGTTCTCACCG
>NZ_JARESO010000581.1:0-215 GCF_046030175.1 Paraburkholderia sp. RL17-373-BIF-A
AGCATCCGCGCCCCGGCAAACGGAAACTCCATGTGCAGTTCATCGATTCGGCGCATCAGCAACCGGTCTGCTTCGCTCGCCGGTTGCGCGCGGTAATACACGCTCGATCTTGCAATACCAACGAGTCGCGCCTGCTGCGAGACCGGCAATGCGTGCGTACGATCGATCATCGCTTTGCGCTCAGCAATCCCGCCTTGTTGAGCGCGCCGCTTAAG
>NZ_JARESO010000582.1:0-214 GCF_046030175.1 Paraburkholderia sp. RL17-373-BIF-A
GGGGACTTCGATATTTCACGCTCACGTGGGACAGTGACTGCGACGATCACCCTGTTGACGGCTTTTATTGGACTGCTCATCGAGCGGGTTTGCAAGAGCATCAGCAGCCACCAGAAAGAAGACGCCGTAACACAAGCGGTGGTCGATCTTCATGGAAGAATCCTCGATGCAGATTTCTCGGTTGAGCGCCCGGGCAATCGTTCCGTTTCAATAG
>NZ_JARESO010000583.1:0-212 GCF_046030175.1 Paraburkholderia sp. RL17-373-BIF-A
GGAACATCGCGAAGTCGCGAAGCAGATCCCAACGTGGCAGGGCAAGACAATCATCGATACGACCAATGCTTACGGTGTTCCCGTTGCAGACCTGGAAGGTCAGCCGTCGGCCGCGGTTGTCGCCAAAGCGTTTACCGGCGCCAGGTTCGTAAAGGGCTTTAACCATCTGCCCGCTGCCGCTCTGGCCGCTGATCCAAGCGTGAATGGCGGGA
>NZ_JARESO010000584.1:0-209 GCF_046030175.1 Paraburkholderia sp. RL17-373-BIF-A
GACGTGATCCGCTCGCACAACACAATGCGGATCAAGCCTCGCTCTGCGCTCGCGAGCCCGTCGAACAACGGTGGAGTCGCGGAACCGCGGTCAATCTGGCCCTCGGAATTTAGCAGCACTCATTCTCGCGATTCTACCGCCGGCATCAACGCCGGGAAGCCCGACGATCATCGTTGCGCCCACTTCCCGGGTACGCTGGCGTGGTAGAT
>NZ_JARESO010000585.1:0-209 GCF_046030175.1 Paraburkholderia sp. RL17-373-BIF-A
ACCGATGCACCTCATGCGGTTGCTGGATGAGGCAAAACACATCCAATGGATTACCGGCGGGCCTTTGGTGGACATGCGAGTCGAGTGCTCCTGTTCCGCAAGTTCCTGAGCGCAAGCCTCCCGACCATGCCTGGAGGAAGGCGGTACTTGCCTCAGTGCTGGGGCGACCCCGATAGCACCGCAGAGCGAGCGATTGTTGCCGTTCATGA
>NZ_JARESO010000586.1:0-209 GCF_046030175.1 Paraburkholderia sp. RL17-373-BIF-A
TCCGATGCACCTCATGCGGTTGCTGGATGAGGCAAAACACATCCAATGGATTACCGGCGGGCCTTTGGTGGACATGCGAGTCGAGTGTTCCTGTTCCGCAAGTTCCTGAGCGCAAGCCTCCCGACCATGCCTGGAGGAAGGCGGTACTTGCCTCAGTGCTGGGGCGACCCCGATAGCACCACAGAGCGAGCGATTGTTGCCGTTCATGC
>NZ_JARESO010000587.1:0-207 GCF_046030175.1 Paraburkholderia sp. RL17-373-BIF-A
TCGTCGAAACCTGCAAAGCAAACAGCATCGATCCCTACCGGTACCTCACCTGGCTGTTCCAGCGCCTGCCTCTGGCGAAGACCGTCGACGACTACGACGCGTTGCTTCCCTGGAAAATGCCGGCCGACCTCCGCTGACCCGCATCACTACCACACCTCACGCGCTCCGCCACCTTACTCTGAGGGGCGTCGTTCGTGGATCGCATAC
>NZ_JARESO010000588.1:0-207 GCF_046030175.1 Paraburkholderia sp. RL17-373-BIF-A
GCCTCTCCGAATTGGGTCCGATATTTTACGGGGCTCATGCCCTGCAGTTTTAGCTTGATACGGTCGTGGTTGTAGTGCCGGATATAGTCTTTTATGCCGACCTCCAGCTCCCAGCAAGCGGCACATCGGTGGCACTGGATAGTCCTGTCGCATCTGTTCAATCACGCCGTACTTCATCGCGACTCCCTCGCGAAGTACGTCGCGAAT
>NZ_JARESO010000589.1:0-205 GCF_046030175.1 Paraburkholderia sp. RL17-373-BIF-A
CGCGTTCCACGCATTGGCCACCTCATTGCCGTGCCGGCGAATCGCAATCTTCGGCAGCCCCGTGGTGCCGCCTGTGCAGAAGAAGGACGATACATCGTCGATGCTCACTCGACGCGTGCTGCTGAGCGCCTCCCCGTCCTCCCTCGCGATTGCGGTGCTGAAATCGTGTATCCCAACATGCGAAGGAACGGCACTGTGAACGCCC
>NZ_JARESO010000590.1:0-205 GCF_046030175.1 Paraburkholderia sp. RL17-373-BIF-A
CGGCGTTCACAGTGCCGTTCCTTCGCATATTGGCATACACGATTTCAGCACCGCAATCGCGAGGGAGGACGGGGAGGCGCTCAGCAGCACGCGTCGGGTGAGCCTCGACGATGTATCGTCCTTCTTCTGCACAGGCGGCACCACGGGGCTGCCGAAGATTGCGGTTCGGCGGCACGGCAATGAGGTGGCCAATGCGTGGAACGCA
>NZ_JARESO010000591.1:0-203 GCF_046030175.1 Paraburkholderia sp. RL17-373-BIF-A
TGGCTCACCTTGCAGTCTCAGGAACACTTCATCGAGATGGCAGGTTGAGCCCGGCTTGCCGCGCACGGCTTTCACCCGGCGCGCGAATTGTGCTCCAAACCGGTCGCACCAGTTGCGGATCAACTCATAGGTCACGTCCACGCCACGTTCGAGCAGCAACTCCTCAATGTCCCGCAGGCTCAGGTTGAAGCGGTGGTACCAAT
>NZ_JARESO010000592.1:0-202 GCF_046030175.1 Paraburkholderia sp. RL17-373-BIF-A
GAAGGCTTCGTGCGTCCCGCCCCGGAACGACTCACCAGATTGATCCTTCCCGAGAAAAGCTCGTGCAAATGTTTGTGCAGTCACAGCAGACATGATGATCCAATAGATTCTTCGCAGGCTCGCCAACGGCGTTCGTTCGACGAGGTAGGCGTCCAGTTGCTTGGCAGGTTGCGCTCACGAGCGCTCAGCAAGTTCCAGCGTG
>NZ_JARESO010000593.1:0-202 GCF_046030175.1 Paraburkholderia sp. RL17-373-BIF-A
GTACCGTTGGCGAGGATGTCGCTCGAAGCTGTTATGCAATACTCTGATCTGTTTACCGATGAGATGCTTGCCGGGATCGTCTTTTCTGGTTTCACGACGCTCGGACTCATCCCTCGAAATTCCTCGTCGCGCCCTGCGAGCAGTGGCCATCTGGAACGCGGGATCGATCTGCACGCCTCTCGGTATAGATAATGGTCTGCCT
>NZ_JARESO010000594.1:0-201 GCF_046030175.1 Paraburkholderia sp. RL17-373-BIF-A
GGCTTCATGGAGGATTACTGGAGCGCACGTGGCCTGACTATTGCGGTGCCCAGCTTCGGTCAGCTGAGCGACCGGTTTGCCACGCTGAAAGTGGAGATCCGGCAGCGCTGTGAGCGGCTGGCGGCCCGCCTGAAGCGGGGTGAGGCGGTGACGGCAATCGTCGACAGCACCGGCATGAACTTTGGCCGGGCCAGCGACTGG